>JAGFJE010000140.1 GCA_024103175.1 Phaeodactylibacter sp.
TATAGGGCCCCTGAACGGTGGATACATCCACGATATCCGTATTCTGCAGGATGAGCCAGGAGCCGAAAAGGGGAGCGATGGTGTGGCCCAGGGAATTGAAGCCCTGCGCCAGGTTGAGGCGGCTGGCAGCAGTCTCCTCCGGGCCGATGATGGCCACGTAGGGGTTGGCCGCCACCTGCAGGATGGTAATGCCGGAAGCCAGAATGAACAAGGCCAGCAGGAAGATGCCGTAAACCTGGACGATGGACGCCGGATAGAAGATAAAACACCCCAGCCCCATCAGCACCAGCCCGATGACGATGCCCCGCTTGTAGCCCGTCCGCCGGATGATATAACCCGCCGGGATACTCATCAGAAAATAAGCGCCAAAGAAAAAGAACTGAATGAGTTGCGCCTGCCAGTGCCTGAGGTCGAAGGCAGCCTTGAGGTGGGGCACCAGGATGTCGTTGAGGGAGGTGAGCAGCCCCCATAGGAAGAAAAGCGTAATGAGGGCGGTGAAGGTGAAGCTGAAGTTTTTTCTGAGGCTCATGGCGTAGCGGTTTTTCGTTCTTTCTGCTGGAATACCCGCCAAATTACTTCAGGAAACTGATTTATTAAAACTCTTTAACGGCAAAGGCGGCCTCTTTCCTTAAATTCCTGTTAATTCCAACAGGCTTTTCGCTAAAGAGCAATGCCCCTGCGTTGGAGGGAAGTAAACAAAACAGGACCTATGAAAACCATTCCCTTATTCCTCTTACTTTCCCTGGGCTGCGCTACTTTATTACCGGCCCAGAACCAGGAAGGGCAATCCGCCGTCGGGCTCCATACCGGCTTCAGCCTGGCCAGCGCGTTGTTCAGCCTTTCGGAGATCGACGCCAACGTTGACGCTTCCACGCCGCCGGCGGTGCAGTTCACCTACGATTATGCGCTGACGGATAGGATAAGCCTGGGCGGTGGGCTCTCCTACCAAAGCTTCAACCTGGCCTATTCGGACTATGGAGAAACGAATGAGAACTTCGACGTCCGCCTGTCCCGTTTCAACCTGGCCGTCCGGGGATTATTCCACTACGGCAATTCCGAAACCATGGATATGTATTCCGGCCTTCGGATAGGCATGAGCAACTGGTCGCTGGATGTGGGCACCGACAACCCCAATTTCGACCCGCCCAAAGCCAGCGGCCCGGCTTTTGCGCCTCAGCTGATCCTCTTTGGGATGCGTAGTTACTTCACCGAAAAGCTGGGCATTGGCGGCGAGGTGGCCATCGGAGCGCCGCATGTGGTATCCCTGGGTGTAAATTACCGCTTTTAAATAAGCAACACATTTATTTGCAACCACCTACCCATTACCATATCTTTACAGATAACCCAGCCCTTTAAGTGGTTAACTGTAACAAATATGCTGCCCCGAAATCCATGGGACGTATTCAGGTTATTTCTACTCCTGCTCCTGCCCCTGGCCGGCACGGGACAGGAGTATATCATCCGGCATCGGATTTTTTCGGTGGAAGAAGGCCTTTCCAGCCGGTTCGTTCGCAAGGTATTGCAGGATAAACAGGGGTTTATCTGGATCGCTACTTCCGAGGCCCTTAACCGGTATGATGGGGTGAAGGTGTTGAGCTACAGCAAAGAACAGCACGGGCTTCCCACCAATGACATCAACCTCCTCTATGAAGGGCCCGACGGGTTGCTATGGGTGGGCAATTATGGGTTCAAGGAATATAACGGCTTGATAGGAGGCGAAGTAAAATTGTCTTTTTTTGATCCGATAACCGAGCAAACCTACTCTTTCCGGGATTATTTTGGAGACAAAGCGCCTTTTGGAGAGGAAGAACTCTTCGGGCTTTATGTGGATAATAACCGTATGGCCTGGCTGGGCACCTATTCCGGCAAAGCTTATCTCTATGATGGCGATAGGTTCACATTGCTTGTGGATAATAAAGGCGCTCATCCCATTAGTTACGCCTTGCCGGCAGATGAGAACAGCTTCTGGCTTTTGGGCCCCGCAGCGCTCCTGAGAGTAGGCCGTTCGGGAAACACACTGGAGCGAGACCGGATCACCGGCTACAAGGGCTTTCCATACAGGATTATTTCATTGAAAAATGGAGGAGTACTGCTTCAGGCTTACTGGTATTATTTACTCAAATACCGGGGGCAGGAGCTAAACAAGCAGTACCGCCTGCCAAATGGAGAAAACCTGGATGTAAGCCCTTACTGGAAGATTCAGGAAACCCCCGGTGGGCGGTTATGGTGTTTCCAAAATGATGACCTGCATATTTTTGACGCCGGGGGGAAACGGCTGGTTGCCCTTTCGGAAAAAATGCAATTCCCGGAACAATTTTCACTCCATCCGCCGTTTGCCAGCCTTTTTATTGACAGCGACGGCCTGGCGTGGAAAAGCCTTGACAAAGGCCTGTTATTGCTGGACGTCCGGGAAAACATTTTCCGGCCTTACCTGAAGAAGTCCAGTTTTCGGGGCATGATACAGCTTGAAGCGGATACGATCCTGGCCGCCACCTATGATGGGTTTTACAAACTGGCGCTTTCTACCGGCGTGAAAATACCGGCCTTTGAATTTGAAGGTGAAACGCTCTATGGCATGGGGCTGCTGCGCGCATCCGACGGGAAAATATGGTCTGCCTTAAATGGCAACAGGGCCGTCCGGTTAGAGCTGGAAAACGGTTCTATGAAATTGTTCCCGATCGAAAACAAGGAAGGCATACCGGCTGACCCCTTGTATCCATTCATTGACGGCAGTGGCAGGGTATGGATGGGAACAGACAATGGCCTGGCCCATTATGAGGAAGCCTCCGGGCAATTTGTTTTTGACGAGGCCATAAATGAACACCTGGGTGGAAAATCCTGCACCTGGCTTTGTGAAAGCGAAGAAGGGCTATGGGCAGGCAGCAGCGAGGGCGTATTCCTTATTTCTCCGGAGCGTACACAAATACAACATATTGACGAGCTGCCTCCTTTTTACATCTCCCATATTTTCCGCGAATCCTCCCGCCGTTTCTGGTTGTCGTGCCGGGGAGGAGGGCTCATCCGCTGGGACCGGGATGACGGCAGCTTCAGGCAATTCACTATCGAAGATGGCCTGTCCAGCAATATCGTTTATGCCGCCTATCCGGACGAACGCGGCTTTCTGTGGTTGCCCAGCCAGAACGGCCTGATGCTGTTCGATACAGCCAGCCACATGGTACATACCTTTAAAGAGCTACATGGGCTGCCCTCCAACGAATTTAACGCTTACAGCCATCTTCAGCTCGAGGATGGGCGCCTCCTATTCGGCACCATAGAAGGACTGGCCAGTTTCCTGCCGCAGGAAATTTCCACCCGGCAGCGGGAAAATACGAAGCTCAATGTCCTTAAGGTGGAGCAGTTCAATTCAAAGGCGGGAATGACGCAAGACGTCACCGGGCGGTTCAGGGAACAGGGTTTTCTCGAGCTGACATCCCGCCGCAGGTTTGCCGTATTCCATTTTTTCCTCAACGATTACTTTCTGCCCGAAGACAACCGCTATTTTTTTAGCATAGAAGGGATCAGCCCCGGCTGGCAGATAATGACGGGAAACCAGGTGCCCATCGGGCAGATGCCCTACGGACAGTATACGCTCAGGGTCCGGGCCATGGGGCAAGACGGATACTGGGCGGGCAACGACCTGGCCATCCCCCTCTATTCAGTCCGCCCCGTCTATCTGAGGTGGTGGTTTGTCCTTACTGCGGCCTTAATGATAACCGGCCTGGCCATCCTGCTGTTCTACCTGCGGCTCTGGCAACTGAGGCGCGCCAAGATCCTCCTGGAAGCCGAGGTAGCCCGCCGCCTCCAGCAGATCGAACGAGACCGCCGGACCATTGCCGAGCAAAAGGCCCACCTGGAAGCCCTCAACGCCGCCAAAGACAAGCTGTTCTCTATTGTCGGCCATGAGCTGCGCGGCCCGCTGATGTACTTCGGCAACATTGCCAACCGTATCCGCTATGCGCTCGAGAAAAAAGAGTTCGACAAGCTGGCAGGCCTGGGAAAGAAAGCCCAGAACCTTGCCTATAGCACCAACAACATGCTGAACAACCTGCTGAACTGGAGCTTGCTGGAAAGCGGGCGCCTTTCTTTTGGCAAGGGGCCGGCCAACGTGAAAACCGTCATCGGCGAAGTAATGGGAACCTATCAGGAAGTGGCCAGCCTGAAACAGCTCAACCTCAACCTGGAGGCTGCTCCCGGCCTTTTCGTACAGGCAGGGAAGGACGGATTGGCAATCCTACTCCAGAACCTGCTGTCCAACGCCATAAAATTTACTCCGGAAGGAGGCGCCGTCAACTTGCGGGCTTACCGGGAAAACGGACGGGCCGTTATTTCTGTACAGGACAATGGCAAAGGTATGGAGGCCGAAAAGCTGGAACAATTGTTTTCCCTCCCTTTCCAGCCTGCTTCACACGGGACAGCCGACGAGCGGGGCGCCGGCCTCGGCCTGCAGATCGTTCAGGAGATCCTCCGGCGTTATGACGGCGAGCTGGAGGTGAATAGCCGGGAAGGGGCGGGAAGCACATTCACCATTCTGTTGCCGCTGGCCAAAGAAGAGGGTTAATTAAATGGTTGCCAGTCCGCCTGTATAACGGCCTAAGGGGCCACAACTATTCGTTCAACAGTTCGATCAACTCCTGCCTGCTGGAAATCCCTAGTTTTCGGTACAATGACTTAACATAGTGGCGTACGGTATTCAGGCCGATGTTATTGGCGGCGGCAATTTCCTTGTAGGCCATTCCCGAGGCCAGCCCTTCGGCTACTTCTATTTCGCGGGGATGAAGATTGGGTTCAAGCCCTTCCAACCGATTCGAAATACGCGATTTGCCTTCCTGTTTCCCCTCGCCGCCCTGAAAGAAACCGAGAAGAGAACTGGCCATCCGGGGCTCTATATATGCTCCGCCTTTGTATGTCTCCCGGATGGCCTCCATTATCCTTTCCGGCCGGCTGTTTTTTACGAAGTATCCCTGGGCGCCGTTTTGGAGGGCTTTCATCAGAAAACCGGGTTCGGTATGGCCGGTAATGATAATGACCCGCGAATCCGGCAGCAGGCGTTTCAGTTTTCCAATCTGATCGAGGCTGTTCTGCTCGGCCAGGCTGATGTCCAGCAGGATAATGTCGGGCTTCTTATCCAGGTTGAGCAACTCAAAGAATTGCCCCATAGAGGCAGCTTCGAATAGCAGCTCAAACTCATCCGGATGGCATTGCAGCAGGAAACCCAATTCTTCCCGGATTATGGCGTCATCGTCTATTATACCTACGCGAATCACTCCTGGCAGCATATTTTTTCGTTCCTCTATTGAAGTCTGGACTTTGGACGTGCAACCAATTTAAGTCGGAAGTGCGACCGTCTGGTCAGCCGGCATTAAATATAAATATAACCATACTTCCTTGAAAACATGTTTGCATTGCCCGGGTTTAGCTACACCAAACCTGAAAGCGGCAGGTTTTCGGCTTGTTCCAGGAAGCTATCCCACCTCCACACTCGGTTTCTTAATACTATTTTTCCTCAAAAAACACATTTAAAATATTATTAATATAAAATAATGCCCTATATTTGCACCATAAGTTTTCATGCAGGGTGTGCCAATTATCTACGGCAGCTGTCTACACGCCTTTCGATACATACTTTCCCACGCCACCTTTTCTCCCCCTTACGATGGTAGAAAACAGCTCCCGGCGCCTGAGGGGCTTTTCACACTTCCGAAGCCGGGAATGGCCCTGCAACTGAACTCGTTCATGAAGCCGAGCTGCGAACTCCCTGTAAAACCTCATGTCCAGAACTTGAAGGAATTGTCCCAATCCCACAACTAGTATTTTTAATTGAAGAGTGGAGCTGCATACCTGTCGGCTTCACTCTTCTCTTCTGGCGTAAGGGCCGCCGGCCGGGGGTGTTTCCTCTTTGGGCAATCTGACGGTAAACAAAGCTCCGTGGCCTGTTTTGCTTTCAACCGTTATTTTACCACCCATTGCCTCTACATAACGGTGGGTGAGGTAGAGCCCCTCTCCCAGAGAATGCCTGCCGTTGTTATTGCCAGAGTAGAATGTTTTTCCCTTTTGGAAAAGCTGCTGTTGTTCCTGTTCGGACAGGCCCGGGCCCTGGTCTTTTACGCTAAAAGCTATTTCATGGCCATTATCCCGGAAGGACAGCTCGATTTTTTTGCCCGGGGGTGAATATTTAATGGCATTGGAAAGCAGGTTGGCGGCAATGTGGCGGAGGAGGAATGGGTCGCCCGTGATGGGCTCCGTTTCTTTGCTGGTTCTGAACTGCAGGTTAATGGATTTACTGCGGGCAAAAGGAGTGAACTCCCGGATCGATTCTTCAAGCACCCGGATGAGGTCAAACGGGGCTGATTGAAAAGATATCGGAGGTTTCGTTTTGTTCTCTACTTCCATGATTTTCAGGGTTGCCCGGTCGATATCTTTCGTCGCCTGTTCAATCTCCGCCAGTATATCCTTCTGCTCTTCATTACCAAGGCCTGTACTGTGGGCCAGGGTATGGGTGTTGATCTGTATGAGGGAAAGGGGGGTGCGAATATCGTGAGCAATGAGGCTGACCATATGCCGTTTCTCATGCATGAGGGCCACCTGGCTGGCGTGCATATTGCTCATTTCCTCGTTTAATTTTTTCAGTTCGGCATTTTTCCAGCGCAGCCGGTAGTAATAGAAGGCAATGGCGGCTACCAGAAGCAGGAAGAGGATGGAGCTGACCGCCAGGAGGGTGTTCCGAAACCGGGCCTGGCCATATTGTTCCCGGAGCTCCCGGTTTTCCCGGGCCTTTTCCCGGGCCTGGTATTTGGTGTCCATTTCCTGGATCACGCGGGCCTTTTCATCACTGATAACCTGTTCGCGCGTTTCCGAATACAACTTATGGTAATGCAAAGCACTATCCAACTGGCTGGTTGTAGAAAAAATCTCGGACAACAGCTTGTAGCTCTCCGCCAGGTTGGGCAGGAGCCCTTTCTCATTCGCCACATCCATCAGCCGACGGGCATAATATTCGGCGCTATCCATTCTGTTGAGCTGCAGGTAGGTACTGGAAAGGCCCTGGTAAGTATCCCTCAGCAAGGTGGAGTCTTGATGCCGGAGAGCATGTTGCCGGGCCTGATAGAGGATTTCCCGGGCCTGTTCATGCAAGCCCGTTTTCTGATAGGTATTGGCCAAGGTGGCCAGCGTAAAGGCCCTCCGGTGATATTCCCCTTCCGCCTCGTAAATTTCGAGGGCCTTGTCGAGGTAAATGAAAGTAGAATCGTAAACCTGAGCGGTCCGGTGCATAAGAGCTATGGTGCGATAGGCATCGGCCAGCGTCAGGGGTTCATCCATCGACTTCAATTGAGTTACATTCTCATAGGCATAGGCCAGGGCCGGCCCGATATTTTCCAACTGCCAGTGTACTCCGGCAATGTTGATCCGGCTTTTAACCTGGCGTAAGGCCCATTCTTCTCCTTGTTCTTTTTTGGCGATATCCACAGCAGCGATAAAATGTCGGAGGGCCTTCTCCGGAAAGTTGCCTTTAATGGCATAGGCTACCCCGGTAGACATGTGGCCGAGGTAAAGCAGGTCGGAAGAAGCCAGGCCGCCGGCCAGGCGTATTAGCTCTTCTCCGTAAAATATGGATTCATCCGGAGCGTCCTCGCGATAAGATGAGCTGAGTTGCTGGAGTATTTGCGCCCGCTGTAAGCTGTTCTCCGGCGCCTCTTTTAACGCCTGGGCCAGGCTGTCTCTGTTGATATCGGCAGCTGCCATTGGATTACACAGAAACAGAAGGGCCAATAAGACGCAAAAAAGGGCAAATGTAATTTTCCTTTGGGCCATCTTCATCAGTCATTTGGTTCATTTTTCACTGGCCTGCGACGGACTAAAAGAGCCATTCCTGGTGTTTTTGCCTGGCTCCTGATCACATGTGATTTTTCAGCTTGTTGCTGAGCTGGATCTTATTGGCCACTCCAAACTTTTTGTAAAGCACTTTTACGTAGTGGCGGATCGTATTGATGGAAAGGTTGATGTTTTCTGCAATTTCCTTATAGCTCTGCCCCTGCATCAGGCCGCGGGCGACTTGCTTTTCCCTCTGGCTCAGCTGAGGGCCGGTTTGAGCAGGGGCTCCTTCAGAAGGCGCGGTTTTCCGGCCATCCGAGATGGAGATGCCCTTAGCGACAGGCTCTTTTCGCCCTCTGAGGTAAGGGATCATGTGCGCCGCCGCCGCCGGGTCAAAATAAGCGCCGCCACTGAGGGTAGAATCAATGGCCTCCAGCAACCTGGGCAGGCCCGAGCCTTTAAGGAAAAAACTGTCGGCCCCCTGTTGTACGGCTTTGAGCACATAATCCGGATGGTTGTGCCCCGTTATGACCAGAACCTTAATGGACGGCAATAAATTTTTGATCTTCTGAAGGTGGTTAATGGTATTAATTTCGTTGGAAAGTTCGATATCGAGCAGCAGAAGGTCCAGCCTTACCCCTTCATCCAGGCGTTCAAAGAAATCACCCAGGGAACGGGCGGCGATAACACATTTCAATTCAGGCTGATTGTTCAGAAAAACGGCCATCCGTTTTAAAAGGCGCTGGTCATCCTCTATCAATGCTAATTGTTTCATAATAAAAGAGGTCTAGTTCCCTGCAATATCGCTATCAACATGCAACCGGGTTTCTTCAGCAACCGGCAAGTAGGCTGGTCAAAAGATACAAAAAGGGGGATGCTCCAGGCTTTTGTTTATCGGCTGATATAAATTTATCACATTTTCATGTAATAATGTGTCCTTAGTGCCAGAAAAACACATGAATTTTACATTTCTATGCAATTGAAGCATTCTTTAATTATATTTTTCTTTGTGCTATAGATTTTCGCAGAGCTTTACCTTATATAAAGAAAACTAATCGTGTGTCGGGGCGCCGCCCTCTTTACCATACTCAAACAAAGTAACGCAAAGCACACGAAAAAACCATTTAAGTGTTGGGAGAATTGCAGCCTCTTGGCCATGAAAGCGCCAGGAGGCTTTTTTTTACTCATCTCTTAACCATATTTTAACGGGATCTTTGGAAGGGTACACGCCGACAGGTTCGTTCTAGGATTGTGGAATCCGATTTACGATCACCAATCCTTTTAACTATGAAAACGCAGTTCTTTATTTTTTGCGCCCTGATCGGCAGTATATCTTTTTTCAGCTGCAACAGCGAGTTGTCAGACACTGTCAACCAGGACCGGGTCTTTACCGTTTACGAGCTTTTCTACAACGCCAACGAAGACAAGACCTACGCCCGCGCCACGTTTCACTTCAGCAACGAGGCGGGCACCCGCCTGCAATTGGCCGGCGACAGCAAAGTCACCTTCGACGGAGACCCGCTAACCTTCAACTCTGTGCTGGCCTACTACGAACGCGAGTACGCCGGGTTCCGTGCCCAGGGGGAATTCGAATGGACGGACACAGAAGGCAACCTCTTTCGCAATACGGTAGAAATATCCCCCATCCGCTTCGCCCCCGGCATCGACACCATCGACCGCAGCCAGGCCTATGAGCTTTTCTGGGAAGAAGGGGAACTCAAGGATAATGAGATCGTGGCGCTTACCATCAATGGCGAGAATGAAGGCGACGCCCGCCTTTTCACCACCAATGACGTCGGCGCCACCAGCATTATCCTGGCGGCCAACCGGCTGTCGGAGATCGGCCAGGGGCCGGCCACCGCTTTCCTGGAACGCAGCTACCTACCGGCCATTCAGGAAGCGCCAAGCGCCGGGGGGCGCCTCACCGGAAGGCAGCGGGCGGAAAACCTGGAGGTATATATGAAGTGATTGAAGGAATGAAGGAATGAGGGAATGAATGTGCAAGGCTAATCATTCCCTCATTCCCTCATTCCTTCTTTCCTTCTTTCCCTCATTCCTTCTTTCCCTCCAACACCCCCAGATGCAGGATCCTCCCCCCCGTCTGATTGATCGGGCTGACACTCTTTCCGATAACGATCCCGTCTTCCGGTGCTGCGTACTCGCGAATCAGGTCGCCGAAGATGTTACGCAGGGTGGCGACCACTTCTCCTTTTTTCACCATTTGCGCCACCTGGGGATGGACGGTCAGTATGCCGCCGGTATCGGTATACAACCAGTAGGAGTGGTGGCAGATGACGGGGGGCTTTTCCGGCTCCTCAATTTCGTCATCCGTCATATTGAGGGCGTGAAGCATGTTGTGGATGCCGGTCAGCCCCGAACGGATGAGGCCTTTCTGGAACGTGTTGGGGTTGCCCACCTCCAGCGTGATGGCGTGGATGCCGAGAGCATCGGCCGCCCCGCGGAGCGTACCGTCGGAGGGAGGATTGTGCACGATGATCTGGGCGTTTTGGAGCAGGGCCATCTTCTGGGTTTCCGGAGCCGACATATCAGCGCGGATGTAGTAGGAGTTGACCCGCCCGAAACTGGCCGTATGCAGGTCGATGAGATAATCAAATTTGCTGACGATCCAGTTGACGATGCGGTAAGCGTAAACCTGGCTGACGTTGCCGTCGGGCTTGCCGGGCATGATGTGGTTGAGGTCCGTGCCGTCGATGAAGCGCCGCCTTTTGCGGAGCAGAGAAGGGATATTGACCACAGGAACGCCTACGATTGTGCCTCGCAATTCTCCAACCTTAACTTCACGGAAGAGCCGCTGTATTACCGGGATGCCATTCAGTTCGTTCCCGTGAACGGCTGCCGTCAGCCCGACGACGGGCCCGTCTTCTATTCCCCGGGCAATAATGATGGGGATAAATACCGGCAGCCCCATACCATCGGTTACCAGGTGAAGTAGAAAACGCTGTATTTCTCCGGGCGGGACTTCTTCCAGAAGAAGTTCTTCAATGACCGGGGCGTCGTGTTGCAGGATCGAAACGGGGCTCTTCATCGCAGAAAAGGTTTAAGGATAAAATACAAAGTGGGCCGGCCCGGAAAAGCATCCGGAGGGCAATGCGCTCAACCGCCTTCAGTTTTGGGAATCTTGAGGTATGCAAAAATACGTAAAAGAGAGGAATAAATTCAGCCTTCATTTTTTGCTTCCTGATCAACCTAAACCAACCAGGCCCGACTTCAGCCGTTCGGTATTCGATGGCCCGATGGGGCCGTATGTGTTTAGCGCGGGAGGAATAATCCCAAAGGGCTAACATACCAAATCACGGGGCATCCGAATACCGAATACCGAACGGCGAAAGCGGCTAAGGCCCCGGTTTACCGCCTTACTTCCACTCCATTGGAAGCAAACTGTGGGAAATACTTGAGCGTGTAAACCGAGCGGTAGGGAGCTTTGCCCTGCAGGTACGCCATGAATTCCTCCTGTGCTTTGGGTTCGATGATCGGCAGCAGGGGCTGCTCTACGGCCAGTAAAACAGCCAGGGCGTCCCGGAGTTGTTCGTCCCACTGCCGATAGTACTTTTCAAAATCGCCGGGGCTCAGCCGACGGCGGCAGTTGCTGTGGTGGCATTGCAATTCCATTTCCTTCCCGATGTTGAAGATGCCATATTCATCAGTGATCTGCTCGCCGGGCTGAATGTCCCGGATGGCAATCTCAAATCCGTAGCCGGTGCTCATGGTATTGCAGTTGCAGCAATGGTTGACGTACTTGGCAAAATCCCAGCTCACGATGCGAACCCCCTTTTCATCGATGTAGGAGTATTTTTCGATGACCTCCTGCATTTCCGGGGAGTAATGCTCAAAAGCTTCGGGATTGATCTCCATTTCGAGGCTATCCTTCACATAAGTGATGGTGCCCTTCGGCAGAAACTGAGTGGCAAATACGCCATACCCCATTTCCTCATTGATGAACTGTATACGTGTGTGTGGATGGATCATTGTACTGATTTTAGGGTGAGCAAAAAAAGTTTTATTAAAAGAAGCCCCCCTTGCGAGAGCTAGTAGCCGCCAGGCAAGGGGGGATCAAACAAAGACTGTTCGTCTTTCAGCCAGCCGGTGATGCTGTAACGCCGTCGTCGGGCAGGTAAGACCTCGTGTTCAATGCTCTGGCTGTTGAAACAAACCAGGCGGCCCGCCATCGGCAGAATATCCTCATGCCGTTCGGTTCCGTCTTCCCCGGGAAGGTAGAGGCGCAGTTGCCCGCCGTCTTCGGCAAGCCAATTTGCATTAAGATAACAAATTATGGAGACTTTCCTGGCTTTTGTGTGCCGAAAGACATCCAGGTGCCTCTTGTAAAAAGCGCCTTCCGGATACACGGCGAAGTGCAGCTCCATATCCCGGATGCCCAGGTAGAGGTTGCGGTTGAAGTAATGGATCATTTCCTGCAGCCGGGTAAAAAAAGGCAGGCAGGCTTCCGGAGGATTATGGTGGTCGAGCCACTTGATATGGTCGCCGCGGATATTGCGGTTGAGCTGATAATGCTGGCTTTTGCCTATGCCGGCAATACTGAAACCTCCATGCTCGAAGGAGCGGGTGGAGGCATCCAGGATGGCCAGGGCCTCCGGCGGGCTCAGGAATCCATCCGCTACGGCATAGCCTTGCGTTAGAAGCCCCGTGATGAGGGCTTCAAAAAGTTGTTCGTTCGATTGAACCTGTATATCCATTTGCTCGGTATATGGCAGCCTCTATTTTTTTGCAAAAGAGGGGTGCAATTCTGAAAGAATTCTGAATTAACCCGAAGCGCAAAAAGAAATATTACACACTGTTCCGTATTTTGCGGGCGAACGCCAGAAAAAGCTTTCGATGAAGATCCTGATCGTTGAGGATGCCCAGCACCTGCTGACGAAAATGCTCCGCTATTTTAAGCGCGAAGGCTACGTCTGCGAACAGGCTAATACCTATCAGGAAGGTGTCAGAAAGCTGAATAACTATGACTACGACTGCGTCTTGATCAACCTCGGCCTTCCCGATGGGGACGGGCTGCGGCTGGTGCGTATGCTCCGGGAAGAAGATACCCAGACGGGCATCATCCTGCTATCCTCCGCCAACCAGCCCCAAGAGCGCATTCAGGGGCTGGAAGAAGGGGCCGATGACTTTCTGGCCATACCCTTCGACCTGGGAGAACTCCACGCCCGCGTGAAAGCGGTCATGCGCCGCAAAACCGGGGATTTCAGCAAGATTTTGGCCTTCGGCGGCCTGCTCCTCAAACTTGATGAGCACATCGTATTGGCCGACGGCATCCCCCTGAACCTCACCAAAAAGGAATTCGAGATCCTCCTTTTCCTGGCCCGCAACAAAAACCGGGTCGTTACCAAAGAAAGCATCGCCGAACATCTCTGGGGAGATTATATGGAAGACGCCATTTCCTTCGACTTCATCTACGCTCACGTCAAAAACCTGAGAAAAAAACTGGCCGCGCACGGATACAGCGATTACCTGAAAACGGTGTATGGTATAGGGTATAAGTTTGAGGTGGCTTGACGGGCGTATGGGTTATATTGCTGGATGGTAATATTGCTGGGTTGTCAACTGGGGGGAGATACTGTGGCCATATAACCATATAACTATATAACAATCCCAAACACATCCACCCCAAAAGCGTTTTGTTTAACATATTCACCCAAGTAAAAAGCTGATAACACATGGAAGAAGTAGCCACCAAAAAGATAGAGCTGCGCAATCTTGAACTCGAAGACTATTTAAGCCTCAAGGAAGCCATGGCCAAGGCCTACTCCGGGGGAGGGGCCGCGCATTGGAATAAAAGGTCGATCAGCAAACTGCTGGACATTTTCCCGGAGGGGCAGCTCTGCGTCGCCGTCGACGGCAAAGTGGCCGCCTGCGCCCTTTCGATCATTGTCGATTACTCCAAATTTGGGGACAACCACACCTATCAGAAGATCACTGGAAATGAGACCTTCAGTACGCACACCCCGGATGGCGATGTGCTTTACGGGATAGAACTCTTCGTCCACCCCAAATTCCGGGGTATGCGCCTGGGGCGGCGCCTGTACGACGCCCGCAAGGAACTCTGCGAGAACCTCAACCTGCGTTCCATCATCGTCGGAGGCCGGATACCCAACTATAAGGAATACAGCGGTGAGCTCACTCCACGGCAGTACATCAACCAGGTAAAACTCAAAGAGATCTATGACCCCACGCTGACCTTTCAGCTCTCAAATGATTTCCACGTCCGCAAGATCATTAAGAATTATCTTCCGGAAGACCGGGAATCAAAAGAATACGCCACCTTACTGGAGTGGAACAACATCTACTACCAGGAAGAAGAAAAGCTGATCAACCTGCCCAAAGACGTCGTCCGCATCGGCATCGTACAATGGCAGATGCGCCTGTTCCGCAACTTCGACGCCCTGTTGGAACAAGTGGAATACTTCATAGACGCGGTCAGTGACTATCAGTCCGATTTCATCCTCTTCCCCGAATTTTTCGAAGCGCCCCTGATGGCCGATTACAATCACCTGGGAGAAGCGCGCGCCATTCGGGAGCTGGCCGGCTACACCACTATCCTGCGGGATAAGTTCATTGAGTTTGCCGTTTCCTACAACGTCAACATCATCACCGGCAGCATGCCCAAGGTGGAGGACGACGGCCACCTGTACAATGTCTCTTACCTGTGCCGCCGCGACGGCACCTGGGAAAAGTTCCAGAAGATACAGATCACCCCCTCGGAAAGGGACGCCTGGGGTATGGTCGGCGGCGATAAGCTCAAGGTGTTCGACACCGACAGCGGCAAGGTGGGCATCCTCATCTGCTACGATGTGGAGTTTCCCGAACTGGCCCGCATCTATGCCGACCAGGGCATGCAGATCCTCTTCGTCCCCTTCCTGACCGACACGCAGAACGGTTACAACCGCGTGCGCCTCTGCGCACAGGCCCGCGCCATCGAAAATGAGTGCTACGTCGTCATCGCCGGCGCGGTGGGCAACCTGCCCCGGGTGAACAATATGGACATCAACTACGCCCAGTCGGCCATCTTCACCCCTTCCGACTTTGCCTTCCCCACCAACGCGGTGCGGGCCGAGGCTACCCCCAATACGGAGATGACCGTCATTGCCGATGTGAGCCTCGAATTGCTCAAGGAGCTCCATGAGTTCGGTAGCGTCAATACGCTGAAAGACCGGCGTAAAGACCTGTACAAGGTGATATTGAAAAAGTAAGCGTTTGTTTGATGAATTTTTCCCGGTTTCCCGGGTGACGATTTACCCCGGGGCCAGTCAGATTCTCCATAACATAACGAGGCTGCAGCCGAACTCATGAAAACAACCCTGGCCACCATAACCTTACTGGTGCTCTCCAACATCTTTATGACCTTCGCCTGGTACGGCCACCTGAAATTCCGGGAGATCAGATGGCTGGACGGCCTGGGGCTATTTGGCGTCATCGTGATCAGCTGGCTTATCGCCTTTTTCGAATACTGCCTGCAGGTGCCCGCCAACCGGATCGGATATAAATCCTACGGCGGCCCTTTCGCCCTGGTGGAACTGAAAGTCCTGCAGGAAGTCATCACCCTGACGGTTTTCCTCATCTTCTCCCTCCTCTTTTTTAAAACGGAAAGCTTTCGCTGGAATCATTTCGCAGGCTTCGCCTGCCTGGTTCTTGCCGTTTATTTTATCTTTAAAAAATAAACACTGCATTCAGGATGGAACAAATGAAGCCCGGCCAGGACGAAGTCTTCGATAAGCAGGTTCTGCAACACTATAGCATCAACCCCGCTTATGCGCACGAATTGTATTTCCTGCAGGTAGAGCTGCTGAAATTACAGAAACACATCTACGAGAACGGCCTGCGGCTGGCCATCATCTTCGAAGGGCGGGATACGGCCGGCAAGGGCGGGGCTATCTTCCGTTTTTCTCAATTCCTCAACCCCCGGCACTATCGCATCGTCGCCCTGGGTAAACCGTCGGAGGTGGAAAAGGAACAGTGGTATTTCCAGCGCTATGTTCAGGAGTTGCCCAACGCCGGGGAGATCGTCTTTTTTGACCGCAGCTGGTATAACCGCGCCGTCGTCGAGCCGGTGATGGGTTTCTGTACGGCTGAACAGTACGAACTCTTCATGAGGCAGGCGCCCCTGTTCGAACAGATGATCACCGAAGACGGCATCCTCCTGTTCAAATTCTGGTTCTCGATCGACATGGAAGTGCAGCGCCACCGTATCGAAGACCGCCTCTCCGACCCCCTCAAACAGTGGAAAGTCAGCCCGGTAGACCTGCTGGCTCAGGAAAAATGGGACGAATTCACCCGGTATAAGAACATCATGTACGAGCGCACCTCCATGCCCTTCAGCCCCTGGATCATTATCAAGGGCAACATAAGGGAAGTAGCCCGAATCGCTGCCATGCGCTACCTCCTCCACCATATCGATTATGAGGAAAAATCGCCGGAAATGGGGCCGCCGCCGGAGGATGTATTGTGGACGTATAAGGCCAGAGATAAATAGAGGCGTTTCTGTCCAGGTACTTTAAAAAGGAACGCCCTCCTACTCTACTCCACCACCCCCATTGCTTCGATCAGCACCTCCAGTATCTGCGCCGCTGCTTTGGCGATCCTGGTTCCCGGGCCGAAAACGCCTACCACCCCCTGTTCAAACAGGAAGTCATAATCCTGGTGCGGGATCACGCCGCCCACGACGACCATGATGTCTTCCCTGCCCAGCTTTTTCAGTTCGGCCATCGTTTCCGGGACCAGCGTCTTGTGGCCGGCAGCCAGGGAGGAGATGCCCAGGATGTGGACGTCGTTCTCGGCGGCCTGCCGGGCGGCTTCCGCCGGCGTCTGGAACAGAGGGCCGATATCTACGTCAAAGCCCAGGTCGGCGAAGCTGGTGGCGATCACCTTGGCCCCGCGGTCGTGGCCGTCCTGGCCGAGCTTGGCCACCATGATGCGGGGCCGGCGGCCTTCCAGTTCGGCAAACTGGTCGGCGAGTTCTCTTGCTTTCCGGAAATCATCATTGTTGCTGATCTCACTGGAATAAACGCCGGAAACCGATTTGGCCTGTGCGGTGAACCGGCCGAAATGTCGCTCCATGGCGTAGGAGATCTCGCCCAGGGTGGCGCGCAGGCGGGCTGCCTGTATGGCCTTATCCAGCAGGTTGCCTTCTCCGGTGCGGGCGCACTGGTAGAGGGCCTCCAGAGCTTCCTGTACGGCGCCCTCGTCGCGATTGCCCTTCACTTCATTTACCCTTCGGATCTGCGCCTCGCGGACGGCAGTGTTGTCCACCTCCAGGATATCGATAGGGTCTTCCTTTTCCAGCTGGAAAATATTGACGCCCACGATCTGGTCTTTGCCGCTGTCGATGCGGGCCTGTTTGCGGGCGGCGGCCTCCTCGATGCGCAGTTTGGGCAGGCCGTCTTCGATGGCCTTGGCCATGCCGCCCAGCTCTTCCACCTCCTGGATGAGCGCCCAGGCGCGGTTCGCCAGGCGGCCGGTCAGGTATTCTACATAATAGGAGCCGCCCCAGGGGTCTACCGCTTTAGTGATGTCGGTTTCCTTCTGCAGGTAGATTTGCGTATCGCGGGCGATCTTGGCGGAGAAGTCCGTCGGCAGGGCGATCGCCTCATCCAGAGAGTTGGTGTGCAGCGACTGGGCGCCGCCCAGAACCGCCGCCAGGGCCTCGATGCAGGTGCGGGCGATGTTGTTGAAGGGGCCCTGCTCGGTAAGGCTCCATCCGGAGGTCTGGCAATGGGTACGCAGCGCCATCGACTTGGCGCTTTGCGGGTTGAACTGTTTGACGATCTTGGCCCACAACATACGGGCGGCCCGCATCTTGGCGATTTCCATAAAGTGGTTCATCCCGATGCCCCAGAAAAAAGAAATGCGGGGGGCGAAATCGTCGACTTTCAGGCCGGCTTTGATGCCGGCGCGCAGGTATTCCAGGCCGTCGGCCAGGGTATAGGCCAGCTCGATGTCGGCCGTGGCGCCCGCCTCGTGCATGTGGTAGCCGCTGATGCTGATGGAATTGAAGCGCGGCATATTCCTGGAGGCATATTCAAAGATATCGGCGATGATGCGCATGGAAGGAAGGGGCGGATAGATGTAGGTATTGCGCACCATAAATTCCTTGAGGATGTCATTCTGTATGGTGCCGCTGAGCTGTTCCGGCTTTACGCCCTGCTCTTCGGCCGCGATGATGTAAAAGGCCATGACCGGGATGACGGCCCCGTTCATCGTCATGGAGACCGACATTTTATCCAGGGGGATCTGGTCGAAGAGGATCTTCATGTCCTCCACCGTATCGATGGCAACCCCTGCCTTGCCCACATCGCCGGTTACCCTGTCGTGGTCGGAATCGTAGCCGCGGTGGGTCGCCAGGTCAAAGGCTACGGAGAGCCCTTTCTGGCCCTGGGCCAGGTTGCGCCGGTAGAAAGCATTGCTCTCTTCAGCAGTGGAGAAGCCGGCGTACTGGCGGATCGTCCAGGGGCGAACCGTATACATCGAGCTGTAGGGGCCACGCAGGAAGGGCGGCAGGCCAGCAGCGTAGCTGAGGTGGCGCATGCCTTTGATGTCTTCCTGAGAAAGAACCGGCGGCACCGGTATTTTTTCCGGGGTTTTCCACTCTTCTCCCTGGCGGGTAGTGGCGCGTAAAACGTTCTGGTCGAGTTGTATCTTGCTGAAATCGGGGCGTGCCATAGGCTACATTTTTTTGCATTCCAAATATATGAAATTCGGGCGTACTATGCTGAGGAAGGTTACAAAAGAAGAGGCTGACGGACGGGGGGCGCGAGTGATTGCCGGTTATTTGTTATTGGTTATTCGGGCTGGCCGGTGAGTTGGGAATAGGATTGCCGGGTTAATACTACTTTGTTATTTTAAAATTTCTCGTGGCCGGAGGACATGGAGCGCGGGCCTCCAGGCCCGCGTAAACCTGCTTCAAGCAGTTTTTCAGTATGATATTGCCCTCATGTCGGCTACCCGAGGCCGCCTTCAAAGTAGTATTAAGAGGCTGTTATGGGTTGTTGCCGGCATTGGGAAAGGGC
>JAGFJE010000749.1 GCA_024103175.1 Phaeodactylibacter sp.
GGTAGAATTGCTGACAATCAGTGGTTTAGGCCCTGTGGAATAATGCTTCAGGCATTTCGGCCTTGCCGGATTCCACAGGGTAGGCTCCGGACCACAACAATTTTACCCGGCTCGAAGAGACGGGAACCAGTCACTAATAACTGCGCGGGAACTTCGTTCCCGGCGCACTAGCTGCCGGGCTCCGGAATACCGGCCAGAGGCAGGCCCGGGCCACTTCGCGAGGGGCCATAATGTTCAAAAGGGCGGTGCATTTGGTTTTTTGAGGAATAAACAAAAAAGCGGCGCCGCGATAATTGAGAGCGTTAACGCAAAATCAAACTGTATCTTTTTCACTGAACTTCAGTAGCAACAATACAAAGGTCTCTAATATCCTCCTTTTCAGCAAATACAAAATAGCGACTTTTCCTTTTTCATCATTGTGGTTTCGAGGGGATTATTGCCTGCTTAATTTGTGTAAGATGCTGATTTGCAATTTTTTGTAAAATTTTCCTTTTTATGGTTTTTCCTTTTTTATATTTGAGGAGCGGATCGGTTTTCCTTTTTCGGAATGATGGCGGCTTTCGGAGAAGTGAACGGCATACCCTTTTCAGTAAACCAGCGAGAAACCATGAAAAATACCAAGTTGGCCCGCCTTTTGCGCCGGCTGAGCGATCCGGAGGTGGACGAATTCGGGGCTTACCTGCGGGCTTTTTACGCCGGTGAGGAAGCGCCCCTGGCCTTATTTGAACAGCTGAGGCTTTTCCACCCCAACTTCGAAGCGGAGCAACTGGAGAAATCCCAACTTGCCGTAAGGCTGGGCCTGCGCACCCGGCAAAGCGGCAAGCGCATCTCCAACCTGGCCAGCCAGCTCTACGGCCGGGCGCTCGATTTCCTGGCCTGGCGGAAGTTCCTGGCCGAGGAAAATAAGTTTGATTACTACCGCCTGGCCATGGAAGCCGCCCGGGAGAAGAAGCTGGAACAGGAGTTCTTTCAGCTGTCCTGCAAAGCGGAAGCCTGGCTGGAGGAGGCCCCCGCCGGCGCCTGGCGGCCGATGCAGCGCCTGAGGCTGGCCCATTACCGGTACTACTACACGCCGGCCCAGAAGTGGCAAACCGAGAACCGGCCTATTGAAGAGGCGGCCATTGAGCTTCAATATTTTTCCTATACGGCCGGCCTGAAGTATTACTGCGAATTGAAAAGCCGCGCCCTCGCTATGCAGGAAAAGGGCGGCGAGCTGGAAACGTACCGCCCGGCGGAAAATGCCAGCATCGAATCGGCTTTCGCCCCGGCGAGGCTATATGCGCTCTGCGCCCAACTCCTGGACAACGATACGGATGAAAACTACGAAAGTTTTTACCGCGCTTTTATGGCCAGGGCGGAACCTCTGGACAAGGAAGACGAGCACATCCTGCTGGGGTACCTCATCAACGCCGTAGCCCGCCGTGTGCCGGCAGATGAAAAACGGTGGGCGCCCCGGGCTTTTCACCTGTATCAGCATGGCCTGGAAAGGAACATTCTCATAACCGACGGCTACCTGTCGGATTCTACTTTCCACAACATCGTGCACCTGGCCTGTGCGTTGCAGGAACTGGAGTGGGCCGATCGGTTTGTACAAACCTACGCCGGCCTGTTGGTGGAGGACGGCAGGGCCTCTACCATCAACCTGGCCCTGGCGCGCATTGCTTTCGAGCGCTCCGATTTCGACCGTACTTTGGAATTGCTGATGGGCCTGGAATTCAAGAACTACCCCTTTGCCATCCAGGCAAAGCTGTTGCGGGTGCGCTGTTATTACGAAAAAGGAGAAGGGCTGGCTTTCGAGAGCCTCTTAAAGTCTTACGACGCCTTTCTGTCCCGAAACAAAGTGGTCAATAAGGAAGCAACGCTGGCGGCCTTTCGCAACTTCCTGAAAATACTGAGGCTCATGGCCGGCGGAAACCACAGCCGCAGCCAGTTGGAGCAGGCCATCGGCGAACAGGATCATCTGGTTTGCAGGCATTGGTTGGAACACAAGGTGCAGAGCCTTCCGGAATAGCGCAGCCCTGCCGTCGTTTTACGTGACGATCATCTCTTCAATGATGATCATCACCATTTCCAACCAAA
>JAGFJE010000147.1 GCA_024103175.1 Phaeodactylibacter sp.
GGGCCTCCAGGCCCGCGAAAACCTGCTTGTAGCAGGTTTTAGTATGCAATTTCCTTTTTAAGAGGCTGCCCGAGGCAGCCTTCGCGGGCCTGGAGGCCCGCGTTCCTGTTAAAGTAACAAAGTAGTATTACTTTTTTGCACAACCCCGAACCGAGGGCACGTTTTGGGCCGGGGTGAATTTTTCTCGCTTAGAGCTTGTCCAAATTTCCATCAATTGGCTGCAAGCGGCAAATTTCATCCTGCACTTCGTTAAAAAGCCTCGCCGATGCTTCGGCATCGCCTGCATTTTTCGTCTCGTTCAGAATAAAATTTGATCGCTTTCCCTTAATCATGGAATTTTGGACAAGCTCTTACGTATGATTGATACGGGAATGCAGGCGGTTTTGTTGTTGTTTTCGGCGGAAAATTTCCGGAGAGGGGATGGGAATCTGGGAGCAGCAGGAGAAGGCGGCCTACCGGCCCGCAAAACTGCCTCCTTCGCCACCGGTGCGCGGCAGCTTTGCAGGCCAACACTACTTTTTCCCGCAGCACTTCTTGTATTTCTTCCCGCTCCCGCACGGGCAGGGCTCGTTGCGGCCCACCTTTTGGCTGACGGCCGGCTGTTGCGGCTCCCAGTATTCCGGTTCTTCTTCCAGGGGTTCTTCTTCCCACTGGGGCTTGAACATTTTGGAGAACAGCTTGTCCTCTTTTATTTTCCGGGCGAGGGCTTCGAATTCGGGGTCCGGCGCCCGTTCGGCGCGGCGGCTGTGGTGGCCGCCCTCGTAGTGTTCGAAAATATCGCGGGGCAGGGGTTTTTTGTCGTGCTGGTCAAAAGGCTTTTCCAGTTTCTTCTTCAGTTCATCCAGATCGCCCATATAGGTGCGCGGGATGAACCCCTTTTCGTACATCTGTTCGATGAGGGGCCAGAGTTCTTCGGCGCACAGATCCAGCACTTCGCCGGCGGACCAGCCCAGGAAGGCGGTATCGACGCGCGTTTCGTCATCGGGATGATCCAGGTGGTACTGGAAGACGGCGCGGAACCAGTCCAGCGCCTCCTCCCGCCGGGCGGGCTGGTGGATGGCCAGCTGAGCCACGGCCTTGGATACGATGAGCCGGGGGAAGTAGTACAGGCTGGGCTCTAGGACGAAGGCCTGAAGCTTGTCCAACTGGCCTTGCCCCAGCTCGTATATGGCGTACCAGTTGAACTCTTCAAAAAAGTCGCCGAACCAGTATTCCAGGATCTCGTTTCCCTGCCGGTAGAGGTTGAGCAGGGCGTCGAGGTCTTCCGGCTCTCCCACTTCGCGGAGAAAGAACAGAGCGTGGATGGGGAAGCTCAGCTCGTCGGCAACCCATTCCTTCCGATACTTGCGGGTGAAATAGGTAAACCGGCGGTAGCTGTCTTCCAGGATCAGGCGCAGGCCGGCGCGCAGGCTCTCCCGGGGCAGGGCCAGGATCTCCCGGATGACGTCCTCCGGGATGTTTTCCCAGGAGTATTGATAGAGCGCTTCCAGCTCCGGATGGGGCAGGGCGGGCGGTTTGCTACTTTGGGCGACACTGTAGGTGGGAAAACTTTCCACCCAGCGTTCCAGTTTCCGATGCTCCTTCACCTGCTCCAACCCTTTTTGCATGCGTTTGAGCATGATGATAGAGCCAAGGGCCTCTCCCTCCTCGCTGTCGGGCGCCAGTTCCTCCATCCATTCGTAGTACTGCTCCGCCTGATCGAGGTTGCCGAGCTCCAGGTGATAGCGGGCGGCGGCGTACCACACCTTGAGCACTTCGGTGAAGTGCAGTTCCTTCCGCTGGCCGGCCAGTTTTTTCAGGTCGAACTGCTCCAGTACGGCCGGGGCTTCTTCCGGCTTCCCGCCATCGATGGCGTCGATGGCATAGGAGATCTTTCCCATTAGGTAATCGGGGTGCTGCTCCCGGATGGACTGTATGACGCGGCGCGCGTCTTCCTTGCGGCCCAACTGCCGGTACAGCACATATAGAAAGTTTTTAAAAACGGGGAGGTTCGGATGCTGTTCCACCGCCTTTTTTATTCTGGGCAGATACTGGCGTTTCCCTTTTATGGCGCCGGGGTGGAGCTGCTGCACCAGTTCGTCCTGCTCGGGAGTATAGCCGTAGTCAGCAATATCGTAATTGACCTTTACGCCGATGTCTGGAAGGGAGGGAGGCATACTGTGTTTTTCAGTGTTAATAATTCGCGCGGCATAGAATGTTAATTTTCCGAAAGCGCGAACTTAATAGTGACCGGCTTAGACGCTAATACCATTTTTAACATTCTAAGCCGCGTCATCTATAAAGCCACTTAAGGTAAAAAGGAGCGCGGAAGAATCCAACTTCAGAAGAAAAAAATCACAAGAAAAAGCCATAACAGAGCCGGGGCCCTGTTATGGCTTTCCATAGCGCGATCATACTGGTATTGGGGCGTGTTATTGTCGGGCGCTAAGTGGTTTATGGCAACTTTTCTTTCCTTTTACTGACGGCGCAACCCTGACAGAATGACGCCGATCGTTATTTGGTGGTACTCCATGAACTTGTTCCGGTTGGGCGCCCACATGGCATTGCCATAAGTGTAGAGGACATTGACGGCGTTGCCATAACGTATGCCGGCGTTGGCGGTCTGGGACCGGAAGCGGTAATCAAAGCCTTCGACCACGTCGCCGGTGGCGAGCGTGCCGTAGGTGTACATGCTTGCATGCCCTATGGTGACGATGGCGCCGGCGCCGATCTGCGGGCCGTAGCCGGTGGTATTGCCCACATTGCCCCACGACCTGGGGTCGTAATCGCGCACATGGGGCGGCACGTAAGTGCCGGCTTCCATGCCGAGGCTGGAGTAGAGGCGGATCTTCACGCCCCGGGAGTTCCGGATCAGCGGGTTGTACATGAGCGCAAACTGGGCGCTGCCCCACAGGCCGTTGAACCCTTCCCGGAGGCTGCTGGCCTCGCCGAGAAGGTCTTCGCCGACGGTGAAGAAGGAGCCCATGATCGACCAGCGCGCTTCCCAGTCCTGTTTAAAGCCGGGGACGCTGGCCAGGCGGATCACGCTGGCCACCGGCGAGTACTTCTCCCCGTAATAATTGGCGTCGGAGAACTGCTGGCCGAAAGCGAACTCCAGTTCGAACATGCTGCCGAAAAGGACATCGATGGTTTCCTCCATATTGCCGAGCCCCTGCGGGTCGGTGCGGTCCAGGCCGAATATTACAGACTCCTCTACGTCCATGAAGATCTGTGTCCACAGCCCTTCAAAGACTTCAAACCGGCGGACGGCCTCACGGGCCAGCCCGGGAGGGAAGTCGGTTTCCCCGTCGTAGAGTTCCATGACCGCGTTGAGGGTGTCGAGGTTCATATCCCAGATCTCATTGACCCGGTCGAACTCGTCGATAATGGCCAGGGAGTCCGGCATTTCCAGGTCGATGTCGTCCAGAAGGTTGTTTAGGTTGCCCCGGGCAGTGCCCCAGGCTTCGCTCATTTCGTCAACGGGCATGGTGGGGTCGTAGATGGACATGCCGTCGACCAGGCTGTCTACAATACCGTTGAGTTCCACGCTGCCGTAATGCCAGCTTTCCATCAGGCGGTCGAGTTCTTCTGCAAAATTTTCGCGTTCGGTGGGGTCCATCTGTTCAAAAACAGGCTCGAGGCCACTCCAGATCTGAGCCTGAGCGACATTGAAACTGATCGTTAAACAGAAAAAGGCCATCACCACTAAGTAGGTCTGTTTCATGGTGTTGTTGTTTATTATATTAAAAAAGTATCCTGGGGTGTCTTTACGCGGGCGCCCCGCCCCGGTTCTGTCCGAAACGGAACCGGCGGCGCCCGCATACCACTGGCCGGGCCGGGCTTGCGCATGCAAAGCCTGCCGGAACCATAATAGATCCTAAAAGCAGTAGATAGCCGATCGCAGCAATGGCCTGGAAGGTAAAAACAGAAGGAAGCGTTTAACCTGAAAACACAACCAGGCCTGCTCTATTTGCTGAAACAATAGTACAACCTGCACTCGGTATTGGGAACCTCTAAGAGGGGGGCGCACACAGATCAGGGGGAAAAACAGGGGGGAGCGAAACGATAATTTCGGCAGAAACTACCGACATTGTCTCTCTTAATACGGGTGCAGGTGTTCACTGTTTCTTTTTTTTTTAAATTTTTTACAAAGTTCATGCAAAATTAACATTGCCCGGCTCCGCTCCGTTGGGACATTATCTCCATTGGAGGCGCCCGGGCACTACCTTTCCGCCCCGGTGGCTACCGCCAGCGGACAAATGCAGGACCTTTCTGCCCTGCTGCGGATTATAGCTGATTGCCGGGCCTGTATGCAGCCTGGCTTCTCGCTTTTGTAGCCTGCACGTAGTTCAGGCAGTTCTGAGGGAAAGGGGGAATACCCGGAATCTCAAAATACAGTTTAAATCGGCCCGGGAGAGCTTGTGTAGCCTCGGTAGATAGCATGTGAAGATGAACCGGCTTTTGTGAATTTGCTGCAAATTAAAAAAAAAATATTATTTATGCCACTGTTGGACAAATAAATTAATGAAAAAAGGGCTAGCCGTCTAACGTTGGACAGGCCCGTACACCGTACAAGCCCGTGGGCTGCGCCATTGGCTCGTACACCGTACACGCCCCGGAGCTTTCTGTCCAGCCTTAGACGGATGCCCAAAAAAGGGCTACCCGCCAAGGGGTTAGGCTCCAGATTAATGTTCATCGTTTCCTCCCGATCGGAACATTTTCCAGTTCATCAGGATTATCCCGGCAAGCAGGATGATGCCCAAGAGCAGGTCATTGGTTTCCATGTCATACAGTTTTTGTGGGTTAAAGTATGGCGCCAGGCCTCCCGGTTGAAGGGGTGGTTGGCCACAGTGTTAATTGTTGTACGGGAAGGAAGGGGGGAATGTTGCCGGAAGAGGGGGGGAATTTGGTTTGTTTTGAAGGAGGGGAGGGGAAGGAGAAGGGGAGATGGGGAGATGGGGAGATGGGGAGAGAGGGAGAAGGGGGGAAGGGGAGAGAGGGAGAAGGGGGGAGAGGGAGAAGGGGAGAGGGGGAGAGGGGGAGAGGGGGGGAGTGGGAGTAGGGGGATGGGGGAAAGTGTGCGAGAGGAAAAAGTAGGGATACAGGAGAGTTCTCATGTAGACGACGCCCGGCACACGAGATCAGCAATGTCTTAA
>JAGFJE010000148.1 GCA_024103175.1 Phaeodactylibacter sp.
TCGGCAAACTGGGCCATATCGCTGCTGTCGGCAGCTTCGCCTTCGCCCTGGCCGCCGCTCTTGCCGCTGTTCTGGCAGGAGGTGAAAACCAGCCCGAGGGCCATCGCAAAGAGGATCAGATGTCTCAACATAGTGGAATTTTTAAGTAAAGGAAGTTGGATTTGAATGTATAGCTAAAATAGGAAGTAAGGGGTATTTGTTTACAGAGGGGGGCTGGAAAAAGTGCGGGAAATTGCTTTACCTTTGTGGGCTGAAAAATAGCGCCATGACAAATAAAACCATAGAACCGATCATTCAATACGACCGCGGGCAGCTGTCCGACGAGGTATTGCTGAAACTATACCGCCGGCTGCTGGAGCCGCGGCTGATCGAGGAGAAGATGCTCATCCTGCTGCGGCAGGGCAAGATCAGCAAGTGGTTTTCCGGCATCGGGCAGGAGGCCATCTCCGTAGGTTGCGCCAGCGCTCTGCTGGAAGACGAGCTCATCTTTACCATGCACCGCAACCTGGGCGTGTTCACCGTCCGTGAGATGCCCCTGGAGCGCTTATTTGCTCAATGGCAGGGCAAGGCGCTGGGCTTTACCAAGGGCCGCGACCGCTCCTTCCACTTCGGGGCCATGGACTACGGCATCGTGGGTATGATCTCCCACCTGGGGCCGCAGCTTTCGCTGGCGGCCGGGGTGGCCCTGGCGCACAAACTGGCGGGAGAGGGCCGGGTGTCGCTCGCTTTTACCGGAGATGGCGCTACGAGCGAAGGAGAATTTCACGAGGCCCTGAACACGGCGGCGGTCTGGGGCCTCCCCGTTCTGTTCGTCATCGAGGACAACGGCTACGGCCTGTCGACGCCCTCTCGGGAGCAGTACGTCTGTGAAGACCTGTCGGACCGGGCCGAAGGCTACGGTATGCGCTCGGTGATCGTCGACGGCAATAACATCCTCGAAGTCTATCAAACGGTGCGGAAGCTGGCCGAAGAGCTGCGCGAGAACCCCGAGCCGGTATTTGTAGACTGCAAGACCTTCCGCATGCGGGGCCACGAGGAGGCCTCCGGCATAAAATACGTACCGCGCGAATTGCTGGACCACTGGGACGCCCGCGACCCGGTCCGGAATTACGAAAGATACCTGCTGCAGGAAGGCCTGCTGGACGAAAAGCAGGTGAAGGATATCCGCCAGGATATCAAAAAGCAGATTGAAAAAGGCCTGGAGGCAGCCTACAGCGAGGGGCCCATTCAATCTTCCCCCGAAAAGGAGCTGGCCGATGTGTACGCTCCTTTCCAGAGCCGGGCGGTAGCCCCGAAAACCGAAAAGAAAACCGAGCGCCGCTTCATCGACGCCATCACCCACGGCCTGCGGCAGGCCATGGTGAAGCACGACAACCTGGTGCTGATGGGCCAGGATATTGCCGACTACGGCGGGGTGTTCAAGATCACGGAAGGTTTCGTGCGGGACTTCGGCAAGGAGCGGGTGCGCAATACGCCCCTGTGCGAGAGCGCCATCGTGGGCATCGGGCTGGGGCTGAGCCTGAAGGGCTACAAGGCCATGGTCGAGATGCAGTTTGCCGATTTCGTCACCTGTGGCTTCAACCAGATCGTCAACAACCTGGCCAAGCTGCACTACCGCTGGGGCCAGCATGCCGATGTGGTGATCCGCATGCCGACGGGCGCCGGGGTAGGGGCGGGGCCCTACCACTCCCAAAGCAACGAAGCCTGGTTTTTCCACACGCCCGGCCTGAAGGTCGTCTACCCGGCCACTCCGGAGGATGCCAAGGGGTTGCTGCTGGCCAGCTTTGAGGACCCCAACCCCGTGATGTATTTTGAGCATAAAGCCCTCTACCGCTCCCTCTCCGCTCCGGTGCCCGACGATTATTACACCGTGGAGATCGGCAAGGCGCGCCTGGCCCGCGAAGGCAGCCAGGTGTCTGTGATCACCTACGGCATGGGCGTATACTGGGCTCAGCAGATCTGTGAAGAAATGGGCGTGGATGCCGACATCCTCGACTTGCGGACATTACTGCCGCTGGACTACGAGGCCATCGAGCAGACGGTTAAAAAAACAAACCGCGTGGTCATCCTGCACGAAGACACCCTTATCGGCGGTATCGGCGGAGAGATCGCCGCCTATATTTCCGAGCACCTCTTCCAATACCTCGATGCGCCCGTACTGCGCGCCGCCGGCCTCGACACGCCGGTGCCCTTCGCCTCTCGCCTGGAAGAGCAGTTCCTGCCGAAAGGGCGGTTTCGGGAGAAGGTGGAGCGGGTGTTGGCTTATTAGGTTGGTTGGGTTGTCCGTCCTCTCCCGACAGTTGTCGGGATCGGCCGGATAAAATTGGGTTGGTTGGGTTGATTGGCGGCGTTCTGTTTTCTCCCCATGGTTCAACTTTTAACACACCAATCGGAGAGCCGTATAATTTTACGGCCATCCATTTCGTTCCTTACCTTCGTTAGGCATACCCAAATTACCTGAATGATTGGGGAATATATTGGACAAAAGTTCAATTCTTTCCCGCTTGTGGTAGAATAGTAGGAATGTGATCTCTATTTTTGCCACCCTTTAGCGTGATTGAAAAAACTTCACGCCTGCCTGCCTGGCCGGCGCCAACCCGGCAGGCGTGAAGTTTTTTCAAGAGTACTTATTCCCAATTATCGATCGTTTATCTCAATCCGGAAAGATGATAAGACAGTCTATTCTATTCGCCCTCCTGTCGATAGCCAGCCTGCAAGTGGGGGCGCAAACACCCAGGAACATAACCATTCAGGGCGGATCCGACGCCATGCGTTTAGTGCCCTGTACCGATAACGATGCCGGGACCATCACCTTTGATGTCGGCAACTTCGTGGGGCAGAGCAATGACATTACCCTGGACACCATTTACCTCTGCTTTGGAGACACCCTGCCGGTGCTCCATAACGGGGATTTCGCGCTTAACGGCGACCCCGACCTCACTACGGATGCCGGTGTCGCCTATGCTTTTTACGACTGCCGCCCTACAGTAGACGGGCCGGACCTCACCACCGTGCTTTCCGACCCCTGTGTCAATCAGGCGGACCCCATCATCGTCAATGGCGTTTCCATACCGCAAACCAACGGTATCTGGGTGGCCGTTGACAATGATAACGGAGATGTGGACCTCATCAATAGCGGCTTTCACCAGGAAGCTTTCAATATGGGCAACTCCGCCCCCATACAGCTGTGGTTTGCCCCGATCACGGTAGATAACCGGGCGCTTCTCGAATACGAAAACGGCGGCCCCTGCGTAAGCGTAAGCGTAGGCGAGGCCTTCTCGGTAGTCTATCTGGAGGCGGTGGAAGTAACGGAGAGCTTCCCCAATGCCGGCCCCGGCCTTCAGGGCGCCTTCTCGGTGGGAGGCGGCCTGCCGGAATTCGAGGCGGGCGCTACATACTCGCCCATCACCATCACCCATATATCGGGCAACGGCCTGACGGGAACGGTGCAAACTCCGAACCCTGGCCATGGCGATACTGTACAATACACGGCGCCCCGCCCTGGAGAATATGAGGTCATCGTAGAAGATGGCAAGAGCTGCGCCGCCATCGATACGATCGAGATGCCGGTGATCTTCAGCGCCGGAACGGCCAACGGCGCCCCCGGCGATACTGCCTGTGTCGAGATCCGGGTCGATAACCTGGTAGACGTGACCAACGCCCAGTTTACCCTGAACTGGGACCCCAACATCCTGGATTTTATTGAAGTCAACAACCTCAATACCACGCTTCCTGCCCTGGATGACGGCGCTTTCAATACCAACCCCGGCGTAACGGGCCAGGGGCAGCTGCCGTTTGCCTGGCTGGATTTCCTGGGAACCGGCAACACCCTGCCCGATGGGTCGGTGCTCTTTGAGGTTTGCTTCGAAGTGGTTGGGGCGCTGGGCGAAAACAGCCCCGTTTTCTTTAGCGGCACACCGACCGACATACAAGTGGGCAACCCCAATAATACGCCCAGCCGCTATCCTTTTGACACCATACCCGGCAGCGTTTTTGTGACCAGCTCCGCCCTGCTGGTGCAAAC
>JAGFJE010000161.1 GCA_024103175.1 Phaeodactylibacter sp.
GGGCGCCACCTCCTCATCCTGGTGGATCAGATGCTGGGCCTGCACAGGCTCGAATCGGGCAAGATGGAGCTGAATATGATCAATGGCGATATCGTTTCCTATATGAAATACCTGATCGAAGCATTCCACTCCTATGCCGGCACGAAAAACATCCGCCTGTACTTTCAGGCAGAGCCTCCCGATTTGATCATGGATTACGATCCCGAGAAAGTGCTGCAGATCATCTCCAACCTGCTGTCCAATGCGATTAAATTCTCTCCGGAAGGAGGAGAGGTCAGCGTCGTTGTGGAAAAACAGGGAAAGCTGGCCCGGATCAGGGTGAAGGATACCGGTATCGGAATTTCAGAAGATCAGCTGCCGTTTATTTTTGACCGCTTCTACCAGGCGCCAGCCCCCCCTCACTCCCCCCGGTCAAAAGCCGGGGACGGCTCTCCAAAGACAGGGGCCGGCATTGGCCTGGCTATCACCCGCGAGTTAATCAAACTTCTGGACGGCGATATTTCGGTGAAAAGCCAGGCCGGCAAAGGTACGGAATTCACCATCCACCTCCCCATCACTCAACAGGCGGCGCCAATGGATAAAGCCATTCCCTCTGCCATTAAAAAAGAGATAAGCAGTTTTCTTCAGGCCATTGGGCCGGGTATGGAGTTGGAAGACGAAGGCGATGCTCCCGGCGGTTTGCCCCTGGCCCTGATCATCGAAGACAACCCCGATGTGGTTTTCTACCTGAAAGCCTGCCTGCAAAAAGAATACCGCCTCAAGGTAGCCGCCAACGGTGAAAACGGCATCAGAAAAGCAATTGAAATGGTGCCTGACATTATCATAAGCGACGTTGTGATGCCGGGGAAAGATGGTTTTGAAGTAACCCGGGCGCTAAAGAAGGGCCTGCTCACCAGCCATATACCGATCATCCTGCTCACCGCCAAAGCGGATGTGGCCTCCAGAATAGAAGGGCTGGGGCAGGGCGCCGATGTTTATTTGGCCAAGCCGTTCCATAAAGAGGAACTGCTCGTCCGGATGAAAAAATTGCTGGAATTGCGGCAGAGCCTCAGAGCCCATTATCTGTCTCTGGCCGAAACGGCATCTTCCGGCCCCACTCCTCGCGAAGGGGAAAAAGAAGGATCTGCCGAAAGCCTTTTCCTAAAAAAGATCCATGCTGTTATCGAAGACCACCTCACCGACCCTAAGCTGAACGTCGACCGGCTCTGCCTGGAGATGGCCATGAGCCATTCCCAGCTACACCGAAAACTGACAGCCCTGACCGGCTACTCCCCTAACCGGTTTATTCGCTACATCCGCCTGACAAAAGCCAAAACGTTGCTCATTGAAACGGATATGCCGGTCAATTTCATCGCCTATGATACCGGCTTCAACGATCCCGGTTATTTTTCCCGCGCCTTCCGCAAAGAGTTTGATGCGACGCCTGTTGATTTCAGAAACAGATACCGGCCCTGAGTTCTCAGCAGCTTGAATTCCCCCGTTGACTCGTACCGCTTCCCCTACCCCAACTGATCCAACAGCCATTCCTTCTCTACCAGCACTGAGGTAGCTTCGATCTCCTCCCGCAGCTCCTTTTGGGCCGTGCGGTCGTAAGGGTTCAGTTCCAGCAATTTACGGACGAACAGAACGATATTCAGGTAGGTCCGGCGGTGGTAGCCCAGAGCCTTATTGCGCTGGATAAAACGCTTGACGCTGGTGAGCAGGGAGTCGAGGGCTTGCCATTCGCCGAGTTCGAAGTACATTTTCATGAGCATCAGCTTGGCGTCCAGGTTGAGGAACAGGTCGTCGTATTCCACTTGCACCAGGCGCTGCATGGCCTCCTTGTAGGCGCCCTGGGCATAGCGGAGTTTAGACAGGCAGTAATGGACATAGTTGCTGCGGCGCCGGGGCGGGAGCGTGTGCTGAAAATCATGGATAAAGGCCTCTGTCCAGGCATACTCTTCCAGCCGCAGGCCGATCCCGGCAATGTTCTTGAAAGCAAAACGGCTCATGCG
>JAGFJE010000162.1 GCA_024103175.1 Phaeodactylibacter sp.
GTATTGCCGGTATTGGAGGCCCGCACCTTCACCTTATACAAATAGACGCCCCGCGCCAGCCGCCCCCCGAAGTCGTCCCTGCCGTCCCATTCGATACAATCGTCCTGGCGCAGGGCGCCATCCGAAAGGATGACGGTATTGATGGTCTTGACCAGGCGGCCCGAAACGGTATACACCTGCACCATTACCTCCAGCTCCTGGTTGGCCAGGTTGTGGTCGAACTGGAAGCAGGTCCGGTCCGTAAACGGGTTGGGATAATTGAGCACCCGCTCCAGAGCCACCTCTTCGGAGGCGGCAACGACGAATTCCGTGTAGCCTTCGCTGGAGTTGTTGGCCACGTCCCAGGCCTTGACCCGGATGTTGTGGCGGCCCTCCGGAAGCTTGGACAGCGGGTAGCGCACCGTTCCGCGGGTGTAGTCGTCGAGTTCCGATTCGTAGAAGTCGTTGAGCAGGTAGGTGTTCTGGGTGTTGTCGTTGAGCACCCCTTCCAGGTCGTGGCCGATGCTGTTGCCCACGACGTTGATGCCGTTGTCGTCTTCCAGCTTCACCAGCAAAGTGGGATTGGGGTTGGTGATGCCGCCGAAGACGAAATCTTCCGTATTCATGAACACCTCCACCTTCGGGCCCTGATCATCGGCCAGGGCGTTGGGGTCGGTGCCTCCGATGATGATGTTCTCGAAGCTGCCGGCGGCATCCTCCATGGAGGCCTCGTCGGCGGCGTAGTAGCTGATCTTTCCCGGGCCGAACTGGTAGTTGATGTCTTTCGGAACCACAAAGGTGAATTGGAAGCGCCCGCCGGTGACGGAGGCGCGCCCGCGGAACAGCACATTCTTTTGTATGCGGTAGTTGTAGTTCTTATTGGCGCCCTGGCCCAGCGTGCTTACGATCTGGGCTTTGTCATAGATGGTAGGGTAGATGATGCCGTTGAAACCCGTAAGGAGCTGCCCGTCCTGCCCGGTGACGATGCCTTCAATGGTTACCCTTTGCAGGGCGCGCAGGGTGTCGAACTGCACCTCCTCCACCGGCTGCTCGTCGATGGCCGTTGTTGCCACCTTGTATTTGGGGATGGCAACAGGCATGGAAGGGTCGCCGATGAGGGTAAATTTCCGGGAATTGTTCTCATTGAATTCGCCGCTCACATCGTTTTTGCCGCGCTGGAAGGCCTCCCCCACGGTGGGCACCTGCCCGTTGATCCGGTTGAAGAGGTACTGCAGGGCATTCTCCGTCATCCGTACATTCGAGCTGGCGTAAACCGCCCGGACGGTGGTCATCAGCGCGATGGCGCCGCCGGAAGGGTTGAGGAACACTTCTTCGCCGGCCGTTACGAACGCCGGGTCGTCGTAGCCGGTAAACGAACAGGTGGCGGTAATGAAAATGGGCATATTATCGAAATTCTCCCAGGAGAGGACGTCGGAAATATTGAGCACCCTTTCCTGCGCCCACCCCTTGGAGCCGCCATGCCCCAGGTAGGTCACCGCCAGGGCGCCTTTGAAAACAGCCTGGTTGAGTTGTTCGGTGGCCTGAGGGATGCGCTCTCCTCCGGGAGTCGATTCCTGAGGGTAGGCGTCGAGGTAGATCTTTTCCAGGTTGAGATAGCGGAGGGTATCGTTGAGGCCTTCGGCGATTTCATCGGCATCTTCGTAGTGGTCGAGGTCGAAATTGCCGGGGGAGGAGTCGTTGTCGTCCCCCACGAAGACGAGGCGGTTGCGCCAGTCGCCCATGGCCTTGGGGCTGGAATCATAGTGGATGATCTTGTCTACGGCATTGGCCGCTTCTTCCGGCGTTTTGACCGGCAGGCGGCCCACGGCAATGTTGAGGGCGCCCCGGAGCGGGTTGTTGGGGTCGTCGCCGGTGAGCAGGCCGTAGTAATCATCGCTGGGGTATGCCTCCACCGGGTTGAAGGATTCCTTCTGGTAAGTGGGAATAAAGTCTCCTCCCAGGCCGTAGATGTCACGGGTATCAAAAGACCCGTCGCCAAAGAGGAGAAGGTAACGGAAGCCCGGGCTTTTTTCATAGAGGAAGCGGGCGAAATCCCGGATGGCGGTAGGGTCGCTTTTGCCGGAAGCAAACTCGTTGTACACCTGTTCAATCTCGACAACCTCGATGTTCAGGTTGTTGAGATCGGCGCGGTGCTCGGCCAGGCGGAGCGCCTCCTGCTCGAAATCCCGATGGTAGAGGATCGCCATATCGACGTTCTCGATGCCATGGAGGTTCTGATTGGGCGCCGGCCCGGCAGCCTCCGGAACGGGAAAGTCCTGGTTGACGTCGAAGGCAATGAACTCGCGCAGGGTTTGGGTATTGGCGGTGAAGCTCAGCTGGTTGCCCGTCCGGGAAACGGCCAGCCGGGCGGGAGCCAACGGCTCGGTGACGTCCCACACTTCAATGTTGGCCCCGGCGTTCTGAAGCTGGAAGGTAGAGGCGGTATGGGCCAGCGTGCGGCGGTCCCGAAAGTGGAGCTGCAGCCCTTCCATGCGCAGCGCCCGCCGCACATTGAGCTGCACATAGTCCAGCCAGCCTTCGCTGAAGTCGGCAACGCCCTGCGGATAGGGGTAGCGCACGGTGAAACTTACATTCGGCCCGTTCAGCAGCACCGTGTCGTTCAGGACGGCCCTTCTGGCGTAGACGGCCGTGTTGTCGCCGCCCCCGTCGACGGAAGGCACGGAGTTGACCTCGCCGCTCTCCAGCGTTCCTCCGTTTATATCTATAAAGAAGCGGGACCTGGCGTTGGCCCTCAGCGCCATGGAGGCCCGTATCACAGCAGGTTCAGAACTGATGACGCCGGGGAAGGAGAAAACATTATTATAAGTATACTGCCGGGCTACTTTGAAATGGCTGCCAAACCAGCTCTGGCCCGAGCCCTGGGCTTTTACCCACTCGTGGAAGATGTTGACGGATTCCTCTTCCAGGCGGGCGTAATCGTCGAAGGCCGTGCTGGTATAGGTGGCCCCACCCGGGGACGCGGCTTCCTGTATGCGCCTGCCGTTGCCGGAACTGATCTTGATGAAGTAATAATTTTCGGTGTCGTAAATATTTTTATCCAGCACGAATTGCCCCAGGTTCTCGGCGTATTCCCATTTATCCGGCCCTTCGGCGTAGAACAGGAGGTAATCCCCGGCATCGAAGCTGCCGTCGTCCCCGCCGACAACCTGAACGGCGTTTTCGGCCAGGTCGTCAATACGGGGGGCTCCTATATAAGTGGGCAGCGTACCGCCCCCATTCCCGTAGACCTTTACCTGCCGGGGGTCGACATTATCGATGTCGATCCCCAGCTCGTTCTTCAGAAACGCATAGGTGAGCTTGTGTATACCGCGATTTCGGACGGCAACTTTATACACCTGGCCCTCGCTCAATACCGAGGGCACGGAAGTGGGGCCCCGGAAATCCAGCGGTTCCTGCCGGGGCTGGAGAAATACCCGTAGTTCTATTTCCGTCAGCCGTTCAAAGCGCCCTCCCCGGCGGACGATGGGGGCAAAAGCCACTTTGCCGAAGTGCCCCTCCCTCGTTTTTTCCACTGACGTTTCGAACTGCAACTGCTCGCTGAGGTACTCATCGTCTGGCGACGCCCCTTTGTCGAAGGGCTCAAACCGGGCGCTGGCCACTTCTACCCGGAGCTGGCCGTAGCCCCCCACCGGAAAGCGGTGAATGAAGAATTGAAGGCTGGGGTATTCAGAACTGCCAACGCCCCCTTCGAACTGCCAGTAGGGCGCGGTTTTCCCTTGCAGGAGGACTTTCCCCGCCTGTTCCTCCCATTTGAATTGTTCCCGAATGATCGTCGGAGTTTGGGAGAACGCCAGGCAAACACTCAAAAGAAGGGCTGCTGTGGCAATTATTTTATTCATATCTTGCACGAGTTTGAAATGATATTCTGTAGAGAGTAATTTTGTCAACCTCCCGTCATAGGATGGTTTGTGTTATCCTGAACAAAGGCAGGAGTTCGTTTATTCCTTATACTTACGAAATGGTGGTTTCTCCGCCATCAGCTTTTTCTCTGCCGGGATGAAAAACCACGTCGAGCTTTAATAGAAACGCACCTTCCTCCGGGGTATTGCGCTTTTTGAAAAGCTGAAATGTCGGCTAACCGGGCCGCTGCAAAATTACAGCATACAAATTACACCGTTTGTCAAAGAACCACCATAATGTATACGCCGATGGCCAGACAATTACCGCTACTTGTACCGTTTCTGTTGTTTTTGATTCCGCTTTGGGGGCAGGACCCCATCTATAGCCAGTTTTTCGCCGCTCCCCTGCAGATCAACCCCGCCTTTGCGGGAACAACCCTTTCCCCCCGCGTGACCGCCAATTACCGCAACGAATGGGCGGCGTACGAGGGCGGTTATGAAACCTATTCGGTGGCCTATGAACAATCTATAGAATCCCTGAACAGCGGCATCGGCCTGATGGTTCTCGGCGATGACGCCGGCAACGGCATTTACCAGACCAACCGCTTCGCCGCCATTTACGGATACCGGGTGCAACTGAACCGCACCATGGCCATTCGCTTCGGCATCGAGGCCGGTATGATACAGTCGCGCCTCGACTGGGACCGGCTCATCTTTCCCGATCAGCTGGACCCCCTCACCGGGGCTTCCGGCCCCGACGGCTCGGCCAACCCGTCGGAAGAACTGCCGCCGGAAAACCTCAACCGCAGTATATTTGACATCGGGGCCGGCATTTTGGTTTACGGGCAGCGGGCTTATGGTGGCCTGTCCCTCAAACACCTCAACAGCCCCGACCAGAGCCTGCTCGATATCAACAATAACCTGGGCGTAGGCATGCCCCTGCGCATTACTTTGCACGGCGGCGTAGAAATCCCTCTCGAAACAGGCAATAAACGACAAGCTGGGGCGTTCATATCACCGAACCTCCTTATTATCAAGCAGGGGGAGTTCGCTCAGGTCAATGGCGGCGCCTATTTCGGTTTCGGAAAATTCTTTGGCGGCGCCTGGTACCGGCACGCCATTGGCAATGCCGATGCAGCAATAGCGCTGGCCGGCGTGAAATACGGTGTCTTCCGTTTCGGATATAGTTTCGATTTCACGGTCAATGGTTTGACTTTACAGCGTACCAGCGGTACCCACGAGCTCTCGTTAACCATCAATTTTGACGACAGCGAAGGGGCCCGGCGGCGGAAAAAAACCGCCCGGTACAACGATTGTTTTAAAATGTTTAACTAAGGACAGGATTACAGGATAAAAGGATTAACATGATAGGGCAAAGGGGCGCTTTCCTGTTAATCTTAAAAATCTTGCTCATCCTGTCTACTAATGCAAGTTGATTTTTTGTAACTTGCAGCCGTTTGAAGGAAAACTGTGGCTCGCCCACGGAACTAAACCAATTCTCCAATGCCCTTTTTCGCCGGGCCCCCATCAGGGGCCCCGGGTTACCCTGCGTTTTTGTTGCGGGCCGGCTGCTATCGGCGCCGCATCCTGCGGCGGGCGGTGGAGGGCATTACCTTTAAATAAATTGGTTTGGAATTTCACTGATCTAATACATTATAATTGTGGTCGATTCTCAAAAACAAGCTCTTACAATGAAAAATCTGCTTAAGTTTGGTGCTATCCTCCTGGGAGCAGCCTTTGTACTGAGTTCTTGCGGTAGTAAGGAACGGTCTGCGACGACGGGCTGGAAATACAACGATACCAAATGGGGGGGCTTCGAAAAGCTGGATTACGAAGGCCAGCCTACCGGCCCCAACCTGGTGCTGATAGAAGGCGGTACCTTTAATATGGGTATTACCGAACAGGATGTTACCTATGACTGGAACAACATCCCGCGCCGGGTGACGGTTTCTTCCTTTTACATGGATGAAACGGAAGTGTCCAATATCGATTACCGGGAATACCTGTACTGGATCAACCGCGTATTCGGAGAGTCCTACCCGGAAGTTTACCGGGACGCCCTCCCCGACACCCTGGTATGGCGCGAAGAACTTTCCTACAACGAACCCTTTGTGGAGACCTACTTCCGCCACCCGTCCTACGACAACTATCCGGTGGTCGGCGTCAGCTGGATACAAGCCACCGAGTATTGCAAATGGCGTACAGACCGGGTGAACGAAATGATGCTCATCGAAAAAGGCATCCTCAACCCGAATACCGAGCAAAAGGATGAGGACAACTTCAATACCGAAGCCTATCTGGTCGGCCAGTATCAGGGCGATGTGCGCAAGAACCTCAAAGACCTCCGCACCGGCGGCGAGCGCCCCGTGCGCTTTGAAGACGGCATCGTATTGCCGGATTACCGCCTTCCGACCGAGGCAGAGTGGGAATACGCCGCACTGGCCCTGCAGGGCAACCAGACTTCGGAAAAAGACGAGCGGATCTCCGACCGCCGCTTCTACCCCTGGGATGGCAATACCGTCCGCTATCAGAAGCGCGACAAGTATCAGGGCGACCTCCTGGCCAACTTCAAGCGCGGCAAGGGCGACTACATGGGTATGGCCGGCAAGCTGAATGACGATGCTCATATCCCCGCTCCGGTGCGTTCCTTCCTGCCCAATGATTTCGGCCTGTACAATATGGCGGGCAACGTCAACGAATGGGTCCTCGACCTCTACCGCCCGCTGACCAGCACGACCCTCAGCGATGTGGAGAATCACGACCTCAACCCCTACCGCGGCGGTAAATTCCAGAAGATGGAACTCGATGAGGACGGCCGCCCTGTGGAAAAGGACAGCCTCGGCCGCCTGCGCTATGAGTATGTGACCGACGAAGAGGCCGCCAACCGCGAAAATTATAAGACCGGTATGGTCTACAATTACCTGGATGGCGACAAGCAGTCTCAGGCTTATTATGACTATGGAAGGCACACCCTGATCAGTGACAAGGCCCGCGTGTACAAAGGAGGGTCCTGGGCCGACCGCGCCTTCTGGCTGTCGCCCGGCGCCCGCCGCTTCCTGGATGAAGACAAATCCTCCCGCACCATCGGCTTCCGTTGCGCTATGACCCGCACCGGTTCGCCGAGCGGCAACGAGAACGAAGGCGGACACCAGTTCAACACCAAGCGCAAGCGCAGTAAGAGAAGATATTAATATTTAGTATCGGGCATCCCCGGTATTCCATAAATGGAAAAGCCTCCACCTTTGCAATGCTGAAGTGGAGGCTTTTTTTTGTAGAAACCGGTTTCTTTTTCAATTTGCGGAAAAGAAATGAACTATGGAAACACAAAAACTCTACGAACTATACCTCGGCCACCCCAAAGTGGCCATTGATTCCCGCCGGGTGGAGGGCGGGAGCCTTTTCTTTGCCATCAAAGGAGAACGATTCGACGGCAACCATTTTGCCGCCGCCGCGCTCGCTGCCGGCGCCGCCTACGCCATCGTCGACGACCCGGCAGTGGTACGGGGCGAACGGTACATCCTGGTCAACGACAGCCTGGCGGCCCTTCAGGATCTGGCCCGCCACCACCGGCGCCAGTTCTTTATCCCGGTCATAGGCATTACCGGCAGCAACGGGAAAACGACCACCAAGGAGCTGGCCGCCGCCGTGCTGGGCAGCCACTATCGCCTCCATTTCACCCAGGGCAACCTCAATAACCACATCGGCGTTCCGCTGACCCTGCTGGCCATGCCGGCCGATATTGAGGTGGCCATCATCGAAATGGGCGCCAACCACCAGGGGGAGATCGACTTCCTGTCCCGCATCGCCGAACCTTCCCACGGCCTGATCACCAACATCGGAAAGGCGCACCTGGAAGGATTCGGCGGGATCGAAGGGGTGAAAAAGGGCAAGTCCGAACTCTACCGCTTCCTGGCGGAAACCGACGGCATGGCCTTCATCAACCGGGACGAACACTTCCTGGAAGGCCTGGCTGCACCGGTAGAAAAGAAGGTGTTTTACCGAAGAAGTGAAAAACCCAGCCTGGCTGAGCGGGACTTCGAGGTCAAACTCCTGGACACCAAGCCTTTCGTGCGCGTCGCCTTCATCGACAAGGAGGGTAACGAATACCAGGCCG
>JAGFJE010000034.1 GCA_024103175.1 Phaeodactylibacter sp.
CCCTCTACCGGGCGGTTGAGGCCGGAACCGAAGATGCCGTCGATGATGATGGCGCTTTCGGGTATTTCCGGAAGCTTTCCGTCCTTTTCGACCTCGTGGACGGGTACGCCGCCGTGGGCCGGCAACCGCTGCAGGTTGGTGTCGAAATCTTCTGAGGTGCTGGCGCCGATGCGGCATCGGTACACCGTTACATCGTAAAAACGGTGGTGCAGCATGCGGGCCACGGCCAGCCCGTCGCCCCCGTTATTGCCCGGCCCGCAGAAAATGTGGATGGGCCTTCCCGTATCGGGGAATTGTTCTGTGAACCAGTAGGTGAAAGTAAGGGCCGCCCGCTCCATCAAGTCTATGGAGGCAATGGGCTCGTTCTGGATAGTGTACTGGTCGAGCTGGCGGATCTGTTCTGCTTTGAAGACCTTCATGTGGGAGTTGGTTGATTTGGTTGAGTTGGTTGATAGGGTTGATTTGGTTGATTGGGTTGATTTGGTTGATTTGGTTGATAGGGTTGATAGGGTTGATTTGGTTGATTTGGTTGATTGGGTTGCCCGTCTTCGCTGGGGGCTCAGCGTTCGACTGAGCTCACGCCGAAGTCCGGGTAAAATTGTTTGATTTGGCTTTGAGAAACTTCAGCAGGCTTTTTGCCTGGCAAGTTTCTTAAAGCTATGTATTTTGACCCCGCAAATCAAAATAAGCCAATGGAATTGAGCAAATTTTTTGAAGGGTTAAAGGTGGTGGAACTGGCCAGCGTCCTGGCCGGCCCGGCGGTCGGCATGTTCTTCGCGGAGCTGGGCGCCGAGGTCATCAAGGTAGAAAACCCGCTGACGGAGGGCGACGTCACCCGCCGCTGGAAACTGCCGGCTGAATCGCCGGACGCGGAGATATCCGCCTACTACTGCAGCGTCAATTACCGGAAAACAGTGCGGTTCATCAACTTGAAAACAACGAAAGGGCAGGAGGAAGTTTACGAACTGGCCAAAGAAGCCGACATTATCATCAGCAATTATACAACTAAGGATGCTTTCAAGCTGGGAATGAGCTACGCAGTACTTTCCAAACTCAATCCCCGCCTCATCTACGCTCACCTGACGGCTTTCGGGGAGGAGGTGGAGCGCCCGGCCTTCGATGTGGTGCTTCAGGCCGAGGCCGGCTACCTCTTCATGTCGGGCGAGCCGGGCCGCGAACCCTCTAAAATGCCGGTAGCCCTGATCGACATCCTGGCGGCCCACCAGCTGAAGGAAGCCATACTGCTGGCCTTGCTGCGGCGGAAAGATACCGGGCAGGGCGCCTATGTCAGCACGTCCCTGCTGGAATCCGCCATTGCCTCCCTGGCCAACCAGGCCACCAACTGGCTGATGGCCGGCGCCATTCCCCAACCCATGGGCAGCCAGCATCCCAACATCGCTCCCTATGGCGATATTTTTCTGAGCCGGGACGGGAAAGCCCTGGTCATCGCCGCCGGCACCGAGCGGCAGTTTCAAACCCTATGCCGTTGCCTGCAACTGCCGGAGCTTCCGGACGACGAGCGCTTTTCCACCAACGCCCGCCGCGTGAAGAACCGGGAGGCGCTCAATACCATATTGGACAAAAGGTTCCTGGAATATACCCGAGAGGAAGCGCTCGATATCCTCATGGCAGAAGATGTGCCGGTAGGCTGCATCCGCAATATGAAGGAGGTGTTCGAACAGCCGAAAGCACAGGGTATGGTCCTGGAAGAAGTGTTGCCGGGCGGGATGCGGACGAGGCGGGTAAAGACGGTGGCGTTTAAGTTGGAGTAGGGGGGGAGCAGTGTTTTTGTGAGCGGTGTGTCAGGGAGCGGCGTTTTGGTGAGCAGTGTGTAAGAGAGTGGTGTATCAGGGAGCGGCGTTTTGGTGAGCAGTGAGTAAGAGAGCGGTGTATCAGGGGAAGGCTTGTTGGATGTTGGCCAGGGATTTTCTATCTTGTATAAGTTTCTGATAGATCAATAGCAAAAAATATGGCTGAGAAAAAGCTGGATACTTTTACGATCGAGGAATATCTGGCTCTGGAGGATACTTCAGATATCAAAAATGAATACGAGCAGGGTGCGATTACCGCCATGAGCGGAGGTACGCTGAACCATGGGATCATCGGCAATAACATCAATACCTTATTGAGTAATGCTGTACAAGGTAAAGGAATGGATTGTGTGACGATCAACGGAGATGTGAGGATCTTTATTGAACGGGCTGGCTCCTTTGTCTATCCGGATGGCATGATGATCTGCGGGGGAATTCAAACCTCCGACCAGGATGAGCATTCGGTAACTAACCCAATTCTGATCATAGAAGTGCTTTCGAAGTCAACAGAAAGTTATGACCGCGGGGATAAGTTCCATAAGTATTGCTCTCTGCCATCATTTAAAGAATATATTTTGATCGACCAGTATAAACCGGTGGTGGACATTCTCTACAAAGAAGATTCTTCCTACTGGAAAATGACAACCTCCATTGGAATGGACAAAAGCATATATCTGACAACGTTGGATCATCATATACCCATCAGCGATATATACCGGAATACCCAGAACCTGGCCGCTCCGCAATTCCGGCTGGACCTATGAAATCGGCCAACGATCAACTCCGACAACTAATTTTACCCTGCGCCTGGCGAAGGGAAATCCCCGCTTTCATTTCGCCACTTACCTCCCGTGTTGTATCTTTCCACTCGTGAGCTTTCGAAATATCATAACCACCGCCTTAGGGGCCCTCTGGCTGCTTGCCCTGCCCGTTACTACCCGCGCCACCCACATCGTCGGCGGAGAGATGAACTACACCTGCCTGGGCAACAACCAGTACGAGATCACCCTGACCATCTTCCGCGATTGCTACAACGGCAACCCCAACGCCTGGTTCGACAACCCGGCGTCCATCGGCATCTTCAACGCGCAGAACATCCTGCTGGAGGAAGTGCTGGCGCCCCTCATGAACAACGACACCCTCGACCCCGTATTGACCAGCGAATGCCTGGTGGTGCCGCCCAATGTTTGCGTACATACCACTACCTACCGGACGATCATTACCCTGCCGCCCATCCCGGGGGGGTATCAACTGGCCTATCAGCGTTGTTGCCGCAACCAGACGATCGTCAACATCATTGGCCCGCTGGATACGGGGGCGACCTACGGGGTGACCATTTCCGAGCAGGCCCTCGAGGAATGCAACAGCAACCCCAAATTTCAACAGTGGCCGCCTATTTACATCTGTGTGAACGAGCCCATTGTCTTTGACCAGTCCGCCATCGACCAGGATGGGGATTCCATCGTCTACCGGCTCTGCACACCGCTTTCCGGCGCTACGCCGGACGACCCCATGCCTCAGCCACCGAACAACCCGCCTTACCAGCCCATTACCTGGGTCGACCCGCCCTACAATGAAGGCAATATGCTGAACGGGACGGCGGGAGGGGCGCCGCTGGAGATCAACTCCCGGACCGGCCTCTTGACCGGCCTTCCCAATACCATCGGCCAGTTTGTGGTCGGCATCTGTGTGGAAGAATACCGGGATGGGGAGCTGATCTCGACCACGCGGCGCGATTTTCAGTACAACGTCGGGCTCTGCGGCCAGGCCGCCGCCGCCTTCACCGCTCCGGAAATACAATGCGGCAACCTGGCCGTTTTTTTTGAGAATGAAAGCCAGGGCGCCAATGACTTTGTCTGGATGTTCAACGACCCGGGTAACCCCGGCGCTACTTCTACCGCCACCAGCCCCGTTTATACCTTCTCCGATACCGGCCTGTATACCGTACTGCTGATCGCGGAGCCGGGTGAAGTATGTGAAGACACGGCCTTTCAGCAGGTTTACCTTCAGGACAATACCCTTACGGCCGATTTCGATTATGCATTTGTTTCCTGCAGCGATTCTCTGGTGGTACAGGTGACTGACCTGAGCCAGGACCCGGTTTCCGAATTGGCCGGATGGCAATGGGAGCTATGGCCGGGCCGGATCACCTCAAACGAGCAAAACCCCACTTTCGTCATCACCGAAAGCGGCGACTATACGCTCCGGCTAGCCGTCACGGCGGCCAACGGCTGCCAGCAGGTACTGGAGCGATCCTTTTCGGGGGAGCTTATCGAAGAAGAATTGATAGCAGATACATTGGCGCTCTGCGCCGGGGAGTCCGTTTTTCTGAACCCGGAGTTCAACCCGGCCTACACCTATTCCTGGGCGCAGGGCGCAGGGATTTCGGACCCCTCCGAACCCAATCCCGAAGTGCGCCCCCTGGAAACGACAACCTACAACGTTACCATTTCCGATGGCGGCGGTTTCTGCGAACTGGAGCTGACGACCACGGTGCTCGTTCCGGAACGGGTAACGGCCGCCGCCCCCGAAGATACCGTAATCTGCACCGCCGAGATCCTGCTGGAAGGCCAGAGCAATACCGGCCTTTCTTTCCTCTGGTCCGATGATGCGGATTTTAGCAACCTGCTGTCCAACCGCACTTCGGCAACAGTCATGCCGATGGGCCCGGAAATGTTTTACTTCCTGGCGCGGGATACTTTCGGCTGCACCGCGGTAGACAGCGTGCAGGTTACGGGGAACGCCGTTGATATTTTGATGGCCACCGAACGGGCCGTCTGCCCGGGCGACATAGGAGCAGTGGCGGCCATCAACCGCGACCTGAACGATACCCTGAGCTTCAGCTGGTCGCCGGCATCCCTCATTCTGGCGGGGCAGCATTCGGACACGGCTCTGATCCGGCTTTTACAGCCCGGCCAGTACCCTTTCTATGTCTCTATAGAGAACCAGCACGGCTGCACCCTTCAGGACAGCACTACGCTGACGCTGATCGATACCTCCAGCCAGCTGCAGTTCCTGGCGGATCAGCAATGCGGGGGGTATAGTGTCCGGTTCTCCAGCACTAGCGTCAATGCGCCCTTTTACCAGTGGGATTTCGGCGACCCCGCCAATCCCGGCGCCTCCGGGCAGGGCGCCTCCACCTCCTACACCTATCCCGGCCCGGGAACCTACTCGGTTACCGTCACCATGAGTAATTTTATCGAATGTCAGGACACGCTGGTGCGGGAAGTGACGGTGGAGGAGCCGTCCATCATTCCGGGTTTTAGCTGGGAGGTGGTGGCCTGTTCAGACTCGGTAACGCTTCAGTTCACAGACGAATCAACCAATAACCAATCCACGATCCTTTCCTGGGATTGGGATTTCGGGGAAGGGCGGACGGCTTCCGTACAAAACCCGCAACTTACGCTCGGCGCTTCGGAAACGCTGGACGTCCGCCTGGCCATTACCTCCGATGATGGCTGCCGCGATACCATTCGCCAGGAGGCGCCCGTGGAGGTATTCCAGCTCAGCCTGCCGGACAGCCTCCTGGCCTGCCCGGGCCAACCGGCGGCGCTGAACCCTTCGGCGAACTCCGGCCTGGACTACCTTTGGTCACCCGCCGCCTTCTTCGAAGACCCCACCCAGGCCAACCCCACGGTTGTTCTCGATTCCAGCCAGTTGTTTTCGGTGACTGTGACGGATACCTCCGGCCTTTGCCGCTGGGAAGAAGATATACAGGCTGCCGTACCTCCCCCTATTGAGTACTTCCTGCCCCAGGATACGCAGATCTGCGAACCGGATTTTCTGCTGTACGTGGAAAGCGAACAAGCGGTGGATTTCGCCTGGTCAGATACACCCGGCTTTTCCAGCATCATTGCCACCATGCCGGAGGTGGTGGTTCAACCGGGGCCCGTTACTAAATACTACCTGCAGCTTACCGACGAACAAGGGTGCCAGGTAGTGGACAGCGTTGAAGTGAGCAGCCGGCAGGTCCTGGCTTTCCTTACAGAATCTACCGCGCTCTGCCGGGGAGATACCGCCCAATTGGAAGTGGTGAACCTCACCGGAGAGCCGTTGAGCTATTCCTGGTCGCCGGTTTCCGCCATTATTTCCGGAGAAAATACGCCCGCTCCTTTGGTTAGCCCGCAGGAAAACCAGGTATTTACTGTGCAGATAACCGATGCATTCGGTTGTAATCTCACCGAAAGCACCCGGGTGGTGGTTTCTGAACAGGCGCCCCCGCTCGCCGCCGCGGCTGATCCCGACACCCTGTTCGGGCCCGGGCAGGTACAACTGGAGGCTACTTATGGCCCGGGCTATTCTTACCTTTGGCAACCGGCCAGAGGGCTGAACAACATTACCCTGCATAATCCAACCGCTCAGGTGGACAGCACCAGCGTTTTCACCGTTCAGGTAGTGGATGAGAGAGGTTGCCGCAATGCCGTGGAGATCAGGGTGGTAGTCGTATCGGAATGCCGGGAACCCTTTATTTTCGTCCCCAATGCCTTTACCCCAAATGGCGACAACCTCAATGACTTGCTGTTCGTGGAGGGAAAAACCATCGATGAGTTGTATTTTGCGGTCTATAACCGTTGGGGAGAGAAGGTATTCGAAACGGATGACCAGTCGGTGGGCTGGGACGGCGCCTATAAAGGCAAAGCATTATCGCCCGACGCCTTCGGCTATTACCTGGAGGCGCGTTGTTTCAACGGAGAAACGTATTTTAAAAAGGGTAATGTGACTTTGATCCGATAATTTTTGATAACCACAAAGCCCCGAAGGCCCCAAGATCACACGAAGAAAATGCTACCTGGTGAATTCTTTGTGCCTTCGTGTCTTCGTGGCGAAAAAACAATCACCTGATAAAAAAAGATCAAGTATGAAAAAGATCCTGTTTATCCTCGGCCTGGCAATGGCCGTTCAACTGTCTGCACAGTACGATTTTACGGTAAAGTACAATATTGAATGTACTTCGGTGAAGAACCAGGAGCGCACCGGCACCTGCTGGAGCTTTTCGACCGCCTCCTTTCTGGAGTCTGAACTGATGAGGATGGGTAAGCCGGAAATAGACCTGTCAGAGATGTATATGGTGCGCACGATATACCTGGACAAGGCCCGCAACTACGTTCTGCGGCAGGGCAAGGCCAATTTCAGCCAGGGGGGGCTCAACCACGATGTGATCCGCGCCCTGGAGATGGCGGGCGCCGTGCCCGAATCCGTCTATTCCGGCCTGCTCCCCGGTGATAAGTATCATGACCACAGCGAGATGGAAGCGGCGATGAAAGGCATGCTGGACGGCCTGCTGGAGCGCAAGAAGCTGAGCAACCGCTGGCTGGGCGCCATAGACTGCATTCTCGACAATTATATGGGGGAGGCGCCGGAGGCCTTTACCTATCAGGGGAAAAGCTATACACCGGAATCCTATGCCGAGAGCCTGGGCATCGAAGCGGCAGATTATGTCACCCTGACTTCCTTTTCTCACCATCCGTTCTACGAAACCTTCATTCTGGAGATCCCCGATAACTATTCCAACGGCTCCTATTACAACCTTCCGCTGGACGAGCTGCAGGCCATCGTCGACAATGCCCTGGCCACCGGTTACACTGTCGCCTGGGACGGCGATGTCGGGGAGAAGGGCTTCAGCGCCGGAAAAGGGCTGGCCATCGTACCGGTGGAACCGGATCCGGAAGTGATGTTTGACAAGCCGGTGGAGGAAGTGGCCGTTACCCAGGAGCTTCGCCAGGAGGCCTTCGAGAGCTACGCCACCACCGATGACCACCTCATGCACCTCACGGGCATGGCGGTAGGCAAGAACGGGACGAAATATTATCTGACCAAGAACTCCTGGGGAGAGATCAGCCCCTACAAGGGCTTTTTATACATGTCTGATGCTTACTTCCGGCTGAAAACGGTGGGCATTATGGTGCATAAGGACGCCATTCCGAAAGATATTGCGGCCAAGTTGTCGTTATAATCAGTCCGCCACTATTTGCGGAGGGGCTTTTCTTCCCTCCCTGGCGCTTTCCACCATAATCGCCTCCAGGATGTTTTCCTGGTTCAGGACGCCTACCAGCTCGCCGTACGCATCGTATACCGGGCAGATGGACATTTTTTTTCTGGACATCTGCTCATAGGCTTCGTTGAGTTCCATATCGGCGGTGAGCCGTATCCAGTCCTGGTTGACGATCCGTTTGATCCGTTCTTCCTTCCCCAGCATTTGCAGGCCTTTAATGATCTCATCCCTGGAAATGGTGCCGATGATGTGGTTGTCTTCGGTGACGATAAACTCCTTTTCATGCCCGTCGAGCAGGATCTCGACCGCCCGCCCGATGGTCTCCCAGGCGTGGAGCGGGGTGTACTGGTGCATGAGCACATCGCCGACCGTGAGGTGGGAGAGCAGGGAGCGCTGGGTTTCGTAGCTGGCCTCTCCGCTGGCGCCCAGATAGATGAACAGGCCGATGAAGATGAGCCAGAAGTCATACATAAAACCAAAGAAAACAAAGCCAATGGCCAGGAACTGCCCGATCTTTGCCGCGATATTGGTGGCAGTAGCCCGGCCGTATCGCATGGAAAGCAGGGCTCTCAGTACCCGCCCGCCGTCCATCGGGAATGCGGGGATGAGGTTGAAGGCAAAGAGCAGCACATTGACGATAAGCAGGTTGGGGATGAAGTACCTGGCGAAGCTGATCTGGCTTGGGTCTTCGAGTTGGCTGAGGGGCAGTTCCTGCCCGGTAAGGGCCAGATAGAGGGAAAGCAATATGGCGATGACGACGTTTACTGCCGGCCCGGCAAGGGCGACGGCCAGTTCATGCCGCGGGTTCTCCGGCATTTTCTCCAGCATGGCCAGGCCGCCGATGGGTAACAGGGTGATCCGCTGGGTCTGAATGCCATATCGGCGGGCCGTAAGGGCATGGCCGAATTCATGCAGCACGATGCAGGCAAAGAGGGCTAAGATGAACCCTACGCCGGTCAGCGCTTCCACCAGGTCCTGGCCGGCATTAACGCTGGAGATGAAGATCCACGCCAACAGGATGAGGAAGGTCCAGTGAAGATACACATTGATGCCGGCAAAGCGGGCTATTTTTAAGGACCAGGTCATGATCTTTCCGGTTATTTGGTTAGCGATAGGGGGAAACCTTTTTCCAATTTACCCAAAAAACCAGAATTTGTTCAAAAAAAGTTACGCCCGGCTGCACTTTACCTTTTTGACCTTTCCGTCTTGTAGGAGGATCTCCATACGATAGGCGCCGTTCGGGCTGTGGAGGTTCCCCAGCGCTTTATCAACCTTAAATTCCCACCATTCGAACCGGGCGGGGGCCTGCTGGCCGAGGAAGCTTCCGAGGTTGCGGGCAAACTGTTGTTTCCCTTCAACGGTAGTCCCGTCGGGGAGCGCCAGCTCGGCTTCTTCCGCCGCCAGTTGGCTCAGCATGGCGGTATCGGCCTGGTTGATGGCCTGCTGGACCTGGGCTTCCAGCGTTCCGGCGGCCGGCGGCTTTACCGGCAATGGATGGACAACGTAGGCCACATAGGCGGTGGCCCCAAGTAAGAGGATATAAGTGAACGCAACGAAAATATACGCTCTCATCACTGATTTTTCAGGAAGACGGCCGGCGAGGATGTGGGCCACCGGCCAAATGGAAAAAAAGTGAAGCCTGGCGGGCATAAAAAAGGCAGGGCTTCACTTTTTTCCGGCGCACTAGCCCTTCACCAGGCCGTGTTTGATGGCGTACTTCACCAGCCCGGCGGTATTTTTTACGCCCAGTTTTTCCAGCAGGTTGCGCCGGTGGGTGTCGACAGTCCGGATACTGATAAAGAGCTTTTCGGCGATCTCCGGGTTGGAGTACTCCTCGGCGATGAGGCGGAGGACTTCCAGTTCTCTTCTGGTAAGCGGCACACCCGACTTGGGCTCCGGCATTTTTTTCCCTTTGACCAACTGGTCGACCAGGGTGGCCGATACCTGGCTGCTGAAATAAGTGTGCCCTTCGGCCACGGCCTTGATGGCATTGATGAGTTCGGCGCTGCCGGCGTCCTTGAGCAGGTAACCGGAGGCGCCGGCTTCCAGCATTTTGACGATATAACTGCTCTCGGAATGCATGGAAAGGACCAGCACTTTGATATCGGGATATTGCTCTTTGACCAGTTTTGTCGTTTCTATACCCCCGGCCTCTCCCATGGAAATGTCCATGAGAATAAGCTCGGGCCGTACCACCTGTAGCTTTTCCATCACTTCTTTTCCATCCTGTGCCTGGGCGATGACTTTGATCTCGCCCGTGTTTTCCAGGATGGAAACGATGCCTTCCCGAAAAACGCGGTGGTCATCCGCTATCATTATTTCTATCATACCTCCTGGTTTTTATAGGGAACTTCAATGGTAGCCAGGACTCCTTCCCCGGGCCGGGATTCGAGGATGAAATTGCCGCCCAGCGACCGTACCCGGGTTTGAATATTGCGCAGGCCTATGCCTTTATCCAGGCCGGTTGCCCGATCCGCCTTGTAGGGGTCAAAACCGGCCCCGTCGTCCTCCACCATCAGCACAATAGAATCGGGGTGGCGGATCAATTGCACGTTGATGGTTTGGGCGCGGGCGTATTTCACGGCGTTGTTGATCAGCTCCTGAGCGATCCGGTACAGGCCCAGGGCCACCTTGCGCCGTATCCGCTCCCGGATCTCGGAGTGGTAGAAATTGGCCTGTACTTTACCGCTGCTGTTGACCCGCTGGCAGAGGTTGTCCAGGGCGGCCACCAACCCGAAATCTACCAGTACATTGGGCATCAGGTTGTGGGAGATGCTCCGGATGTCATTGGACATGGTCTGCAGCAGCTCGCTCATCGATTCTATCATTTGCCGGGCGCGGGTGTTCTCTCCCTGCACCTCCAGCCGGAGGGCGTCGAGGTTGAGCTTGATCGTCGAGATGAGGGGCCCTATCCCGTCGTGGATCTCTTTGGAGAGCTTTCGCCGCTGGGCCTCGGTGGCCTCCAGAATGGCGTCGAGCATGTGTTGTTCGGCTTTTTTGGCGCGGGTAACATCTATGATGCTCAGCGCCAACCCCTGCGGCACCGGCCGGCCCCGGATGGTCAGGTATGCCTCTCCTACTTTTACGGCCAGCAGGTCAAAGCCGTCGGCGGGCTCCGCGAGCGGGAATTCCAGCTGGGCCGGCAATCCGGGGACGGCCTCCAGGTAGCCCGGCAAAGAAAACCCCTCGCCTTCCGGCAACCGGAGGTGGCTGCGGCCCAGGCTGTTGGCCAGCAGAAGCGTTCCCTCCCGGCCGGCCACTACAATGCCGTAAGGCAGGGATTCAATGATGGATTCGAGCAGGGGCGTATGATTCATGATGTTTGATTTTTGATGTTTGATTTTTGATTTTTAATGTGCGATGTTTGATGGGCGATGTACATTAAAAATCAAAAATCAAACATCGTACCTGAGCTTCCTCACCATTCCCATCAATTCCTTAAAGCACTTTCCCGTCAGCACGGCATCTTCCAGGGCGTTGTGGTCTTCGGTCTCGCGCTCCAGGCCGAAGTGGGCGGCGATGGCTGTCAGGCTCTGCCGGGTAGGCACCGCTATTCCTGCTTCCTGAAACAGAGGGAACAGCACATGCGTGAGGGATTGCATGTCGAGCATACGGTAACTGAACGGCCAGCGGCGGTTGATGATGCCGTAGGCCGCCCGCAGAAAGGCGAAGTCGTTTACGATGCCCAGGCCGGCGATCATCGTGTGCTTAAGCAGGCGGGTATTGTCGAAGGGGTCGGGCCGGAGGTTGCGCAGGCCCAGTATCCACTCTTCGAATGCGGGAAGGACGTCATCGAGCACCGGGGCGTCCCGCAGTTCTTCCAGCGTGAGGCCGTGAACCTCGGCGGAGGGTTTGGAAAAGGCTTCCTCATTCTCGGGATAGATGTAAGACTGATAGCGCCCCATCTCCTTCCATTCTTCGGTATACAGTACGGCGCCGATCTCAATGATATCGTGATAGGAAGGGTCGTCTCCCGACATTTCCAGGTCGATAACCAGGTACTCCATGTTTTTGCCCAAAATTAAAATTGCCGGGCCAATTTTTCATTTTTCACTCAATAAATCAGGGAAATGAGCCGTTAAGAACAAAGTTTTTTATATGAAAAAAATAAATTCAATCGCCCTTGCCTCTCTGGATTTCCCCAAGCGTTAACCGTTTAATATGAAACCGATTGTATACTTTCTTCTGGGCATGCTTGTCCTTGCCCAACCCTTAAATGCGCAGCTGGACGAGCGCCACATACAGTCCCCTGCCTGCCGGTTGCCGCCCGCGCCCTTTGACGGATACCTCTACGTTCCGCCTCCGGTGGATCCCGCCCGGGTACAAGCCCGGCTGACATCGGCCGTTAATGTCAACTTTTTACCTGCCGGACAGGAGGTGTTCGATTATACCTGCGGCGCCTGGCCAGCCGATGCACAGGCGGCCATGAATTATGCTGCCGCCATCTGGGGCAGCTTGCTCAACACCCCTTTTACGATCACTGTCGATGCCTGCTGGAGCACGGATATGGCGTCCGGCATCCTGGGCTCCGCCGGTGCGGCAACCAACTATTTGCTGACGGATGGAACAAACACGACCTGGTATCCGGTAGCCTTATCGGAATTGCTTCTCGGCAACGAAGCGCTTCAAAGCACTGAGGTAAGAGCCGTTTTCAACGCCGGGCTTAGCGACTGGTATTTTGGGACGGACGGCAATGTGCCCTGGAATGAAGTCGACTTTGTGACGGTGGCCCTGCACGAGTTGGGGCATGGCCTGGGTTTCGCCGGGTTCGAAGAGATTGATGATGGCAATGGCGAAGCAGAATGTGAGGGCATTGCCGGAGAGGGCTGCTACGGGGCTGAAGCCGGGGGTGAATGGTACCCCGACATTTACACCCGCCAGCTGGAGCTGGATAACGGGAACAGCCTTACAGATTTGGCTAACCCTTCCCCTATTATAGCCGGGCTGCTGACGGGCGGTAGCAATAGCCTTTTCCTGAGTGGCCCTTCCCTGCTGGCGAACAATGGCAACAGCCCGGCCATGATATACACCCCTTCCACTTACGCCCCCGGTTCCACCTACAGCCATTTCGACCTCAATACTTTCGGTAATGAGCTGATGAAACCGCAACTCGACTACGGAGAGGCCATCCACAACCCGGGCCTGGCCCTCAACCTGCTGGAAGACCTGGGGTGGCCGGTGAATGCTGCCGCCCTTCCAGTAACCTGGGTGTTTTTTGAGGCCCAGGAAGGCAGGGAAGCCATAATACTTCGCTGGGAGACCGGTTCTGAACAGAACAACGCCGGCTTTGAAGTCCAGCGCTCCCGGGACGGAATATCCTGGGAAACGCTCGGCTTTATGCCCGGCAGGGGAGAGGCGGCGGTTTATAAATACGAGGACCAATGGCCTTATGCCGGGCTGAACTACTATCGCCTGCGCCAGCTGGACTACGACGGCAGCGCCGATTTTTCCCGGATGGAAGCCGCCTATTTCGACAGTGGGAAACAGGCGAACATCGGTTTTTTCCCCAACCCCGTACAGGAGCGGATGACGATTGCCTACGCCGGTTTCTCCGAGCCCATCCCCTTTAACGTTACGGACATGCTCGGCAAGGTGCTCTTCCAGGGTATCCTGCGATCGCCGAGGGAGGAGCTTTCCCTGGAAGGGCTGCCCGCTGGCGCCTACTGGTTGAAGGTGGGAAAGGAACTGCCGCTGACAATTGTGAAGCTTTGAGGGGCTAACAAAAGTGAATGTGAAGTTGGGTGAAAACTGGATACCCGTTGCGGGAAGCGGGATAAGCTCATGGGGCATAGGCTAGGGCGCTCCGTTTCCGCCATGACCCTGTGAAACCATGAAAAAATCCTCTCTTTTTCCGTGCAAACAATTGCCGGAAAGACTAATTTTGCAGCGCTTAAAAAACAGAAAAAACGCAGCAGATATGGGACGTGCTTTCGAATACCGCAAAGCCAGAAAAATGAAGCGCTGGGCCAGCATGGCCAAGGCCTTTACCCGCATCGGGCGGGAAATCGCCATTGCCGTTCGGGAAGGCGGCCCCGAGCCCGAATACAACCCCCGCCTGCGCCTGGCCATTCAGAACGCCAAGGCGGCCAACATGCCCAAGGCCAACGTGGAGAACGCCATCAAAAAGGCGTCTGCCAAAGATGCAGAGGCCTACCTGGAGGCAGTCTACGAAGGATACGCCCCGCACGGCGTCGCCATGATCGTGGAAACGGCCACCAACAATACCACCCGGACAGTGGCCAACGTGCGGCATATCTTCTCCAA
>JAGFJE010000043.1 GCA_024103175.1 Phaeodactylibacter sp.
GGAAGTGGGACCGTCTGGTCAGCCGGTTAAAAAGTCGGAAGTCGGAAATTTGCGGGGAGGAGCACCTTGAAGGAGCCTGGGGATGGCCTGCTCCCCTTTGACATTCCTCCTTCCGCCCCGTCTTCGCGGCGCTCTTCCGGGTAAACTTCCGCCTTCCGCCCCGTCTTCGCTGCGCTCTTCCGGGTAAACTTCCGCCTTCCGCTTTCCGCCTTCCGCTTTCCGACTTCCCCCTTCCGCCCCCACGCTATTTCCGCTCCACCCTCCGGTTCGTATTTTTCTTATCCGAGCGTTCCAGGTATTCTTCGAACAGGGCGAGCTTTTCTTTTTCCGGCAAGGGGTTGTCCTTGCCGTACATGCCGGCTTCCAGGCGCTGGCGCAGGGCTTCGTAGAGCGTGACGGCGCAGGCTACGGAAATATTCAGGCTTTTCGCCATACCCATCTGCGGAATGGCAAAGTTGCCGTCGGCATAGGCCAGGGCGGTTTCGGAAACGCCATCCCGCTCGTTGCCGAAAAGGAGGGCGGTGGGTTGGGTAAGGCGAAGGCTGTGGAGCGGCACGGCGGCTTCTCCCAGGTGGGTGGCCAGAATGCGGCCATACTTTTCCTTTACACGCCGGAAGCAATCCTCAGGGCTGGTATAGTAGTGGACATCGACCCATTTGCGGGCGCCCCCCGACGACTTCTTGCCCACGAGGATGTGTTCTTCCGTCAGATGGGGTTCGGTATAAAGGACGAAGATCTCGGAGATACCGACTGAATCACAGGACCGGATCACCGCCCCGATGTTGTGCGGGTCATGGACGTTTTCCAGGATCACCGTCAGGCCGGCCTGGCGCCGGAAAGCTACCTCTCTGAGCCGTTCTCTCCTTTCCGGGGTCATTAGTAATCCGGTTGGAATTGATAATCTTTGAACGTCAGAATGTTGACATACTTGTTCTCGAAGCGCTCGATCGGTGCATTCTCCCTGCCGGTAGTCCTGCCCGGCTGCACCACTCTTTCAAAGTCAAAACGGGTATGGAGCATCTGCTGAGGGTCTTTTTCCAGGTAGTACTGGAACTTGGTGCCGTATTTGTGGATCATCCGGCCAAAGTAAAGCATTACGTCATAACCGAGAAACGCTTCATCATTAGGGGGTACGCCGTAGCGGTCGAAGAACCGCCGGCGGAAGAACTGTATATCCTGGGCATACGGGTCGATATAGGTATCGCTGCTGACGTGCACATTGAGGTCTTCATAGAGGTCAAAATCAATGCGCTCGTAGCGTATCCATTGCGGCATCCCGTATACTTCTACATAGTTATCCATTTGCCGGGCCAGCTTCAGGCGGCTGAGGAAGGAGTAGATAAACGTTTCATTAGACCAGGAAGGCAGGATGAACACAGCGGTATCTCCGGGGCGAAGGAAAGGCTGAAGGTTGATATTCTGGAAATCGGCGCTTCGCTCTTCAACGACGTATTCCCGCAGCATCACCGAGTCATTCCGTACCCCTTCGATCAGGAAGTTCTCCTGCTGGAAATAGGCGAAGCGGGCCTTTTCGGCGTCCTTGTCGCGGGCGACCAGGATAACCTGTTCGGGGCGGAACCGCTTGCGTACGTGTTGAGTTATGGCCCGGCAATGGGATTCCAGCGTAGGGCTCACCTGCACGTAGTCCGGGTTGTTGTTGGAGACACCGGCGGCGGCGCTGTGCGGCGAAACGAACGTTTTGCCGTTCCGCCTGGCGAATTCCGCCATCAGCTCCACGTTTTCCCGGCGGTAAGGGCCGATGAGAAGATGGGCATTGAGCAGGGCCGTGCGGTTGGAGGAGAGCAACCTGCCGAGCTTGCGCGGCTCGGCATTGCTGTCCATGACCGTTACATTCAGTTTGATGCCGTCATCTTCGAGGTTTTCCATAGCCATGCGGGCTCCGCCGTAGAAATGCAGGGCCCAGCTGGAGTTTTCGGGAAGGATGGCGGTTTTGGGGTCAAAATTATCCGACAGGAAAGGCAGGATCAGCGCCACATTGTATGCAGTATAGAATTCTGTCCCGAATTCTCCTCTTCGGATCCGCTCCGGGCGGGTTCCTCCCGTGAGTGCCTCTCCCTCTTCCATCAGGGTCCGGGCAGAGCGGATGGGCGGCACCGAATCGTAAGGCACTTCGGCCCAGCGAATGGTGTCCATGCTTTCCACCGGAGTCTGGTCAACAATGACCAGGGTGCCCGTTTCCGGGTCGTAGACCTTTTTGCCCGGTACGGGGTCGAGTAGTAATTCTTCCTCCTTGGCCACTTTATCGTCTTCTTTCCTTTTTTTCTCCTCTTTTCTGGCCTCTTCTTTTTTTTCGTCGGCGCCTGCCGGGCGGAAAAGGGCGCAGGAAGAGAGCAACAAGGCCAGGACGGAAAGCAGAAGCCACTTTGAGCAGGTATGGCTACCTCCAAACATGCTCTTACTCCCATTCGATCGTGGCCGGAGGCTTGGTGCTGATATCATATACGACACGGTTTATTCCTTTTACATTATTGATGATCTCACTGGACACGGTAGCCAGAAAATCGTGGGGCAGGCGGCTCCATTCTGCCGTCATGCCGTCTCTGGAATCTACGGCCCGCAGGGCCACGGCTTGCTCGTAGGTGCGTTCGTCGCCCATTACCCCAACCGACTGGACCGGCAGCAGGATGGCCCCTGCCTGCCATACTTTATCGTACAGGCCGAATTTCCTGAGGTTGTTGACGTAAATGGCGTCCGCTTCCTGTAGCAACGCTACTTTTTCGGGGGTGACCTCTCCGAGGATGCGGATGCCGAGCCCCGGCCCCGGAAAAGGGTGGCGCCCCAGGATTTTCTCCGGGATGCCAAGTTCCCGGCCCACTTCCCGTACTTCATCTTTGAACAGCATCCGCAGCGGTTCTACGATCTTCAGTTTCAGTGCTTCCGGCAACCCGCCCACATTGTGATGCGATTTGATGGTCACCGATGGGCCGTGAACGGAGACCGACTCGATCACGTCCGGGTAAATGGTGCCCTGGCCCAGCCACTGTATCTCTTTGTCTTTCTCTTCCAGCTCCAGGGCCTTGGCTTCAAACACCTCAATGAATACCCGGCCGATCACCTTGCGCTTTTTTTCCGGCTCGCTGACGCCCCGCAGTTCGCTGTAGAACTGCTGTTTGGCATCCAGCCCTATTACGTTCAGCCCGAGCCCTTGGTAGGACAGGAGGACCTCTTCGTACTCATTTTTGCGCAGCAGGCCATTGTCTACAAATATACAAACCAGATTGTCACCAATGGCACGATGCAGCAAAGTGGCGGCCACCGAAGAATCCACACCTCCGGAAAGCCCCATGAGTACGTGCTCTTCACCGACCTGTTCCTTCAGTTCCGCGATGGTATGCTCCACAAAGGAGGCCGGCGTCCACTCGCTGTGGCAACCGGCTATATCCTTAACGAAATTTTTGAGCAATGTCATGCCATCCAGGCTGTGGGAAACTTCCGGATGGAACTGAATGCAGTAAACGGGCTGGCCGAAGGCGCCATCTTTGGAACGAAAGGCCGCCACGTCGATGCTCTCGGTGCCGGCCAGCAGTTCGAACTGTTCGGGAATAGCCATGATGGTATCGCCATGCGACATCCATACCTGAGACTCCAGCGGTACGTCATTGAGGAAGATATCCGGCTGGTGGATGTGGCTCAGGCGGGCTTTGCCGTATTCCCGCTTCAGCGAGCGCTCCACCTTGCCGCCATAGTGCTGGGCGATGTACTGGGCGCCGTAACAGATGCCGAGTACCGGGCGCTGGCCGATAAGGCCTTCCAGGGCGGGGCGCAGCGCCTGCTCGTCCGTCACCGAAAAGGGGCTGCCGGAGAGGATGATGGCCTTGACGCTTTCGTCCAGTTCAGGGACTTTGTTGTAGGGTACGATCTCGCTGTATACGTTGAGCTCCCGGATCCTGCGTGCAATGAGCTGGGTATACTGGGAGCCGAAATCCAGGATAAGAATTTTCTCGCTCATGGCGCAAATATACCTAAAATGAGCAGATTGACGGCAGAAACATGAGTCATCCCGAATTTTTCAAAGGTCAATCCAGGTAGATATCAAATTCCACCCGCCGGTTCTTTTCCCGCCCGGCCTGGTAACGGTTATTGGCGATGGGGCGCGTCTCGCCGTAGCCGGTGTAGCTCATGCGCGCCGGGCCGATGCCCTGGGAGATGAGGTAGTCGTAGCAGGCTTTGGCCCTTGATTCAGAGAGGGCCTGGTTAAACTCTGCGCTGCCCACGCTATCGGTATGGCCGCCGATGCGCAGCCTGTAGTCGGGGTAGCGTCTGAGAATGTCCGCTACCTGGTTAAGGTTCTGCAGGGATTCGGTTTTCAGGGCCGCCTTTCCCGTTTCGAACTGCACATTTTCCATGGCAAAGGTAAGCACCTGGCGGTCTTCCTCGCGGAGTTCCGGGCATCCGCGGTTGGAGGCGGGCCCGGCGGTGGTGGGGCAGCGGTCGTCGGGGTCGGCCAGGCCGTCGTTGTCGGTGTCGGGGCAGCCGGCGAGGATCAGTTTTCCGGGGGTGTCGGGGCAGCGGTCATTGTCATCGGCGACGCCGTCGTTGTCTCTGTCCGGGCAACCGGCCAGGGCGATGGGGCCGGGGCGGTTGGGGCATTTGTCGGCTTCATCTTCGATGCCGTCGCCATCGGCATCCCGGAGGGGGCAGCCATCGAGTTCGGGGTAGCCCGCTTCGTCCGGGCATTTGTCAACGCGGTCGGCGACGCCGTCTCCGTCGCGGTCCGGGCATCCGTTCAGCGCGGCCGGGCCGGCCTGTTGCGGGCATTGGTCTTCGCCGTCGGTTATGCCGTCGCCGTCAGAGTCCGGGCATCCGTTCAGGGCCGGCGGGCCGGGCTGATGCGGGCAGAGGTCGGAATCGTCGGGCACCCCGTCGCCATCGGAATCATTGGAAGGAGCGGGCGGCGCTCCCGTGTCCCCCAGCAGAAACAGCAGGCCGGCGCCCGAGTGCAGGTTGTCCCGCATATCTTCCATTCCCAGCCGGTATTCTCCTTTCAGGGAGAGGTAGGCATGCCGGCCCAGGCGGAAGTTCAGGGCCAGGCCCAAGGGTACGGAGTAATTGACTTCTTCCATGGCTTCCAGGTTGGCGTCGAACCCGGCAAACAGGTAGGGGTAGAGCAGGTTGCTTTCCCGGAATAACTTGAGTTGAAGCTGAAGGCCGAGGCTCATCAGTCCATCCTCCCGGGAATTGCCCTGTTCATCAACCGGGAGGTTGGCCCTGTAGATCTTGAAAGGCAGCCCGAGGTTGAGCGCGGGCGAGAGGTGGCGGCTGTATTCTATTTCCAGGCCGCCGCCCATATCGCCGAAATCCCAGTTTTCCGTTATTGGAAAGATAAAGTTGGGCATGGTGTAACGAAAGGCCAGGCCATCTCTGGCGCCGGTGTACTGAGCATGAACCTGTGAAATGGAAAGCGCAATCAGAAGGGAGAGCAGAAAGAAGGCCTTTTTCATATCGCAGGGGTATTGGTTATTCGCTTATAGTACTTGGACACGTCAACTCACCAAGATAACAAAAAAAAGTGAAGCGGTGTTGATCGTCATTCCTGCAGGCCCCTGCCTTTTTTCTGGATCTTCCCGTCCTTATTGAGTTGTTTCATGAGGCGGTCCAGGATGCCGTTGATGAAATCCTTGCTTTTGTCGGTGCTGTAGAGCTTAGAGATCTCGACGAACTCGTTGAGGGTTACTTTGGTGGGGATGGTGGGAAAGCTCATCAGCTCACAGAGGGCCATCTTGAGTAAGATCATGTCGATGACGGCGACGCGGTCGGCGTCCCAGTTGCGGAGGGTAGGCTCGATGATGTTCAGCAGTTCCTGGTCCTCCTCGCAGGCTTTGCGCAGGAGCTTTTCCCCGAATTCCTCGGTCGTTTCAGCGGTGGGGCGGTATTCTTCGTAAAAATCATCGGTAGCCGGTAAGGCCTTTATCGTCTTTTTTATGGCGCCGGCCACCAGTGACTTGTCATCGATCCAGTTGGAGTAGTTGTCTTCGACAAAGTCTTCATAGGCTTCATTGCCGAGCAGGTGCTTATACAATTGCAGAAGGATCTCCCGGTGGCTTTCGGCATCTTCATTATCCTGCATTAAATAATCCCGATATTCGTCCGTTTTTGCGAAATCGGTGTAGAACAGGCGTACATTATCGGTATCGAAGCGATGGGTGAGCTTGTACTTTTTGAACAGTTGCTGAAGCCCTTCATTTTCGGAAAGCGACTTCATGAGGCTGTTGTCGATCAGTTTGGCCGTAAATTGCTTATCTTCTTCCGATGGCAGTAATTTAGCCTCCTTTTTTGCCGCATCCTGCCGGGCATATCCGGCGACCCGCATCAGGCTCAGCAGGCTGAAGAGGTAAAGTTCAAAGGATTTCTGTATGCTTGTCCGGTAACGGTTCACTACGTCGTCCAGCCCAAGCTTACTATCCCTGCTCATGGAATAAAGCATCTGCATTACTTTAATGCGGACGTTCCTTCTACTCAGCATGTTTTCAAAATTCCCTGTTAATACAGTTTGCAAATATAGTCCTTTACAGGTGGTTTACAAACCGCAATGGATAAAGCCTGAAAAAAAGAGCTGCACCCGGCTTTGAAACGGAGCCTGGCGCAGCCCTGAAGCCCGTGAACAGAGGGCCTATTCCATATAATTTTCCCGGATCTCCTCGAAAGCAGGCAGCTGTTTGTGGTGCCACTTCCGGATGACCCTGCCGTTCTTCAGCAAAACGACTCCCGGGTTGGACCGTATGATGGTTTTCAGCAGGATGTCGTCTGCCGTATAGAAGGGGATGTTGAGCCCCGTGGCCGCTTTGAAGCTCTCCAGTTTATCCTGGCCGGCAAAGGCGGTAATGACAAAGGCGCCATAGCCGGCCTCTTCGGCAGCTTCGGCAAGAGGGGCGACTTTGGCCACCCACGGGCTGGTATAATCCGGTTTCCAGGTGTAGGCCGTTTTTTCCACCTGTCGTTTATCTATTCTGTCTATCCGTTGCACCTGTTTAATGGTATCCTCAACGGCTACGGTATCGACTGCATAGATGGTATCCGTTACCAGCTCGGTAACCGTTTCCTCGCCGGCTGCCTTGAGTTTGTAGGCGATGATCATAAAGCTGTAGTCCGGGTTGGAAAGCAGCTCTTCGCTGATATCCGAACCATTCGGCCCGGTTGCTTCAAAGTCGCTGACTTTGGTGTGTTCGATGGCCCGGCTGATCGTATCTCCTTCGAGCCCTCCCCAGCGTTCTTTGAGGTAGGCCACCAATTCCTGTTCGTAGGGCTCGCCTTCGGCGCTGGGGATGACGTAGCCTTCCGGCGCCTCTTCAGAGCGGATCAGGGTGACCCTGGGTTGGCTCTGTACCTGTTCCAGTTCCCACTCTTCCTTGGGGTAATCCTTGTACTGGCGCAGGTATTCGTTCAAGGGCAACTGCACTACTTTTCCGGTGGATTTGTTGGTCATGCGGTAGGCTTCGACCTCGACGTTGTTCTCAGCCAGGGTTTCCAGGGTTTTTTCCAGCCGGATATTCCGGTCTACCTTGAACGGGCGGAAGTCGATGTGGGGAAGGGCCCACATATAGTTCATGAAGCAGTAGAAGGTAAGCGCCGCCGTACTGATCAGCACGATGGCGGTGCGGCTGCCGGCGGCGAAGAGCTGGTGCATTTGTTTGTGTGCAAAGACAAAGAGTATGGAGGGGAAGAGGAGGAATATATCTTTGAGGAAAGAGGTCATGGGCTTCAGTGTGATAAAATCGCCGAAGCACCCACAATCCGTAACTTTCATGTTGGTTTCTACATAAGGGCCCCACTGGCTGAACTGGAAGAAATTGACGCCCTGGGGCACATAACCGGTCAGGTAGGTAAAACCCGTCAGGAAAGTGAAGAACACCACGATCAGCAAAAACGCCCAGGCGGCAAATTTCCGGGCCGACCCGATCAGCAGCATGATGCCCAGGACGATTTCCAGGACGATCATAAATACGGAGAAGCCAATGGCGTATTCGGCCAGCCAGGGGAAGAGGGGCGACAGGAAGGAAAACCAGGTCCCGCTGAACGTAGCTTCGAATTCGGCGAAATACTGCTCCAGCTTGAAGGCCGTCCCCAGTGGGTCGATGGCCTTTACCCAGCCGGAAAAAATGAAGAGGGCGCCGCAGAAATTCTGAAAAAAGCTCACCAGCCAGTTGTTGATGCGCCGGGAAGTTAGCCCGATAAGCACCGTCAACAGCAGGGCGGTAATGGCAATGATGATGACTAGTGTTCCAATGGTCATACGTTCTGTTTTTGTTCCTGTAGTTTGATCAACGCAAAAATAGCATAGTTGACGATATCCTGGTAGTTTGCCTCCAGCCCTTCAGAAGCTATGGTCTTGCCCTCGTTATCCTCGATCTGTTTGATGCGCAGGAGCTTCATCAGGATGAGGTCGGTCATGGAGCTGATGCGCATTTCGCGCCAGGCTTCCCCATAGTCGTGGTTCTTGGCGGCAAGTAAGGCGCGGGTTTCGGCCACTTTTTCGTCAAAAAGGCGAACGGCCTCTTCCGGTGGGAGTTCCAGCGCCGCATCTTCCGGCAGGTTTAGCTGCACCATGGCCATCAGGCTGTAATTGATCATGCCGATGTAATCGGATTCGATGCTGTCTTCCACTTTCTGCCGCCCCTTTTCCTCGATGCTGCGAATGCGCCTGGCCTTGATGAAGACCTGGTCGGTCAGAGATGAGGGCCGAAGAATGCGCCAGGCCGTGCCGTAGTCCCTCGTTTTTTTCTCAAACAGGTCCCGGCATCTGTGCAGAATATGATCAAATTGCTCGAGGGTGCGCTTCACTTTCGCGTAATTTTTCGCAAAGATAATAATTTCGTGAATCGTGATTCGTGAATCGTGGATCGTGATTCGGGGGGCGTAAACCTAAGCAAATATAAAAATAGTGTATACATACCCTGTTAACGCCGCTCAAAGCTTTGTTAATGAGATGCAAATGCCTGTAAATGCTTACTTTCGCCTTCATGTCCGACATCAAAGACCAGTATAAGACAATCGCCGGGCCGGCTTATGGAGAATTCCGGGACAGGGGTAGTAAATTTCTGGCCTACGCTTTTCCCGTTTTCACGGAGGAAGAATGGCAGGCCCGGCTGGAGGAGGTGCGCCGGGAGCACCCCAAGGCCCGGCACCACTGTTACGCCTACCGGCTGGGCCTGGATGGCAACAACTTCCGCGCTAATGACGACGGAGAGCCGGGCGGCACTGCCGGCAGGCCCATTCTCGGGCAGGTTGACAGTTTTGAACTGGCCAATGTGATCGTTATCGTCGTCCGTTATTTCGGAGGCACATTGCTGGGTACCTCCGGGTTGATCAATGCCTACAGGGAAAGTGCTGCCGCCGCTCTCGGGCAGGCCGGGATCATTACCAAGACTGTCGAAGACATTTACCGCATTACTTTTGACTACGCCCTCATGGGCAATGTGATGAGCAGCATCAAAAACCTGGAACTGGAAATGGTTCGCCAGGACTTTGGGCATACCGGCGCCGTCGAAGTGGCCATCCGGCAGAGCGAAGCGGAGGATAAGCTCCGCCGCCTGAAAGCGGCTGTGGGCGGGGTGTACCTGGAGGAAGTGGACGGCCTGGAGAAAATCGAGGGGTTGGAAGTGGCGTATTTGTATACGCGGTAGGGAAAAGAATGCCTGAAGGGAGGGCTTTCCAGAAAAAAGGGTTGGTTATTTTGGAATCCGCTCCGCAGTCCAAAAAACCAAACCACAACGTTTTTCTGCACTCCTAAGCCTTGGGGCAATGAGCAAGGCGCCAACCCCCTGTTTTCGCTACCTCTGGCGAGCATAGCTTCCCAACCGGCATAAAGAATCGTACAGATGTATAGCACAGCGTTGATATATGCTCCAACTTCTAC
>JAGFJE010000076.1 GCA_024103175.1 Phaeodactylibacter sp.
GCCAACCCGAGAGCAAAGAGGAGCATTATTCCGTTTGCTTTCAGCCATAGCCGGCGGCTGGCCTCTTCCACCGGCAGCAGCAGCCGGAGGTTGGCCGCCAGGATAAGCGCCACAAACCAGGTGAGCATGGCGAGGTTACTGTAACAGGCCAGTACGGCCAGGGCCATGCTCCACGCCAGGGGCCGCAGCCGGCGGCCTTCCTGAAAGCGGTGCAAAAAGTAGAGGCTGCCCACCATAAAGCCCAGGCTCAGCCCGTACCCTCGTGCCAGGGAGAAGAACTCCAGCAGGTAGGGGTTGAGCGCCAGCAGGGCGAATGCCAGCAATTGTTCCCACCAGCCGGAAGCGATAGCCCCTACCAGGCGGTAGGAGAAATACAGGAAAAGCCCGCCGGCCAGCAGGTTGGGCAGGCGGATGAGAAATTTGTTGTTCCCGAACAGGGAAAAGAACTGAATGAGCAGCGTATTGAGAATGTGGTTGTTGGCCCTTGGCGGGTCATTGGTAACGACCGCCCGGAAAGGGCGGGAGGCAAACTCCAGTACCGTCGCGCTCTCGTCGTGGGTCATCGACAGGCCCAGCGCCCGCGCCAGGCAGTATAGGAAAACCAGGAGGCTGAGAAGTATAAGGGTGTGGTTCTTTGCCATTACCTGCGCTCCTGGGTGTCTATCTGGTGATCAGCAACTTCCCAACCTTTTCCTGCTCTCCGTTCACTACCCGGTAGTGATAGGCCCCATTCGGCAACGCCTGGGTGAGCACTCTTTTGCTGAAGGGTTCTCCCGGCTCGGCCTCCCAGGTGCTTTTGTAAAGGCGAAGGCCGGCGCTGCTGAACAATTCCAGGTAGACGCTGCCTGCCTGGGCTTCCGCCAGCGCGATCCGGAAGGAGTCGTGGGCAGGGTTGGGATAGACCTGAATGAAACCGGATTTGGGGTAAACCACATTCGCCATGTTGGAGAACAGGTAGGCGCCGTCTTCCCTGATGGCTTTTACGCGGTAGATGTTTTGCCCCCGTTGGGGGTCCTGGTCGGCAAACTGGTAAGTGTTCGGCCCGGGCCCGCCGATGGCCTCGACAATATCGAGCACCTGGAAGTGGTAGAAGTCCTTGCTGCGCTGGAGTTCGAAATGGGAAACGCTGTCCTCCAGGCTGGCCGCCCACTCGAGGTTGATCTGGCCGGATGCCGCCTCGCCTTCCAGTTCCGTCCATTCCAGGAAAGGGCCTCCACAGTTGGGGTAGATGCTCTGGCTGTGGAGGGTGGAAAGGCCCTCCGGGTCGGTCACGGCCAGTTCTATACGGTACCAGTATTCTTCCCCGTCACAACCCAGCGGGCTGATAAGGGCAAATGTTTCATGCTCGAAATCTACAGGATCGGGATGAAAGTGGGCGTTATGGTGTACGTAGGTGCGCCATTCGTAGGTGAGTTCCTCGTCGCTGTGTTCCTGGTCCTTGACATCAGCGGTGAGCCGCAGCAGGGTGGTGCCCTGGCCCATGGGGTAGCGGTCGCCGTCGCGGAAGCTGGTGATCTGCACTTCCGGAGGGCTGTTGTTCAGGGAAATGATGGCTTCGGCCGTTGTGCTGGCGCCCAGACTGTCGGTGACTGTCAACTTGGCCAGGAAGCTCTGCGGGCCGTTTCCGCTGCTGGTATAGGTATGTCTGGGAGTGGGCTCTTCGCTGGTTTGCCCGTCGCCGAAATCCCAGTGATAACTCGTAATGGGGAGGTTGGAATCAAAAGACTCCGTTCCGTCAAACTGCACCTCCAGCGGGCTCGGGCCATAGTACTGGTCGGCCCGGATAATGGCCACCGGGGCGGGGTTGCCACCGAAACTTATCCGCCGGACCTCCCCCTGCAGGTTGACATAATAGATCTTGCCGTTCGCCGGGTTGAGGGCCATGTGTATGATGTCGCGGGCGTAACGGTGGAAGGGCTCCACCCGCAGCAGTTCGTTGTCTTCGGTAAATTCCATGACCTGTATCCAACTGCTGAAATCCACGGAAAGGAATTTCCCGCGGTAGGCCTCCGGAAAGTGGGTTCCGGTATAGAACAACCCGCCCAGGCTGGAGTAACCGTCAAAATGCTCTCCCTCAATTCCCGCCTCGGGCGTGCCGATCTCGGCTCCGTTGATCTCGCCCCGGTCATTGAAAAAGGGAGCGATGGCGCGGGTGGGCGGGTTCCAGCGGGCGTTGCTCCACAAGATTTCAGGGGGGTAGGCCACGGTGTACTCCTCAACCGCCACATTGGGGTTGCAGGGGTTAGTGGGAGCGCTGCCCCCCGCCGTATTCAGCATGGAGAAAATGTCCTTAAAGGTGAAGAATTCCTGATCGCAGCCGCTGCCAAACAGAGGGTTGGGCGCCATCTGGTTGGCGGGAGCGTCCAGGACGTAAAAGGGGTAATTGGCCCCGAGGCCCTCCAGGACCGGCCAGCCGAAGTTCTGCCCGCCGAATTCAACGATGTCCAGTTCTTCCCAGCTGCCGTTACCCACGTCGCCCACATACAGGACGCCGGGGCGCCCGTCCTCGGGAAAATGGCTCCCGGAATTGGGGCGTACCGAGAACCGGTAGGGGTTGCGAAAGCCGAACGCCCAGATGCGGGACCGGGGCGAACGGGGAGCTTCCGGGTCGTAGAACGGATTGCTGGGCAGGCCGTCTCCGGTTTCGGGGTCGATGCGGAGTATCTTCCCGTTGTAGTTGCCGAGGTACTGAGCGCGATAGGACCCCACGTCCTGGTCCGGAGTGATGATGCCCCGCTCTAGTGCGGCGCTTACCATCGTACCCAGGCTGTCGCCGCCCATATCGCCCCCGACATTGCTGGTGGCGTCCCCGCAGGAAATGAGCAGGGTGCCGTCCGTCCCGGCCTCCAGCGCGCCCAGCCCGTGAAATTCATAGAGCAGAGGGATGCCGTTGTCGATCGTTTCTCCCAGTAATACCTTACGGCTGTTGGGCAGGGCTTTGGAAAAATTGCTCAGCGGGTCGGCCTTGTACCGGGTGACCCGGCCGATGGTGGCCTGGTTCAATACGGAGGAATCGGGATGATAAGCTGCCGTGCCGTAGTGGCTGTAGTAATGCAGGTCGAGGGCGTAAAGGAGGTAAAAATAACCGTTCACCAGAAATTCCGGGTCGAGGGCGAAGCCCATCAGCCCGTGGTCTTTCCAGTTGGCCACCTCCTCGGAAATGTCGATCAGCGGCTCCTGGAACAACGTCCCGGTAGAATCGGCGATATACACTACTCCTGATTTTTCCCAGATGAACATCCGGCCGTTTTGGTCAAAAGTGATGCCGGTAGGAAATTCGAGGGGCCCCAGGAACTTTTCATCGTAGAATTCATCCGGCAGGTTCTGGGCGCTCAATCCGGAAAGTAAACAGATGATCAATACGGTAAGTACTGGTCGCAACATGGTAACAACGCTTTTTTGTTTTTACGTCAGGGTGTTATTGCGCTAGGACTTTTAGGCTTTTATTCCACCACTTCCTCCCCCAACTGCAGCATACTTCCTTCGGAGATGGCGTGCAGGCGTTTGATATTTTCTGCAGTATAGGATTCCACAACTATTTTCCCGCCGCCAAATTCGGGTTTTTTCTGGTAGGCGACAAAACCCTGTCGGCAATCTTCCATGGCCAGCCCCCGAACGAAGAGCAGAGAAAGGTCTTTGCTGGCCACCGCAATATTGGCATTCCGGATAGTGGTATGGAAAAGGGTAACGTCGCTTTCTTCGCCGACGCTTACCCCCTTGTCTTCGTTTTGCTCAAGATAGCAATTTTCTACATGGACGATGCTTCCCGAAAAATCCACCCCGTCGTTGCCGGTGCGCTCGAACCGGCAATCCTTAATGGCGCCTTTGGAGAAATCCGAGTCGAAAGCGTCAAACGGAGTGTCGGCGAAGAGGCAGTGGCTCAGTTCGAATTCCGAGCGGATGATGTTCAGCCCGTCCTCGCAGCGGTTGTTGCGGAATACACAGCGGTAGAACTGCACATCGGCCTCGTAGAAGGTGACGGCGCCGGTAAGTTCCCAGTTGCCCTCTTTCAGGGTATTCAACCCTTCGAAAATCACGTGTTTCATCACGGAGGCCTCCCCGGTTTGCATAACGGTGAAGCCGTTGAAACTGCTGCCGGAGGAGTATATCTTCACGGGTTCTTCTTCCGTTCCGAAAGCAAATACCGGCGAGAAGGAGATAAAGTGGGCGCCGGAGGAAAGGTTGAGCGTGGCGCCGGGCTCCAGCAACACCTGATATCCGGAAGGGAGGACGATATCTTCTGTAATTTCGTGCTCTCCCGCCGGGAAGGCGACCCGGTTGCCTTCCACCCGGTAGGGGCCGGCGGCCAGCAGCTTTGCCTTTTGCCTCAGGGCCTGGGCATCGGTTTGCCCCCGGGCGGGCTCCCTATTGGTTATTGGGCTGCTGAAAAGGCTGTCGGCGCCCGGGACGCGGTAAAACACGTAGCGGGCGCCGGCGTTTACCTCCAGTTCATAGTATGCGGGGGGCGCCTGTTCATTCAGGGCTTTCTGGTACAGGAAGCGGGACTGTCCGTCGTGGCGCATCATTTTATCGCGCTGCAGGCGCAGCCAGTATTCGCGGGGCGTTTGCGCCGGCAGGAGGAGCGCGCTGTCCAGCGGGTAGTCCATAGACAGCTTGCCCAGGCCGTATCCCTCGACTGACAGCGGCAGGTTGTGGCGGTTTTCCAGTTGGAGGCGCCGCTTCCCCCCCTTAGGCGGCAGGCTGTAAGCCTGAAGGCTGAAGTCGTCGAAGGGCAGAATAAGAGAATGGACGTACAGGGCCTGGCTGAGGATATCCTCCATCCGGGGCTGGTATTCGGGGAATTCCATTTGCAGCAGGCCTAGCCGGGCGCTCCAGGCGGGGAAGAGGGTGTCGAGCAGAGGAGAAATGTACTCCCGGCTGCTCATCCGGTAGAGCTCCCGGATGTAGGCTTCGGCAAAACCGGGGTCTAAGAACAGGGCGGCAAAAATGCTTCCGGAAACGGAGGATTGCGGGTTGAGGGCGCCGTGCCCCAGGATGGTATACTGCTCCTGCGGGCGGTCTCCAAAACCGTCGAAGCCGAAGGGTTCGAGTTTGCCGGTAACCGGGTTGTAGTAAAAACGCTGGTTGTGCCAGGCGATGCCGTGGTAGGCGTTGAGCAGGTCGCAGACGGCATAGTACCGGGCCAGGCGGGGAATGTCAAAAGCCTGTCCGGGCTCGATCTGCCGGTTGCGGAACTGCTGCATGAGGGTAACGCCTTCCCGGTAGGCGTCGTACAGAGGCGTGCCGGGCTGGTAGTCGTTTTCTCCGAAGGCCTCGATGGGGGCGCTCTGCCAGCTGAGGGCGGCGTGCTCGGCATTGTGGTGGACGAAGCCGTGGTGGGCGAGCTGGCGCCCGATGGCCTTCCAGTGCCCGTCTTCCGAGAACTTCAGGATGGGGCCCTCCCGCCGTTGGCGGAATTCCACTACCTGCTTTTCAAAGTGCTCTTCGTAGGCGTATATGCCGAGGGACCGGCCGTTGAGGCGCAGTTCTACAAAGTCGTAGCGGGTGGTCAACACGTCCTCCTTCTCCCAGATCTGATGGAGCAGCCATTCGTGGAGGAAATAACGCGCCATAGGGGTATGCAGGGAAAAGGAACGCATGCGGCGCCAGGCGTGAGTACCTTTCATTTTCACGCGAAATGACCATTTGTCGCCCTGCAGGTGGTCGAGCCAGTCGCCCTTGAGCCGGATGTCCACCGGCATGGGGCCGGTGGAGTCGCTTTCCAGCGCCGCTTCCACCCAGTCGTTGGCGTTCGTCTCCAGTATCCCTGCTTTCAGGGCTTCCTCCCGTTTGCGTTGCAGGATATCCATGGCCTCCGGCTTGAGGGTGAGGTTCAGCACTTCCGGTTGGAACCCTTCCGCGGGGGCGGCGATCTGTTCGATGAGGAAATCGTCGAAGTAAGCTTCTGTGCTGCCGCCTCCGTAAACGTATACCCGCACCCGTTCCACCTTTTTGCCGTAGGGAATGGAAAAGCGGATCTCCAGCTTTTCCCAGCCGTTGCCGTCCTGCTCGGAGGCGATGTTTTCCTGTTTGTATTCCGTGGATTCTCCTTCGAACTGTACTGCCAGGACGCCGGCGTTGTAAGGGTTCTTCAACCGCCATACTGAGGCCCGGTAAGCCGTGCCGGGAGGAGGAGCCTCCATCCAGAAGCCAAAGCCGAACTCCGTCTCTCCGCTGGCGGGCAGAAAGCAGGAGTAGCTGCCCGTTCGGGCCTGGGCATCGCTCCTCAGGCTGCTGTTGCCGAACTCATGGCCCTGGTTGACGAGCTTGCCGCCCCGCGTTTGCTCCGCCCCGCAGTAGACGGACCCTTCCGGAAGCTCCCGATAGGCGTACTGGGCCGGGCGCAGGGCAAAACCCAGCACAAATACCAGGGCCAGCCCCAGTATGGAGAGGATAATTCCGGCGGCTCTTCCCCGCCCCCGCCTTGTCCGGTCGGCTATAATCATGCTTTAAGAACCAGGTTTTGATTTGCGATTTTTGATTTGCGATTTGCGATTTTTGATTTTGGATGTGGGCAAAGCAGGAGCATAAGCCAGCGGCTCTTCCAAGGCAAATCAAACATCAAACATCAAAAATCAAAAATCAAAAATTTAAATGATCAACTCCGGCTGGTCTACAATAGACAGCCGCGTAGCTTCCGAAAGTTTACTGACCTCATCTTTCAGTTTGCTGATCTCGTCCAGCGTCCGGGCCTTTCCGATGAAGGACAGGTCCAGCCCCTTGTCCAGGGTGTCCAGGCGTTTCAGCTCCACATAATTGAGGTGGCGGGCCAGGATTTCGGTAATGCGTTCCAGTTGTTCCACATCGGTGCTGATGTTGATGAACAGGCGCCCTTCCTGCCGGATCTGTCCTCTGCCGCTCAATAGTTTACTAAGATAGAGCAACAAAAGGATGATCGCAAAAGCGACAATGGCCAGCACCGGCTGGTTGGCGCCCCCGGCCAGCCCCAGCCCGATGGCGATGAACAGGTAGGTCAGTTCCTCCGGGTCCTTGATGGCCGCCCGGTAGCGCACGATGGACAGCGCCCCGACCAGCCCCAGCGACAGAGCGATAGACGACTTGACGATCATGATGATGAGTAGGGTGCCCAGGGCCAGGGGCAGAAAGTTGTTGGCGAACCGCCGCCGGTTGGAAATGGAGTTGCCGAAGTGGATGTAGAACAGGCGCAACAGGGCCACCAGCACCGCCGTCACCAGTATGTTGGCCAGGAACTCGCCCAACGGTACGTTGTTGGAGAACTCCTGGATGTATCTTTCCTGTATTTGTTGTATAATATCCATTCAGAGGGAAGACTGATTCAGGGGGCAAAGATAGGGATTAGGATTTTTGATGTTTGATTTTTGATGTTTGATTTTTGATGTGCCGGGAGTCGGCGCGGCAGGGACGGGACTTTTGGGGGGCAAAATCACATATCAAAAATCAAACATCATACGTCAAAAATAAAAAAGGTACTCCCGGAGAGGAGTACCATCATAAACTATAAACAAACAAAAAACATTAGCGATTCTAAAACTGCATGCTTAACAACGGCAGTTGAAAAGGGTTTAAAAAAAATTGAAAAAAATTTACCTTCTGCAGCTCCCTGGGCACGCATCACATGTGAACCCGAGGCGTTCGCCTGCCAGAGTACATCGTTCCCTTCACTACCTACCTCCGCGATGCAGGGTATTATTGCACTAATAACCATAAGGAGGATTACAACTTTGAAAAGCCGGAGACCTGCCTGTATGGATGGCCGGCCGTTTCTCGGGCCGCGCAAGGCTTCGGAGCGGACTTACGTCTACCTGCACTGCGACCGCATGGACGGGCAGTATGATATGGTGCGCGGGGTGCGCGATAAGCGCTTCAAGTATTTTCGCAATTATCATCCCGAACGGCCTAATATTCAGGACATTACCTATCGCCTGCAGATGCCCAGGGTGAGGGAGCTGCTCGAATTGCACCAACACGGCAGCCTGGGCCCGAACTGGAGGCCATGCAGAAGGAGGAGAATACGCCCCTGGCTCTTTTTGCGGCCTGTGCCATCAGCGAATTAAAGAAACTGCGGGAATGAAGCCAAATAGCCTTCAAGTTCTCGTACCTTTGCACAATTGAACTTAAGCAGTCAATGAGAACTTTTAATAACATGGCAATGGCTGGAAAAAAGTTATCATTGCCTGATAGGTTTTACCGAATTGCGTTATGGCTGAACAACAAAATGACACGAACTGGATCCTCCGGGCAGCGCTTCTCTTTCTGCTTTTCATCTTTCTGCTGCGCTTTATGGGGCGCCTGTTCCCGTTCATTCTGGGGATCATGCTGGTGCTGGCTATTGGCGGAGGCGCCTTTTTTCTGTGGAGTTACCTGGAAAAGCGCCGGCAGGCGCGAGCCCGGCGCACCACGGTAGAGGGTATGTCCGAAGAACGCATTGAATTCTGCCGCGAGCAGATCCGCAGGAACCGGGAGGAGGCCCGGCAGATTCAGAAAAGCATCAAAGACCTGAAAGCCCAGATGGCCTCCGGCGAGGGCCTGGCCAACAAGACTCGCGAAGACGCCCTCCGCCTGATCCGCGAATTCGAATCGGAACTCAAACTCCGCCAGTCCAAGATCAGCTTTTACGAGACCGCCTTGCAAAAGCTCGAAGCCCTGCAGCGCAACCGCCTGCTCGCCCAATCCATCAACGATAAGGAACTGGAACTCAAACGCCTCAAGGAAGGCCATTACGAGGATCTCGCCGACATGGAAGAATTGCGCTCCGACGTGGAAATGGAGACCCTCTACCTCGACACCATCGATGAGCTGTCGCTCCGGCTCAACAGCAGCAATTCTCTGGAAAGTGCGGAGAACCTGCGGAAAGAACTGGAAGAGATGACGCGGGAGTTGGGGGGGAGGGGAGATGGGGAGATGGGGGGATAGGGAGAGAGGGTGAGTGGGAGATGGGGAGATGGGGAGAGAGGGTGAGTGGGAGATGGGGAGATGGGGAGATGGGGAGATGGGGGGGGAGTGGGAGCGGGAGCAGATAACAAGGTGTCAGGTGTAAACCGCGCTGATCAGTTAAACAATCGCATCAATTGTAAAGGTTATTTTTGGACAAATACTAACCTAAAAACTGCCGCAAATAATTCCTGCTCGTCAATATTGCCGCCTGCACATCTTCCTTTGAGCCTTCGTAGGCCCGGTCTTCGACCTCAATACACACCGGCCCGCGATAGCCTACCGAAGTGAGCGCGGAAAAGAAGTCCCGCCAGCGCACATCGCCCAGCCCCGGAATCTTGGGGGAATGGTATTCCAGCGGGTAGGCCAGGATGCCCACCCGGTTCAGCTTGTCGCGGTACACTTTGACATCCTTGAGGTGGATATGATGTAGCCTTTCGGAATAGTCGTAAATGGGCTGCACCTCGTCCATCTGCATCCATACCAGGTGAGAGGGGTCGTAGTTGAGGCCGAAGTGCTCGCTGGGGATGGCGTTGAACATCTCGTCCCAGATGGCAGGGGAGATGGCCAGGTTCTTGCCGCCGGGCCATTCGTCCCGGGTGAACAGCATGGGGCAGTTCTCGATGCCTATTTTGATGTGCTCTGCCTCTGCCAGTTGCACGATCGCCGGCCAGGTTTCTTTGAAGCGTCCCAGGTTGTAGTCTACTGATCTGGATGGATCCCTGCCGATGAAGGTGTTCACCACAGGGATGCCCAGGCGGGAAGCTGCCCGGATCACCTTTTTGATGTGTTCTCCATAAACGGCGGCCTTTTCCGCATCCGGGTCCAGGGGGTTGGGGTAGTAGCCCAGCCCGGAAATATAGACGCCCTTCTGCTTTAGGTAGGCCTGGATATGGCCAACCGCATCGCCATCCAGTTCATCCACATCGATGTGGGTGACGCCGGCGTAGCGGCGCTCGGCCTTGCCCCGGGGCCAGCACATGATCTCCACACAGCGGAACTGGTGCCTGGCGGCAAAATCAATTACATCTTCGAAGGAGTTGTCGGCGAGTATGGCGCTGACGAAACCGAGGTCGAGCATGGTTAACCTTTTTTATAAAAATAATACAAGGAAAGCCTATATTACAAAAAACAAAAGCCCGAAATCATGAAAAAAGCCCTATTCTCCTTTCTTTTTATTTCATCCTCCCTGATTTTCAGCTTCGCCCAGTACGGCCTCAACTCCGTCGGTGTCGGCGCAGCAGAGTACATCGAAGTGCTGGACAATCCTAACGGCTCCCTGAATGCCGGCCCCGGTTTTACGTTTGAAGCCTGGATACTCAACTTCGGCGGGCCCACCAACCAAAAGGTGGCCGGAAAACTGGTCAACAATTTCCGGAACGGCTTCATTTACGGCATCGAGGATCTGCAGGTAAATTTTGAGGTTTTTGATAATAACGGAACCAATACCAGCCTGAAAGCCGGTTCTATCTCCGCGATAGGCTGGACGCACGTTGCCGGAAGCTACGAAGTAGGGGGGATGCTGACGATCTACGTCAATGGGGAAAAAGTTGGAGAAAGGGCGGCCTCCGCCATTCCGGTCAACCCCAATACCAACCCCTTCCGGATCGGTATTGCGCCCTGGGATATTAATGCCCTGGGCCTGGTGGGCTACGTCGATGAAGCCCGCTACTGGCAGGCCGTCCTCGATGAGGAAACGATCCGGGAATGGATGCATAAGGACGTTACCGCCGATCATCCCGATTACGCCAACCTGAGCCTGTACCACAAGTACAACGAGACGGAAGGCCCAGCCGTGGCGGACGAATCTCCAAATGAGAACTTCGGGGTTTTTAGCAGCGAGGGCATTGTCCTGGAGCCGGTTTTCCTTCCTTTTAAAGGCGAATTCGAGATGTATGAGAACGATCTGCAGGGGATATGGAATGCCAAAACTGAAGGCAGTTCCGATATAATGTCTTTCACCGGGATGTTCTTCGACTCTCTGGAACTGGAAGCCTCCGCGATCTTCGGGCATTCCGATGGGGATTACAGCTTTGATACGGATGCACCCGGCGACTACGACCGCTCTTTGTCGAAAGCCTGGCAGGCCGCTACCCAGGGAGGGTTGTTTGCCGGCCTTTCCTTTGACCTCAGCGTGGTGGATATGTCGCAGGTAGAAGAAGTGGCGCTCCTGTCCGGCCCGGAAGAAGATTTTTCGAATGCCGATGTTACATCGGGAACTCTGGACGGAAATACTTTTACCGTGGAAGAGGTGGTGCCTGCTGATGGATGGTACTACACTCTGGGCTTTAAAACCACGATCTCGGGCACGAAAACCATTGTCGGCAATACCCTGCAAATGGATATCTCGCCCAACCCGGTGGATGGCCCTTTTCGTTTGCACATTCAGGCACAACAACCGGGGCCTCTGCAGGTCCGGGTGCTGACTATGGCCGGTGAATTGGTGTTCAGCAAAGCCACCGGTAACGTGCCGGCAGATTATACCGAATGGGTTGACCCCGGCCATCTGCCGCCCGGGATGTATCTGGTGGAGGTGAGCGGAGCGCAGCAGGCCGGCGTTCGGAAACTGGCCGTCAGGTGAAGGCAAGTAGGGGGATTGGGAGGATAGTACACTGATTTATTAAGGCCTTTCAAGATCCATTAAGATTCATACTTTCTTGTACCGGCTTACGAATGCTGCGTCCGCCTGTTGTGCTACAGGCTGGCAGAGATCGGGGCTTTTTTCCGGAATTCGCGCCGATCCGCCGCAACCACGCAAATCTGCGTTCTATTTTCTTCATTTTCCCCCTCTCATTTACCAGTAGCATTTCGCATCACCCGAAAAAAATCATCAAGGATACCTTCCTGGTCGAAATTCTCCCAGATGGTTATGGAACGGGGGTTATCCGGCCGCTCTTTCCATTCCTCGCCAATCAGGATAGGGGCGGGGTGGAGGCGGGCTTCTCCCCAGGCCGGATTTTTCACAATGGCCACCGCCACGAGGTCGAACAGGGCGCGGGAGGGCGGGTCGCCGTACATTTTGGCATTGCGGAAGAGGCTGACGGAATAATCGCCGAAGTGGGTGAAGGTGTCGCCATGCCGGCCGGTGACGGGCTTGGAGACGGGCCCGGCGCCCGGCATTTTTTCTTCGATCACCCCAGGCGTAACCCTGACGGCATCCGAACCGGAGGGCTTTCCATAGCGGACCATCACCATTTCGAAAGGCACTTCCTGGTCCAGGATGTAGTTGAGCGCCGCCAGGTCGTTGGCCTGATTGTACTCCCCGGGTTCGGGATAGTTGGAGCCCAGCCATACGATGCGCACCTTGTCCTTGATGTCGGGGGCTTTTTCCAGGGCCAGGGCAATGTTCGTCAGCTTGCCGACCGGCAGCAGCACCAGTTTCTGAGGCCTGGGTTTCCTGGCTTCTTCAATGATGAATTCGACCGCGGCATGGCCATCGTAACCCTCTTTGGCGAGGGCGCCTCTGATCTCTTCAAAGCTGCCGTTTGCCCCTGAAAAGAGCGGAATTTCTTCCTGGACGTTACACAACTTCAGAATGCGCTCCGCCTCCGCGTAATGCTCCTTGATATCTCCGCCATTGAAGGTGGCGTTGGCCGTGACCCCCCGTACATCAAAGAAATCCCGGTTGAAGAGAAGGTATGCCATCGCATGCTGGTCGTCCAGCTCATTGTTGGCATCCGTATCGAATATGGCCGGCACGCCGGCGGAATGGTCAGCCCCTTTCCGGGTGGTATGGCAACCAAACAAGGCCATAGCCATGGCCAGTAACCAAAACTTGCCGACGGTGTTTTGTATGCTTTTCATTTCTGCTACAGTTGATCTTGCTGTTTTCCGCCCCGTCTTCGCCCCGGCTTCCTTGAAGTACGGGGCTCAGCCGGGTAAACCCGTCTTCGCCCCTCAGCCGGGTAAACCCGTCTTCGCCCCTCAGCCGGGTAAACTTCCGCCTTCCCACTTCCCACTTCC
>JAGFJE010000094.1 GCA_024103175.1 Phaeodactylibacter sp.
AACGAGACGGTGCTGGTCCTGGCCTACGGCGACGCGGGCAACATGTCGCATTTCGTTTACCACGCAGCTGCTTTTGCCCAGCAAGGCTTCACTGTAGTGACGTTCGACTACCGGGGCTTTGGCCAAAGTTCGGATTTTCCCATCCGAAGGGATTACCTGTACCACAAGGAGTTTCTCGACGACCTCTCTGCGGCTGTGACTTATGCAAAAGCCAACATTCCCCACCGAAGGCTTGGCATATGGGGGCTTTCCATGGGCAGCATCCTGGCCACTCAAGCCGCCGCCCGGAAGAAAAACTCCATTGATTTTATCATTGCCGAAGGTTTCGTTGTCGATACCGGCCAACAGGTAAACCGGATCAAATCTCTGAAAGACAAAGCAGTAATACTGCCCGAGCCGGCCGGCCGGTATGAGCGGGCAGTTCGCAGGGCCAAAATTCCCTTACTGATATTTGCCGCTACGGAAGACGAGATCACTACGCTGGCCGATGCCGAAGGGCTGGCCGCCGGCAAAAAAAGCCCCTGCCGGGTGATCCCTTACGAGGGAGGCCACCTCAGAGGCTTCCAGGCCCTATCCAAACGTAGTTTCGGGGACGGCTATGTGGAAAAGGCAATCCGCTTTTTGCAGGAAAATGATGGTTAAATCTTTAGAAAAAACTATATTTTCACGTGCCTTCTTCTATTGAGTTCAGAAGGTAGCGTGCCAAACAGGGGCATATCCCCAGGCATTGCGCTTTCGAAGAAGCCCTGCTCCGGCCCTGTTTTGGTTTCTGGCATTCCTGTCAAGCCCAACACAGCCGGAATGCCAGAAACCAAAACAAAAAAACCTAACCATGCCAAAACAGCTCATCGAATGTGTGCCCAACTTCAGTGAAGGGCGCGACATGGACATCATCAAACAGATCACCGACGAAATAGAAAGCGTCGAGGGCGTTAAGCTGCTCGACGTCGATCCCGGCAAGGCCACCAACCGCACGGTAGTGACCTTCGTAGGCGAGCCCGAACCGGTAGTGCAGGCAGCCTTCCTGGCCATCAAAAAGGCCGCCGAGCTGATCGATATGCGCAAGCACAAGGGTGAACACCCCCGCATGGGCGCCACCGACGTCTGCCCTCTGATCCCCATTTCCAACATCACCATGGACGAGGTGGTGGAATGGGCGCACAAGCTGGGCGAGATGGCCGGCAAGGAGCTGGGTATACCATTATATCTGTATGAATACGCCGCCAGCAAGCCGGAGTGGAAAAACCTGGCCGCGATTCGCGCCGGAGAGTATGAAGCCCTGCCCGAAAAGCTGGAGAAGCCGGAATGGAAGCCCGATTACGGACCGGCCCGCTTCAACGCCCGCGCCGGCGCCACCGCCATCGGCGCCCGCGACTTCCTCATCGCCTACAACGTCAACCTGAACACCACCTCGGTGCGCCGCGCCAACTCGGTGGCCTTCGACGTGCGGGAGAAAGGAAGGGTAAAACGGGAAAAAGGTAAAGTCCACAACCCCGTCGTCCGGGATGAAAACGGAGAGCCCGTCCGCGAGCCCGGCGCCTGCAAGGGCGTGAAGGCCATCGGCTGGTTCATCGAGGAGTACGGCATCGCCCAAATCTCGATGAACATTACCAATGTCAAGGAAACACCTCTGCACGTGGCTTTCGAAGAGTGCCGCAAGAGCGCCAACCGCCGCGGCCTGCGGGTCACCGGCTCCGAACTGGTAGGCCTGGTGCCGTTGGAAGTCATGCTCGACGCCGGCCGTTACTTCCTGAAGCAACAGCGCCGATCTCTCGGCGTCTCGGAAGAGGAAGTCATCAAGATCGCCGTCAGATCCCTGGGGCTGGATGAACTGGGCCCCTTCGACGCCAAAAAGAAGATCATCGAATACCAACTGCGGGAAGATACGCCGACGCCCCTGCTGGATATGAACCTGCGCGCATTCGCTAATGAGACTGCCTCCGAAAGCGTGGCGCCGGGCGGCGGCTCCATCGCCGCCTACGTGGGCGCCCTGGGCGCCTCCCTGGGCGCGATGGTGGCCAACCTGTCCTCCCACCGCCGGGTATGGGACCACCGCTGGGAGGAATTCTCCGAATGGGCGGAGAAAGGGCAGAAAATAAAAGACGCTCTCCTCCGCCTGGTCGATGAAGACACCCGCGCCTTCAACCGCATCATCGAAGCGGTGCGTTTGCCCAAAGGATCAGAGGAGGAAAAGGCCGAACGGGAACAGGCCATGCAGGAAGCCACCAGATACGCCACCGAAGTGCCGTTCCAGACCATGGAACTGGCCCTGCAATCCTTTGAGGTGGCCAGGGCCATGGCCACCGAGGGCAACCCCAACTCCGCCAGCGACGCCGGCGTCGGCGCCCTTTGCACCCGCGCCGCCATCCATGGCGCGCTGCTCAACGTGCAGATCAACGCCAAGGGGCTGAAAGACAAGGCCTTCGCGGAAGACATTACTTCCAAAGCTGAAAAGATCGCGAAAGAGGCGGACCGCCTGGAGAAGGAGGTGGTGGAAATTGTGAGAAGGAAAGTGGAGGAGGAGGTTTGAGGGGTTTCGGTATTCGCTGTTCGGTGTTCGGGGCTCCAAAGCGGATTTACACAAAAGAAAAAACAAACACTTTTGAGAGTGTTTATTTAGGATGAACCCGTGGAACAGCGCCCTTCTTCGCTGCCCTCTTCCGGGTAAAAACCCATGGAGTAATGAACCTGCGCTCAAACTCCCCACCAACCGCCATGGGCCGACGTGCCGGAAAAGTACTTTCCCCTGAGTTCCTCCCCTGTGGAAAGTGGTTTTCCGGCAAAAAAAGCAGCTCCGAAGGAGCTCCGGAGCTGCAGAAAACCAACTTCAAAAGGGGGTTAAGCGTGACTCGTTAATGTTATAGGGCAAAACGGAGCCACGATACTCCAAAAAGTATTCTTCAAGAATGATCCTGATGTTATCAACGGATAACGAACCGATAGTGCTGCCATGGTGACATAAGCGGCATACGTACGGGAAGCCCACAAAGTGGGACAAAAGGTTTGATAGTTGCTCAGAGGACATACGAGGCGCGTCCTCTTATTCCGGAGATACATATATCGGTTCCTGGGAAGGATGTTTATGGACTGAGTTCTTTCTCAACAAAATATCAGGAAACAAAGGTAAATAAAATCCTTACAAAAGTCAACCTGTTATTTTCAAGCTACCGCAACGGCAAGGAAAGGTTTTTCGCCGCTGCATCGAGTTCCTCATAGAATGCTTCGCCGAACTTACGGATGAGGGCCTCCTTCAGGAAGCGGTAAACCGGCAATTGGTGTTGTTTGCCCAGTTCACAGGCTGCCGAGCAGATCTCCCAGCGGTCGTAGTTGAGCCGCTGCAGGCCCACCCGTTCGTCAACAGATGCGCGGACCGGATATAGGTGGCAGGAGATGGGCTTCTTAAAGTCCGTTTTCCCGGCGTGGTAGGCCTGCTCTATTCCGCATTTGGCGATGCCTTTTTCATCGTAAACCATAAAAGCGCACGGGCCGCCGTCGATGAGCGGAGTGGCGTAGCCGCCGCTGCCTTCATCATAGGTATACAGCCCTTCCTTTTCTATAGTGGCCAGGCCATGAGGGCGCAGGAAGGGCCTCACCTCTTCGAATACCTGTTCCAGCGTGTACCGTTCCTCGGGCTCCAGGGGGGCTCCCAGGTCTCCTTCCCAGCAACAAGCCCCCTTACAGGCAGTGAGGTTGCAGAGGAACTGCTCCCGAATGACATCATCACTGATCAGTACTTCGCCTATCATCAACATAGCTGTGCATTGTTAAAGCTGAAAAAATGAACCGGGCTATCCACAAAGTCAACCCCCCGAATCAGGGCACAAAATTACACCTTTACACACAGGGATACAAGTGATGAAAACCGGCCTATTCCTTCCTTTGTTCCTTCATTTCTTCGTTTCCTCATTCCTTTCTTCCGTCGCCCCGCGCTCCAAAGCCATCGAATTATGAACTACATAACCAGATTAACGCCCAAAAATCGTATTTTGCGTCGAGACAACCGAAAAATGTATTATGAAGAAACTGACACTTTGTTTTTTGTTCCTTACCCTGGCACTGGGCCTATCGGCACAGCAAGATAATGATGCGGCCCGCAAAGCTGCCGAAGAGGCGGCGGCCTTGTACCAGCTCGATGAAAAACAGGCGGAAGAGATGTACGAGATACAGGAGCGCCGGTTCCGCAACCTGGCTTCCATCGAAGAGCTGCGGCAGTCTGATTACAGGCTCTTCCTGCAAAAAAAGAATTCGGTGCGGGAGGGCATGCTTGCTTCTACCCGGCGACTGCTGACGGAGGCCCAGATGGAGATCTTCAAACAGCAGCTTATCGAACGGCGGAAACAGGAGTCTGCCCTTGCCGAAAAGCTAAAGCGGGAAGGCGCCACCAGAGAGGAGATACAATTAGCCATCTGGGAACTGGAATAGCCACCCTCAAAAGCGGTCCGTCAAGGCCCGCTTTTTTTCCTTTCAGAAAACTTTTTAGATGTTTAACCTGTAACATTGACTGATGGCGGAACAATCGTTACGCGGTTGCTCATTTCAGCAAAGTAAGTTTTGAAAAAATATTTACCTTTGGCCTCCCGGCAAGCAAATCCGGGAAATGGGCGCCCTCCCCTGGTAATCAATTGCAAAGCCTCCCTTTTTTCCTGATATTTCACCTGAACCCTGGCAGCGGGAAGCTGTTATTTTTTCATTGGAGCGAGAGAAAATTCTAAGATTTATAAACACTCATTAATCATTTACAAATAGATGGATCCCCTAAAACAGAAATTCAATAAAAAAGCTTCCGAACTTAGAGATGAGGTCAAAGGAATGCTCAAGAAACATGGCGACAAAAAAGTCGATGAAGTAAAACTCAAACAGATCTACGGCGGCGCCCGCGGCGTCAAAATGATGGTCTGGGAAACCTCGCAACTCGACCCGATCAAGGGCATCAGTTTCCGGGGGTATTACATCCCGGAGCTGCGGGAGAAGCTGCCCAAAGGGCCTGATGGTAAGGAGCCCCGCCCGGAAGGGTTGTTCTGGCTGATGCTGGTTGGTGAGATCCCCACAGATGAAGAAGTCCACTGGCTGACCCAGCAGTGGACCAGGAGGAGCAACGTTCCTGAACATGTCTTTCATGCCCTGGACGCCCTGCCCACTACTATGCATCCGATGACCCAGTTTGTAACGGCCATTGCTTCCATGCAGACAGAAAGCTGCTTCGCACGCCGCTATGACGAAGGGATCAATAAGACCGATTACTGGGACGCCACCTACGAAGACACCATGAACCTGATCGCCCGCCTGCCCAGAATTGCAGCTTACATTTACCGGCGCACCTATCACGGCGGCAAACACATCGCTCCGGACATCGCCCAGGACTGGGCGGGCAATTTTGCGCACATGCTGGGGATGGAGGACCCCGCCTTCAAGAACCTGATGCGCCTCTATCTGACCATCCACGCCGACCACGAAGGGGGGAACGCTTCGGCCCATACCACTCACCTCGTAGGGTCTGCCCTCAGTGACGCTTATCTGTCGCTGGCCGCCGGCATGAGCGCCCTGGCGGGGCCGCTCCACGGCCTGGCCAACCAGGAGGTCATCAAATGGATCTTCAGCATGCTGGACGCCCTGGGCACGACCAAGCCCACTAAAGAACAGATCGCAGATTATGTGAACAGCACGCTCGCTGCCGGACAGGTCATTCCCGGCTACGGCCATGCCGTCCTCCGGGAACCCGACCCCCGCTTTATCGCCCAGAAACGCTTTGCTGAGGCTTATATCCAGGATGATGATATCGTCAATGTGGTGTGGAAGGTATTTGATGTAGTGCCGCCCATACTCCAGGACCTGGGTAAAGTCAAGAACCCCTGGCCCAATGTGGATGCCCATTCCGGAGCCTTGCTGGTTCATTACGGCCTCAAGGAATATAGCTTCTATACCGTCCTCTTTGGCGTATCACGCGCCCTAGGCGTACTTTCCTCCCTGTGCTGGGCACGGGCGCTGGGCTTCCCGCTGGAACGCCCCAAGTCCGTAACGACCAATTGGGTGAAAAACTTCCTGGGCAAAGAACAGGAGGCGGTGAAAGAGAGCTGACATACAATATGCCAGCCGCCCAACCCGGCGGCTGGCTCTGACAATATGGGCTTTCGGCGATACGGGTCGAGCCCCTCCGGCCTGGATCGGCTCCATGCCGTATGCCCATGCCGGCAGAGGCAGCCCGGTAGCAGGTTTGTAAAAGAAAATTTCTCCAAACCGCTTCCAGTCTCTAAAATTCCTTTATTTTTGGGCGTTCAACAAAACTTCATCCAAACTACATCTAAGCATGAATTTCCCGGACAACCTGAAGTACACCAACGAACACGAGTGGGTTCGCGTTGAAGACGATAATATCGCCTATGTCGGCATTACCGATTTCGCGCAAAGTGAATTGGATGAGCTGGTATATATCGAAGTAGAAACGGTTGGAGAAACGCTCTCTCAGGGAGAAGTATTCGGCACCGTTGAAGCCGTAAAGACTACGTCCGACCTTTTTATGCCGGTTTCCGGGAAAATACTGGAGTTCAACCCCGCCCTGGATGAATCGGAAGGGGATGACCCAACCCTGGTGAACAACGACCCCTATGGAGAGGGCTGGATCATTAAAATGCAGATATCCAACCCCGGCGAACTGGACGAACTCCTGGACGCTGAAGCCTACGAAAAGATGGTGAGTTAAAAAAAATTTAAAATTTTCTTATCTTCGACACACCAAAAGTAAATCAGCCCGCATCTATCCTAGCAAAAGAGTCAATTTATTGAATTTCATTCCTGCCCTTCTGTGGGCAGTGTTGATTTTTACGCTGTCAACCGGCCAGGCTGTAACAGTGCCCCGCTTTTCCAATTTATTGGAGCCGGATAAGCTTGCGCACGCAGCCGCCTACTTTGTTCTGGCCGGTTTTTTACTTTGGGGATTTCACCGAACCGTCGGCGTTTCCCCCGTCGTTCTGGCAGCGGCAATTGTGATCAGTAGCCTGTACGGGGCCAGTATGGAAGTGATCCAATATACCTTTTTCCCGAACAGGTATTTTGAAGTTAATGACATAATTGCTAATATTATTGGCTCTATTTTAGGAGTTTTGGGTATAAATTTTTTGATAAAATAAAACCTTGTCAGTATGGATTTGTCAATAACCGGCGGAACCCTGGCCGGACTAGCATCTGCCATTATCGTGGGCATCGTAGCGATTATCGTTGTGATGAAATCGATCTATGCGCAGCGCTCCGCCAATGTTTCCACAGATGCGGCAAGCCATTCGGGCAAATCACCATTGGATGCGAGGACGAAGTACCCCTGGGCAGACGCCTTTAAATACAGCGGTACGTTCTTCAACCTCGGCCTGGTGTTAGCTCTTGGCTTGACGATACTGGCATTCAGTTGGACCCAATACGAGGAAGAAGTGTACATCCCCGATGATGCACTGGTGTTCGATGAAGAGATCGAGATCGAACCGCCTCGTACCGCTGAACCGCCACCCCCGCCTCCACCCCCGCCACCTCCTGTAATTGAAGAGGTGCCGGACGAGGAGATCCTGGAGGAAGAAGAAGTAGAATTTGTCGACCAGTCGGTTGACGATGAAACGGTAGTAGAAGCTCCTCCCGTACAGGAGTCCGCTCCGCCGCCGCCGCCGCCGCCCCCCCCGCCCCCGCCAGAGCCGGAAGTGGAAGAGATCTTCAAAGTGGTTGAAGACATGCCGCGCTTCCCGGGTTGTGAAGACCTGCCTACCAAACAGGAAAAGAAGCAGTGCGCCGACAAAAAGATGCTGGAGTTCATTTACAAAAACATCAACTACCCCGCCATCGCCCGTGAAAACGGCGTGGAAGGCACCGTCGTAGTCCAGTTCGTCGTAGAAAAAGACGGCTCGGTGGCCGACGCCAAGGTAGTGCGCGATATCGGCGCCCAGTGCGGCCAGGAAGCCCTCCGCGTGGTCAACCTGATGAATACCGAAGGCCTGAAGTGGATACCCGGTAAGCAACGTGGCCGTGCCGTACGGGTACAGTTCAACCTGCCGGTGAAATTCAGGCTGGAGTAAACTACTCCTTCACCGAACACCGCATAATAAACAGAACGGCTAATGTACTTAAGTGGACATTAGCCGTTCTGCCGTTTTATATTGAGCAACTTTTAAGAAAAACTGGCGTTTTTAACCTAGCACGCTTATATTATGCCTGCAAATTTTACAGGACGAATACCTACTGCCCGGCAGAATACAAAAACTGTAAAAGTGATGATGAGGAGCCTTATTCTGATAGCAGCTATTTTTACCGCGTTGACAGCCTGGGGCCAGGAAGCTCAGCTGGCCCAGCAATATTTCCGCGACGGAGAATATGAAAAAGCCGCCGTCTTATACGAAAAGCTGTACAAGCAGAGCAATTTCAACGATTTCTATTTCGACCGCTACGTAGAATCCCTGCTGGCCATGGAGGCCTTTGATGACTGTGAGCAGGTCATTAAAAAACAGTTGCGGCGCGACCCCGACAATGTGCAGCTCTACGTCACCTACGGCAAGCTGTATGAACGGCAGGTCCTGGACGATAAAGCGGAGGAGCAGTATCGCCTGGCCATTGAAAAGCTGCCCAAAGACCAGTTTGTGATCACCCGCCTGGCCAATACCTTTATGGTCCTCACCAAGTACGGCCTGGCCATCGAAACCTACGAACGGGGCTCCGAACTACTCAAAGATAAAGAGGCCTTCGCCTACAACCTCGGAGAATTATACCGCCGGAAGGGAGACTCCGCCAAAATGATAGAAAGTTATCTCAACAGCATTGAAGCCAACCCCGGCCGCACCAACAGCGTCAAATCGATCTTTCAGCGCTACCTGCTCCCTGAAGATTACCAGGAGTTGCAGGCCCAGCTCTACACCCGCATACAGGCCGAGCCCAATGCCGAATTTTACCCGGAAATGCTCAGCTGGGTCTTCATCCAGCAAAAGGATTACCGCAATGCCTTCCGGCAGGCCCGCGCCCTGGACCGCCGCTTCCGGGAGAACGGAGGGCGCGTCTTTCGCATTGGCGAAATTGCCGCCAACGATAAGGCATACGAAGCCGCCATCATGGCCTATGATTACATCGTAACGGACAAAGGGCCTTCTTCTACCTTTTATATTGACGCCAAAAGGGAGTCCTTGCGCTGCAAACGCCGGCAACTGGTCGAAGGCTATGATTACAGCCCCGAAGAATTGAAGCAACTGGAACAGGAATACGAATCGTTCCTCAACGAGTTTGGCCGCTCCAAGGTGACGGCCAACATCATCCTGGAACTCGCCGAATTGGAAGCGTTGTATATCAATGACCTCGACAAGGCCATCCGCCTGCTCAGCGAAATGATCGAATACCCCAACGTCAACCCCGCCATCCAGGCCATGGGCAAGATCAACCTGGCCGATTACTACCTCATGCAGGGAGAGCGCTGGGAGGCCACCCTCCTGTATTCTCAGGTCGATAAGGCATTCAAAGAAGACCTGCTGGGCCACGAAGCCCGCTTCCGCAACGCCAAGCTTTCCTACTATACCGGCGATTTTCAGTGGGCACAGGCTCAGTTTGATATTCTGAAAGCCTCCACGTCCAAGCTCATCGCCAATGATGCTCTCGACCTGTCCGTATTTATTATGGACAACCTGGGGCTGGATACTTCCGCCACTGCGCTTCAGTTGTATGCCGATGCCGAACTGCTGGTCTTTCAAAACCGCTTCGATGACGCTTTCCTGAAGCTGGATACCCTGGAACGGGAATTCCCGAACCACTCCCTGAAAGACGATGTACTGTACCTGGAGGCAAAGATATACCGGAAAAAGAGAGCGTACGAAAAAGCCGCCGCCCTGCTGCAGGCCATCATCGATAACCACCCCGAGGAAATACGCGCCGATAATGCGCTCTACGAACTGGGGCAACTGTACGAGGCCCATCTCGGAGACCAGGAAAAGGCAATGGCCCTCTACGAAACCCTTTTCATCGATTATTCGGGAAGTACTTTCGCAGTGGAAGCCCGCAAACGATACCGGATACTGAGGGGCGATAGCGTGCAGTGAAGTGAGCTTCAAATGCCGGCAACGCAAAAAAGGTGAAGTACGGAGCAGTTCCATACTTCACCTTTTTGCATTCGGAAGCTTGCCTCAGCAGGCAGTTATATCCTTACTTGAGTCGTTTTTCGTCAGATACGGTCAGTTTGTGGCGGCCCTTGGCGCGGCGCTTGGCCAATACCTTGCGGCCGTTCTTGGTGCTCATTCTCGAACGAAAACCATGCTTATTCTTGCGCTTCCTTCTAGAAGGTTGAAATGTACGTTTCATTACAGACGCTTTTTCTTTTCCTCAAAATTCTGAAAAGCCCGGCAAAGGTAAAGCTATTACGCCAAATAGACAAATATACCGGCTAGTTGTTTAGCAAAAATACTGCCTCCGGAAATTAAATGGTCATAATATCCTTCTCCTTGCTTTCGACAAGTTTATCGATCCTTTCTACGAATTCTTTCGTCAACTTTTCCACTTCCTCCTCCTTTCGTTTACCCGCATCTTCCGGGAAGCCGCCCTTAACTGCCTTTTTAATCGCATCCATCGCATCCCGCCGGGCGCTGCGGATACCTACTTTGGTGTCTTCCCCTACCGCTTTAGCTTTCTTGACCAGTTCCTTACGGCGTTCTTCGGTCAGCGGAGGGATATTGATGATGACGATCTCACCGTTGTTTTGCGGAGTGACCCCCAGGTTGGCTTCAAATATGGCCTTTTCGATAGGGGCAAGCATATTCTTTTCCCAGGGCTGAATGGTGATGGTCCGCGAATCGGAAGTACTCACGTTGGCAACCTGGTTGAGCGGGGTTGGAGAACCATAATAGGGGACGATTATCCCACTGAGCATATTGGGAGAAGCTTTCCCGGCGCGGATGGTTGCAAGCTCCTTTTGAAGGTGCTCGATGGAATCTTCCATAGCCATTTGGGCTATCTCTATATATTCGCTTACGTCTTCTGGCATGATAAATACTTGTTTTTTCTTTTAAAATTTCCCGGAGGTAACCATTAAAAGCATCCAAAAATAAGTCAAAAGCCCCCTATTTCAAAGAAAAAGCAGGCGTTTAGCATTTCCGGGGCATTCACACCGCCCGCAGAGTTCTTCAAAGGTTTACCGGGAACGGTTGTACTGTAAGATCAGATACAGCACCATAACCAGTGCGGAAAGCGCAGCGGCGACATAGGTCATAGCCGCCCACCATAGGGCGTCTTTGGCGCCGTCGTATTCCTGCCCCCGGGCTACACCGCTGTTGTCGAGCCATACCAAGGCCCGCCGGCTGGCGTCGAACTCCACCGGCAGGGTAATGAAGCTAAACAGGGTGGTCACGGCAAAAGCGATGATCGTGATCAGCATGAGCGAAGGCATGGTCGACAATGTCATAAAGGCGATGATCAGCAACCACTGCTGCGCCATGGCCGATAGGTTGACGATGGGCACCAGGGCCGACCGCATTTGAAGAGGGGCATAGGCCTCTGCATGCTGAACGGCGTGGCCGCATTCGTGTGCAGCTACGGCTGCCGCGGCGATATTCCTGCCCCGATAGACGCCCTCACTGAGGCTCACCGTCTTGGTGGCGGGGTTGTAGTGGTCAGTCAGAAACCCCTGCCCTTCCACCACCTTGACGTCCGAAATACCGAAATGCCGAAGCATCTGTTCGGCGACTTCCCTCCCGGACAAGCCCGAACGGATCGGCACATTGCTGTATTTGTTGAACTTGCTCTTTAATCTCTGGCTGATCACCATGCCGACAACCGAAAGAATGCCGCCAATGATGAAGTATCCATAATATGCTCCCATAATGGTTTGCGGTTGATTTTTAAAGACAGTTTTTAATTATGACGCAAAAACGTTAAAAAGATAACATTCTGGTGCGCCATACTAGTCCAACCGGCTAAATCCTGTATATGCCTGTAAAGCTTTTGGAATAACAATTCCTTCGGGGGTTTGGTTGTTTTCCAGCAGGGCGGCAACGATGCGCGCCAGCGCCAGCGCACTCCCGTTGAGGGTGTGCGCCAGGCGGGTAGATTTGCCGTCGCGGAAGCGTAGCTTCATGCGGTTGCTCTGATAGGTTTCGAAATTGGACACTGAACTGACTTCGAGCCAGCGTTCCTGAGCGGCGGAGTATACTTCAAAGTCGAAGGTGAGGGCGGAGGTAAACCCCAGGTCCCCGCCGCAAAGGCGCAGGATGCGGAAGGGGAGTTCCAGCTTTTGAAGGACGCCTTCCACATGTGCCAGCATTTCGTACAGGGTGTTATAAGACCGGTCGGGGTGCTGAAACTGCACGATCTCTACCTTGTCAAACTGATGTACGCGGTTGAGCCCTCTGACGTGTGCGCCGTAAGAGCCCGCTTCCCGGCGAAAGCAGGGCGTATACCCCGTCAATTTAATGGGGAAATCTTTTTCCTCGAGGATGACGTCCCGGTAAATATTGGTCAGCGGCACCTCGGCAGTCGGAATGAGGTAGAGGTTATCCCGTTCTACCGTGTACATCTGGCCCTCCTTATCCGGAAGTTGGCCGGTTGCCCGGGCCGTGTCTTCGTTGACCAGCAGGGGAGGCATGATCTCTTCGTACCCGGCTTTGACGGCCTCATCCAGGAAAAAGGAGATCAGGGCGCGCTGCAGGCGGGCGCCTTTGCCCCGGTAAAGGGGAAAGCCCGACCCCGTGATCTTGGTCCCCAGCTCCAGGTCGAAGATATTGTACTTCTGAGCCAGTTCCCAGTGGGGCAGAGCGCCGGACTCGAGCTGCGGAAGCTCCCCGGGCCAGGGCTTGTACACTTCATTGTCCGAGTCGGTATTACCGGCGGGAACCGATTCATGAGGAATATTGGGAATGGTATATAATGCCTCATTCAATGCCTCTACAGTGGCCTTGAGTTTCTCTTCCAGTCCGGATGCCCGTTCTTTAAGCTCGGAAACGCGCCGGCGCATGGCCTCCGCCTCCTCTTTTTTGCCCGCCTTGAACAAGCCCCCGATCTCCCTGGACAGCTGGTTGCGCTCGGCAAGAATGCTGTCGAGTTCGGTTTGCGTATCCTTGCGGGTATCGTCCAGTTGGAGGACTTCGTCTACTACCCGGAGTTCCTCCCCGGTGAAATTTCTGATCTTCAGGCCCTGGAGAACACGTTCTTTATTCGTTCTGATAAAATGGAGTTCAAGCATATTGCAGTATTGATTACCGTTTGGTTTAGAAAAGGAGTTGGGGATTGAACTTTTGGGAAAAGTTTTGGTTACTTTTTTTGCAAAGATACTATTTGAATTGAAAAATTAAATGTATTTTTGTTGCGACGAAAGCGTAATGGCACACCATGACGTCTTAACGCCTTATAGCATTTCTTGAGGTGTTTTCACTCTCTATCCTGCTATTTCCCACTTTGATCAAGAAGGGTTGTCGGGCCACAAGAAGGAAAAGTTTTGGAGATTAATTAACGATTGGTGAATTCTCAAATCCCCACTTTTTTCCGCAAAATTCTCTGACATCAATTTCATTTTTTTTTCACAAGAACAAGCTTCTTACTAAAAAACATACAAGCAAGTATATTATGTTGGATATATCACAATTGAACTACATGCTTGTCCCCGAGCTAAGAGAGTTAGCTGAGCAGATCGGGCTCAAGGGCTACAAACGGCTGAACAAACAGGAACTTATCTACAAGATCCTGGATCATCAGGCAGCCGGTGGCGATGCTGATGAAGGGGACAGCGATGACAAGAAAGACGGTTCTCCCAACGGCAAGGAAGCCGGAAAACGCGCTCAAAGCCGCTCCCGCTCTGAAAAAGAAACCAATCAATCTGACAATAGTGATGATGATGGTGACGACAGCGACAGCGACAGCGATGGCCACTCGCGCCACCGGACACGCCGGGTAGTCAAAGTAGCCAATGAAGGCTCCTCCGGCCGCAAACGGGACAGCCGTGGCGAGGAAGAGGATGAAGAAGAGGACGATTCCCGTCGGCAACGCGGCAGGAGCAGTGACAGTTCCAGCCGGGATCGGGACCGGGACCGGGAGCGGGACCGGGGGGATGATGACGATAACCGGGGCCGCCGGAGTCAATCCCGCCAGCAGGAGGAATCCTTCGACATCGAGCTCGACGGCATCATCGAAGGAGAAGGTATTCTTGAAATGATGCCCGATGGGTATGGCTTTCTGCGTTCTTCCGACTACAACTACCTGACCTCACCGGACGACATCTACGTCTCTCCCTCTCAGATCAAACTCTTTGGCCTGCGTACGGGGGATACAGTGCGCGGCGCTATCCGCCCGCCAAAGGAGGGCGAAAAATACTTCGCCCTGCTGCGCGTTTCCAAGATAAATGGCCTCGACCCGCAAGATATCCGCGACCGGGTGCCGTTCGATTACCTGACGCCGCTCTTCCCTCATGAAAAGTTTAAGCTGACGAGCTCTCCTACCGGAAGGGACATCGGCAACCGCATGATCGACCTCTTCACTCCGCTCGGCAAAGGGCAGCGGGGACTGATCGTGGCGCAACCCAAAACGGGTAAGACCTTCCTGTTGAAGGACATTGCCAATGCGATCGCGAAAAACCATCCGGAGTGCTATATGATCGTACTGCTGATCGATGAACGCCCGGAAGAAGTAACTGATATGAAGCGGAGTGTGAACGCCGAAGTCGTTGCTTCTACTTTCGACGAACCGGCTGACAACCACGTGCGGGTGGCCGGCATTGTCCTGGAAAAGGCCAAAAGGCTGGTGGAAAGCGGGCACGATGTGATCATCCTCCTGGATTCCATCACCCGCCTGGCCCGCGCCTACAACACCGTGGCTCCGGCCAGCGGCAAGGTGCTTTCCGGTGGTGTGGAGGCCAACGCCCTGCACAAACCCAAGAAATTCTTCGGCGCCGCCCGAAACATTGAAGACGGCGGATCCCTGACCATCCTGGCCACCGCCCTTATCGATACGGGCTCCAAGATGGACGGCGTGATCTTCGAAGAATTCAAAGGCACCGGCAATATGGAACTGCAACTGGACCGCAACCTGTCCAACAAGCGGATGTTCCCGTCCATCGACCTCACCAAGTCGAGCACCCGCCGCGAAGACCTGCTCCTGGACAAGGATACGCTCCAGCGCATGTTCATCCTGCGTAACCACCTGGCAGACATGAAGCCCGACGAGGCCTTCGAATTCCTGCGTAAACATATGGTAGGGACAACCAGCAACGAAGAGTTCCTGACCTCCATGAACGGCTAAGCCGTTGCTCGTTCCAAGTAAAAAACCCTCTCTTGCGTATAGGCGCGAGGGAGGGTTTTTTATTTGGGGCTGACCCTGGCCTTGAAACCTGCCAGAAACTCCTCCATGCGCTTGTCCATCGCCTCCGGTTCGGTTTTGTAGTGCGGCGTGGTGGCCGTTGCCCCAGGAAACTCCTCGATGTGCATGGTTTGAGTGGGAAAGGCAAAACGAACACCGAGATTGTGCGCCAGATCGATGACGCCCAGCAACACCTCGTGGCGCGCCCGGAGTTCCTCCGACCAGCTTGGCACTTCAAAAAAAATGTAGAACAGGATGTCCAGAGAACTGCTGCCCATTTCATTGAGGTGGATCTCGTAGTAATCTTTGCGGGTGCGGGGATGTGTAGCTACGATCTGCCGCAGCCCTTCCGTAAATTTATCCACCAATGCCGATGGGGTATCATAGGTGACGGATATCTTCGTACTGAACCGGCGGTAGGTGCGCAGGCCATAATTGTTGATCACCATGTCCGCCAGTTTGCCGTTCGGGACGTAAACCAGTGAGTTGGCAAAAGTACGGACGCGGGTGGAACGGAACCCAACCTCCTCTACGGTCCCGTCTACGTCCGAAAAGTTGATCCAGTCGCCGACCTGAAAGGGCTTGTCCAGGAAGATCGTCAGGGAGCCGAACAGGTTTTTCAGGGTATCCTGAGCCGCCAGGGCCAGGGCCAGCCCTCCGATGGAAATACCGGCGATCAGGGTGGTAATATCGACCTGCAGGACCCGGAAAGCCTGGATCACACCACCAGCCAAAAGAATAAATTGCACCCCGCCTTTCAGCAGGGGAAGCAACTGCTCGTCCATTTTACTTTCCGTACGCCGGGTGAACCGGTCGGCATAGAAGACGAACACATCCAGAATACGCAGTAAAATGTAAACCACCAGCACAACCGATAGAATGCGAATGGTCATTACCGCAAAACTTGCCGACTCGATGGGGAGTTGAAGGACGGGCAGAAAGGCCTTGATCAGCCGGAGCACAATGTAAATACTGGCGGCGCGGGCGATCTTCCAAACCAGTTCCGGCGGCACGCTCTGCCCCCGGGCCCGATAGTGGGTAAAACGCCGGACCAGTGGCCGGAGCAGGCGGCTGAGGGCAAAATGCACCAGGAGGGCCAGTATGAGGAGGGCCAGCAGGCCAATATATTGCCAGAGGGCCATGCCCAATATTTCCCGCTGGCCAAATTTTGGCAGCAGGTTGAGCAAGAGGTCCGCTCCGAAGGGATAGACTCCTTTGTGCAATTCGGGGATGAGCCCCACCGTCTCTTCCGAATAATACCACCTACCCTCGGTTTTTTCGAGGTACACTCCCGGAAGCTCGAGCGGAAAAAGGGTGTAAATATTCCGGTCCGACGTGGTGTCTTCCCGGTAGTCCGGAGCCTGGGGCAGCTTGTTCAGGATCACTTTCAGGCCCTTGCCGTCCAGGACCTGTTTGAGCTGAATGGCGAGGCGGGCTGCCCGCGCGCTGTCCTGAACGCCATAAAGGGTACGTGCCGCCACCTCCGGCTGATAGGTTTCCGGCTGGAGGTAATGGAGGTGCACCAGAACCGTGTTGTAAGGCGTTTCCAGGGTGACGGGGACCTCGTCGCGCTGTCCCCATAGCAGCAAAGGCAGGCCGATGAACAGCAGGAGGAACGTATTTCTGGCGAGCATGGTTTCGGAGCGATTGATGGGCTACAAATGTAATCAGCCTTTTGTAGCTTACCAAGCCGCTCCGTCATTTAGCGCGCATGAATTCGAGTATGGCCTCATTGACGGGGTCAGCCTTTTCGAAGTGTACGAAGTGGCCGGCCTTGTCGATCATGAGCAGGCGGGCATCAGGCATCTGTGCGACGCCCTGCTTGCCGATATCTTCCGTTTTCCCGCCGTTGAGAAAGCGGTTGGGGATGAGGTTGTCCTGATGGCCGAAGATGGCCAGGGCCGGCTGTTGCACATTCGGCAGCTCGTCAAATACCGGCTCGTCTACCATGCCTTTGACGCATTCCGGGATGATGTAGCAGTAGGCGTCGAAGCCGGCGGCGGCGCGCATGGCGATGCGGTCCGTGATCATGAATTCGGCATCGGGCGGCAGCTCATAGAAATTCCAGGCCATGTTTTCTCTGATCTGTTCGACGGTGGTCAGTTTTACTCCCCGGGGAGACAGCACTTCCCGGAACCACTGCCGTTCTCCCTTGTGGAAGGCCTCGAAACCGGCGGGGGCGACCAGAATGAGGCGTTTTACTTTATCGGGGTAAGCCAGCGCCGCGGTGATGGCAATCTGCCCACCCATAGAGTGCCCGGCCAGCGTGGCCTTTTCAATGCCCAATGCATCGAGGAAACCTTTTACCACGGTGGCGTAATACGTCATGCTGGCCTCGTATTTGCCCTTGCTGGATTTACCGTACCCCGGCAGGTCTATGGCCAGGCAGCGGTAGTTATTTCTCAGTGCCTCTATGTTCTTTTTCCAGGCCGGCGCGTAACTGCCCAGGCCGTGAATGAACAGGATCACTTCTTTTCCTTCCCCTTCATCGAAGTAGGCGACTTCCAGTCCGTCGGGCAACTTTACCTTCGCCGTAGGGAAAGGATAGGATAAGTCGTCAAAGGACTGGACGCTGGGGGCCTCTTTCTGGAGAGCACAGGCGCTCAGGAGCAACAGGAGCGCTATGGAAAACAAATTTCTCATGGCTTGCTTTTTATAAAAGATATTTTTGGCGGCAGAAGCATTGTGCAGACTCACTGGTTTGTTCGGATGCTAAAACATCAACCATTTAAACACCACAATGGCGGTATAGGGGTTCGCCGGCCGCTCCGCCGCTCCGCCGTTGACCAATGGGCTGTCATAAAAATCGCCCAGCCACAAATAGGCGGCGTGCAGTTCGGCCTGCATAAAGGCCCCGAACTGGTAGCCGAGCTTAACGTTGGACTCCAGGCCCATAACCGGGCCGCCCTGGTTGGGCTCGGCATTGCTCAGGGCCGCCGCCAGGCCCAGCTTTCCGGAAAACTTGTAGGGGACGAAGTCCATGCCCCAGTTGACGGCGCCGCCCGTCAGGCCAAAACCCATATTGGAAATATCGGTGACAGCAGCAACATAGCGGTTGACAACATTGGCATGAGGGAAGAGCAGGTAAGCGCCATGGCTGACGTGCAGAGCGGCCGGTGTGCCCCAGGTATTGCCCGTCATTACGCCGCTGTACTTATCGTCCGCGATGCCGTTGTTGTCTCCTGAGGTGTAGATCAGGTCTACCCAGACGGCGTCATTCGGTGTTTTCCCGTAGCGATAGCCGGCCCGCAGGTTGGCGCCCAGGCCGCCGATGCTGGGCCCGTCTGCCCAGATGCCATTGGTTCTGAGTTGCGTACCGCCCAGGTTGTAATTGAGGTAGCCGGTAAGGAACCAGGGGCCCATCATCTGGATCTCATTATAACCGAAATAGGCGCCCAGCCAGGCCACATCCGCTTTGTATTCGGCATTGCCGAACCGGAAGCGGAAGGTGCCGTTATAATCGTTCAGAGTGCTGTTGAGCCCCTGCCCCAGGATGGAGGGCCCACCCTGGCCGTTCGAGCGGTCGCGGACGTAGTAAACGGAGCCGCCCAGATGCCATTTCAGCCCCAGGGCCCGACGATAGTTCAGCTCCATCATGTAGACGTCGTCATCGTTCTGGATGTTGTTCTCATAGAGCTGATAAAAGCCGGCTTTCCACTTGTAGTAGTCGGCGTCGCGGCGCAGGGTGATGCCGACTCCGTCGGTGCCCCAGTAGTTGAGCCGGTAGGCGGAGTTGAGCATCTGGTCGAAGAAGGTGCGGTAGGGGTTGTGAGGGGTGTCAAACATGCGTTGCAGGCCCAGGTTGATGGCCCAGCCGGTGGCGGGGATCAGCTCCAGTTCTATGTTCTGCGTCTGCAGGTTGACCTGGTCGGCCGAAGGAGCCGAGCCGAAGTTGCCACCCGTGCCGTAGGCCACATCGCCCCAGGTGAAGTCGATCTCGAAGGAGGCGCGCAGGATCGCCCGCCCGTCGAACAGCTTGGGCTGGTAGATAAAAAACGGCAGGATGCGTTGCTCGAAATAGGAAGCCGACAGGGTGTCAGATGTGGTGGTCGTATTCTGGCCGTACAACCGGCCGATCACCTGCCCCCTCAGAAAGTCATTGGTAGGGTAGATGTTGCTGTTGACGTAGTGGTTATAAAAGTAGGCGATGTACTGGAATTCCTTTTCGGCCTTTTCCGGCACCTTCTTTTCCAGCCGCTCGAAATAGGGAGGGATCTGCGCCATGGCTGCGTTGGATACTAAAACGAAAAGCCAGAGCCAGAGGTTGCGGTTTTTCATGTCAGCTAGGGTTGTTTTTTGTTTGTCTGGAGGTAGTGCGTTGAAAGGGTGCCTCCCTGGCCGCCCCGGCGCATATCAGCCTCTAAAGGCCCGGGCACCACAATCTGGCAATATAGCCTGTAGCCATATGTGCTGTCACTACTTTGCAGGAGAGAGGGGAGCCCCAGGCTGTTAAGGGTTCCAGAAACATACGAAAACCAATAACTGCCTGGGGAAAGGCCAGTTGGCCTACGGCAGTGCTTACTCTATGCGTTCGTAAACCTGTATGTTTATATTGCCGAGGGCCCCTCCGTTGGTGCTGCCGAAACCGGCGGCGGCAGTAGGCGGAACAGCGCCGATGTCGGGAGAAGTCTGAACAATTTCGTACCTCATGGTATTGTCCGTCACTTCAAAGATGCCTTCGGAAGTAAGAACAGCTGGAGAAGACTGGTTGACGGTGATCTCCCAGATGTCGCCCACGCCGCTTTCCTTCTGGGTGTAGGTGCCTTCCAGCGTCAGTTTGGCGCCCGAAGTGTCATATTGCTCCACCAGGTAAGTGTTATCCGTATTGAACTCGGCGTAGATGCTGTCGGTGGCAAAGAGGCTAACCAGCAGCGGAGCAACGTTGTCGCCGGAAGACTGCCACCTGCCCTGAACCCCTATTTCACAGGGCGGGCAGTCCGGGCCGCCACAGTCTATTCCCGTTTCCTCTCCATTCTGGATGCCGTCTGTACAGGTTGCCTCCGGTGTGGGCTCTTCGTCTTCATTACAGCTCTGCCAGGTAATAACCATTCCCGAAAGGGCGAAAAGCAGCAGGAGAAATTTAAAATTCTTCATAGCAAAAAGTTTTCAGTTTTTTTGATTAGCTAAGTAAAGGCCCGCCATACAGCCGGGCTGCTTTAAAGCCTGATAAACTTACAAGTTAAAAAAGCCTGCCTGGCCGCGTTCGGTTAAAATAAAAATATTGGGGTTGACTTAAGGGGAGTTCCAGAAAGGAGAAGGGCCGGATTGCCGGGGGATTACACAATAAATTCCTTTTTTCCTTCTGCCGGTTTGCCATCCTGTTTCAGCCAGGCCCGGGCATCTTTAGGCGTGTTGAAATTTCATTGCTGGCATTCAGGTATTTATATATGTGCTTCTATGGTTTTAAACCGGGCTTGAATTTTTCAGAAGGCGCCACGGCCAGCCTGTTGGCCGGCCCGGCGGAAAAAGTGAAGAGGGTTGACTGATACAGCCCGTTTTGTGGCAGGCATGGCGCAGATTACGGGCCGAATGTCATTTTGGCAGTGTGATTAGCCGTTTTTTCTGCTGCCTGCCTCCAGTATCCGGATTGGCATTTGATTTGATCAGTAGAAAACGGAGATGCGGAAAATCGGTTTACGCAGCCGCTTTTTAATGTTTGGCGATTAATGCTGCTATTTTGATTGTTTAACCATTAAAAAGAAGGTAATTATGAAACTGATGAGAAGCAATGTCTTTCCGAGCCTTCCCCGGTTTTTTGACGATTTCTTAACCCGGGAATTTTCCGACTGGGATTTACAGAACAATTCACCGACAGACACCACCATCCCGGCAGTCAACGTCATTGAAACAAATGACAGTTTTACTGTCGAAATGGCAGCTCCGGGCATGAAGAAGGAAGATTTTCAGATCGAACTCGAAAATGAAGTCCTGAAGATTGCCTCCAGGAAAGAAACGGAGCGCGAACTCAAGGAGAGCGAACGCTATACCCGCCGCGAGTTCAGCTATCAGTCCTTCCTGCGCACCTTCCGCCTGCCGAAGAGCGTAGTGGACGATTCCAAGATCAACGCCAGGTATGAGAATGGCATCCTGCGGATACTGATACCGAAAAGAGAGGAAGCCAAGCTGCCGGCTCCGCGCAAGATAGAGATCAAATAAGCAGCCGTGCCGGCTTTTTACTCCGGCAGCCTGCAGGTGGCTGCCGGAGTGAATTTTATGCTCACTTCAATTATAAGCTTGTTTTTTGTTCAATCACTATTAAACCTAAGTTTGGACATGAGTAAAATAACTTTCAAACCAATCAACGACCGGGTGGTCGTCAAACCGCTGCCGGCAGAAGAGAAGACCAAAGGCGGTATTATCATCCCGGATACCGCCAAGGAGAAGCCCCAACAGGGTGAGGTCATTGCCGTCGGGCCCGGCAAAGAAGGCGTCAAGCTGAATGTAAGCGTTGGCGACCGCGTGCTCTACGGGAAATACGCCGGCCAGGAGCTGAACTACAACGGCGACGAATACCTCATCCTGCGTGAGGACGACATCCTGGTGGTCGTCAACGAAAACTAATTTCCGACGGAGAACATTCTAACCATTTGTAAACCTAAAAAAAACGACCATACATATGGCAGCAAAAGAAATTACCTTTGGCAATCACGCCCGCGAGCAGATCAAAATAGGTATCGACAAACTGGCCAATGCCGTCAAAGTGACCCTCGGCCCCAAGGGCCGCAACGTGGTGATCCAGAAGAGCTTCGGCGCTCCCAAAGTGACCAAGGACGGGGTGACCGTAGCAAAAGAGATCGAGTTGCCCGACCCGCTGGAGAACATGGGCGCCCAGATGGCCAAAGAAGTGGCCAGCAAAACCGCTGATGTGGCCGGTGACGGCACCACCACGGCCACCGTCCTGGCTCAGGCTATGATCAACGCCGGCCTGAAGAACGTCGCCTCCGGCGCCAACCCCATCGACCTCAAGCGGGGCATCGACAAGGCGGTGAAGATCGTCGTAGACAACATCAAGGAGCAGGCCGAAGCCGTGAGCGGCAACTTCGACAAGATCCGACAGGTGGCCACCGTATCCGCCAATAACGACGAGGAGATCGGCAACCTGATCGCCGACGCCATGAAACGGGTAAGCACCGACGGCGTCATCACAGTGGAAGAGGCCAAGGGCACGGAAACCTACGTGGAAGAAGTGAGCGGCATGCAGTTCGACCGCGGGTACCTCTCCCCTTACTTCGCTACCAATACGGAGCAGATGGCCGCTGAATACGACGACCCGCTCATCCTGATCCACGATAAGAAGATCTCCAACGTCAAGGACATCATCCCGGTACTGGAGGCCTCCGCTCAGGAAGGCAAGCCCCTGCTCATCATTGCCGAAGATGTGGAAGGGACAGCCCTGGGCACCCTGGTGGTCAACCGCCTGCGCGGCACCCTCCAGGTAGTCGCCGTCAAAGCCCCGGGCTTTGGCGACCGCCGCAAGGCCATGCTGGAAGACATCGCCGTGCTGACCGGCGCCACCGTGATTAGCGAAGAGCGGGGGTATAAGCTGGAAAATGCCGGCCTCGAACACCTCGGCCGCTGCGAGAAGATCAAGGTCGACAAGGACAATACGACCATCGTCGGCGGCAATGGCGATGAATCTATGGTTCAGGCCCGCATCAACCAGATCAAGGCCCAGGTCGAGAACACCACTTCGGACTACGACCGGGAGAAACTGCAGGAACGCCTGGCCAAGCTGGCCGGTGGCGTTGCCGTCCTGCACGTAGGCGCCCCTACGGAGGTGGAAATGAAGGAAAAGAAAGACCGCGTTGACGACGCCCTGCACGCTACCCGCGCAGCCGTTGAAGAAGGGATCGTTGCCGGCGGCGGCGTAGCTTATGTTCGCGCCATCAATGCCCTGCGCAAGGTGAAGTTCGACAATGAAGACGAATTCATCGGCGCCGGCATCGTGAGCAAATCGCTGGAGTCGCCCCTGCGTACCATCGCCGAGAATGCCGGCGTAGAAGGCAGCGTCGTGCTGCAGAGAGTACTCGACGCAAAAGATGCCTATGGCTACAACGCCCGTACGGGAGAATACGAAGACCTGAAGAAGGCCGGTGTGATCGACCCGGCTAAAGTAACCCGGGTGGCTATCGAAAATGCCGCTTCCATCGCCGGCATGGTGCTGATGACCGCCTGCGCCATCAACGACGCTCCGGATAAGAAGAAGGAAGGCGCTCCGGCCGGCGCCGGCATGTATGATGATATGATGTAAAAGTCCGGTTACAAGCGAACTTCATCTTCGGACGGGCTACCTTTAGGTGGCCCGTCATCAAGAAAAAAGAGATGGGGCCCCTGTGGAATAATCCGCTCTGCGAACTCCACAGTGCCCCATCTCCTTCTCGATCGTCAAATCCCTTGTGGCCTCTTTTCTCCGGCCTTATTCTTCCCAATTCCGCTGCACCTCATTCTTTACAGGCGGCGCCGTCTGCAGGTACGCCCAGATGGCGGAGGCCTCCTCATCGGACAAAGCGGAGAAAGGGATCATAGGCGGCCGGATCGGCTTGCCGTCGGGGCGCTGCCCGAAGCGCACGGCCTTGATGAATTCCTCTTCCGTCCAGTTGCCGATACCGGTTTCCTTATCCATAGTGATGTTGGCAGAATAGATCTCGGTCACCCCGTCTTCCGGGCTGATCAGGGTATTGCCGCCGCCGAGGTAGCCCTCCGATTTTTCCGGCGCTTCGATGTTGACCGTTTTGAAATCCGCCGAATGGCAGGAGTAGCACTCCACCTTGCTGGTGAGCAGGTAGCGCCCGAAGGCTACTTTGTCGGTGACAGGCGGCGCCTCCACTGATTCCTCCGGGAAAGGCAGAGGCTTGAACGCTACCCGGCACAGGAACTTGACCAGGAAAGACGGCTCGGGCGCAGGCTGCACTTTGTCGGAGGGCTGCAGCTCGCGGGCATCGGAACGCAAATAAGCGATGACGCTGTGCAGGTCTTCGTCGGACATGTGCGGAAACTTGGGCATCCACGGCGGAGCGTACCCCCCATCGCGCTTGACGCCCGTGCGCAGGAAGTAGGCCAGCTCGCCGTCCGTGTAGGGCGCCAGTTTGGAATTGGGGTGCTGGGTGATGTTGGGCGCCCACACCTTCCCGAACTCGGCGGGTATGTCCAGCATCTCCTTGCCGTCCAGCTTGCCCGTTGTGCCCATGTGGCAGTGCTGGCAGACCAGGGTGGCCAGGCGCTTGCCTTCGGCAATCATGGCGCTGTCGGGTTTTACTTCCAGGTTCGGAGGATTGGTTTCGTAAGTGGGAATCCCGCTGAAGTTGATGGAGGCTGCTCCGAGCAGCATCACCACAACAATAGCGCCGAGGATCATGCCCGTGATCTTGAGTGCTCTTTTCATAACAAAGCGTTTTTAGGTGATGATAATGGTGACTTTGAATGCTGCGCTTCCCGGTTTCTGCCGCCGTATAGGTGGTGGGGCACGGGAAGGTTTTCGGGGGACGTCACAAAGATGGGAGGTAAGAACCGGCGAGATTTTAAGGCTCGTCGCAAATGTTTTCAAAATTGTTGCATAGGGGGAATGGTTTACCGAAAGATAAAGGTTCCGGCTCCGGAGTGAATGAGCGGGCATCATGGGTTTGGGCATTTTATACACCTAAAGTTACAAATAAAAAACGATTCTTATTTTTTCGCACTTTCAGCTCCGGATCCCACCGAATCCAGGACCTCTTCCGGTTTGTAGCCGGCGGCATACAAAGCGCCCGCCATCGCTCCGGCGCTGCTGCCGGAGACCTGAGTGATCTCGACCTCGTGTTCCTCCAGCGCCTTGAACACACCGGCATGGGCGGAGCCGCGTACGCCGCCGCCGGAGAGCGCCAGCCCTATTTCCGGCTTTTCTTTCATGGGTTTCGCTTTTTCCTCCAGGAATTTCCGGCAGCACCAGAACATTATTCCGTTGCCTCCGTAAAACCTGGCAGGCATTGTTGGTAATATCAGCAAATTACCGGTAAAAATATATTATTCTTATCTTTCAGCATCCGTTATTCAAATATCCATGCCGTTCGATATCTTCGTCAGCTACGCCCACCACGACAATGACGCCCATAAAAAATGGGTGGAGCACTTCTGTGCCCGGCTGGCGGCCGACTTCCGTTCCCGCTCTGGGAAGAAGCTGAACATTTTCCTCGATACAGAAGACATGCACGCCGGCAACGTACTGCCCGCCCGCCTGCAGGGGGCATTGGAGGAGTCGCGGGTTTTTCTGCCCATCCTTTCTCCCGCCTACCTGTCGAGCGATTGGTGCCGCCGGGAGTTCCTCCATTTTCTCGACAATGCCGGCGAGGCCATCGTCAACGGCAACAGCCGCATCCTCCCCGTACAGGTCATGCCCTACGGCGAGTATGAGCCGGAGGAGGCCAGCCGTAATGAAGTGGGCCGCATCACCGGCTTCCTGAAAGAGAACGAGGTAGTGTACGCCGACTTTTTCCAGGGCCTCCTGCCCATCGCGCCGGAGGAAAGGGCCTTCAGCGAAAGAATCGCCCGGCTCTCCATCGGCCTGTACCAACTGCTGAAAGGGCTGAAAGAGGCTGCCCGGATTAAGGAAAATCCGGGGCCGGCCGGTTCCGACGCCCTCTTCCTCGCCTACACCGCCAGCGGCTCCAGAGCGGTGCGCGACGGGCTGCTGAAAGAACTGCAGCAGCAGCGCAAATACGGTAAGATCGACTTCCGCATCCTGCCGGACGAAGCGCCGGATCACCCCGAAGATCTCAAAGCCCTCCCGGCGGCGGAGCTGGAAGCCTTTATGCGCCGCCAGCTCGAGGCCTCCGCCTTTTCCATCCACCTGTTCGACGACATCGAAGGGGTGAAAACGCCGGACACGCGGGAGCCGCTCACCCACCTGCAGTACCGGCTGGCCAAGGAAACGGCCGGGGCTCATCCCCAGTTCCAGCTGTTTACCGCCCAGTCCGTGACCGAAGAGTGCGCCACCTCCCAGGAGCAATTCCTGGAAACCATAGCGGCCGATGCCCGGAAGACGGCGCAGCTCGAAGAGCTGCCCGCCTTCGAAGTGAAGGCCATCAAGGACTTCCTGCTGGAAAAGATCCAGCTGCGCGAAGAAAAGCAGGAGGAGGAAGCGGTAGCGGTAGCCGATGATGCGCCCCGCCGCCTGTTCTTCATCCACGACCACCGCGACAAGGGCGACCCCATCTGCACTCAGCTGGATGACCTGATCTACGCCCAAAAATACGACGTCTATGTGCCCGTTTTCCGGGAAGACGACCCGCAGATCGACCCCGACGCCTCCTTCCGCGACTTCTGGCTGGTCTGCAACAAAGCCGTCATCCTGCTGCGCAACGCCACTACGGCCTGGTGCAATGCCATTAAGGTAGAACTGATCAAGGCCGCGACCGAGAAAAAGGCGCCCTATGCCATGGCCATCTGCGTAACGGACCCCGGGGCCAGCTCCCGGATCCGCGAGGTGCGCAGCCACGAATTCCGGGTCATCAACTGCGCCCGGGAAGGCTATGAGCAAGAATTGATCCAATTCCTCAACCCCCAAGCCCATGCCTGAGCCGCTGCACTTCCAGATCGACGAGTACTACCTCGGCCTGCAGAAGCAGGGCCAGGACATGGACATTCTGGATGAGAACCGCACCCGCCGCAACCCCTTCCCCGGCCTGCGCCCCTTCCGTACCGGCGAGGCCCACCTGTTCTTCGGCCGCGAAGGGCAGGCTGAGGAGCTGATCACCCGGCTCATGCAGACGCACTTTCTCGGCGTGCTGGGCAACTCGGGCAGCGGCAAATCCTCTCTGGTGCGCGCCGGGCTTATCCCCGCTCTGCACGCCGGCAAGAAGCAGGCCCGCATCTCCGACTGGAAGATCGTCATCTGCCGCCCCGGCAACAGCCCGCTGCAAAACCTGGCCGCCGCCCTGGCGGGCGCGAATACCGGCCTGGCAAAGGCCGAGGAGCTGGCCCCGGAAGTGGCCCGACTGCTGCCCGTCCTGCAGGAGAGCTCCTTTGGCCTGCTCGAAGCCGAGGAGGGGGCGGATGAACACCAGAAAACCCTGCTGATCATCGATCAGTTTGAAGAGCTTTTCCGCTTTTCCGGCGAAATACCGGCCGGCGAAGCGGCCCATTTTGTCGACCTGCTGCTCACCGCCGCCCGGCAGGAAGGCGCCAGCCTGTACGTGGTGATCACCATGCGCTCCGAATTCCTGGGCGAGTGCGTGCGCTACCGCGGGCTGCCCGAGGTCATCAACCAGGGCCAGTACCTGGTGCCCCGCCTCAGCAGTGAGAATGTGCGCCGCGCCGTGTCCGGCCCCCTCGGCGTGGTGGGCGCCCCCGTCGACCCCACCCTGGTGAACCGCCTGGTGCGCGAGGTGGGCGACAGCATGGACCAGCTGTCCCTTCTCCAGCACGCCCTGATGCGCACCTACCGGCACTGGCAGCAGGGCGGAGGCGAGGGCCCCGTCAGCCACGATGATTACGAAGCTACCGGCCAGATGGAAAAAGCCCTGGGCCGGCACGCCGACGAGCAATACGAAACGCTGGATGATAAAGGGCGGCAGATCGCCCAGCTGATCTTCCAGCGCCTCACCGACCTGTCAGCCGGCGACAAGGGCGGCCGCCGCCCCACCCTCATGGAAGAGATATATGGCCTGGCGGAGGCCATTCCCACCGGCCGGAAGGAGGTGGACGGGGTGATCGAACAATTCCGGCAGCTCGACACGTCCTTCCTCATGCCGCCCCCCGGCGCGCCCCTGCAGGAGGAGAACATGCTCGACATCTCCCACGAGAGCCTCATCCGCAACTGGGGCCGCCTGAACCGCTGGGCGGACGAGGAGGCCGAAAACGCCCGCCTCTACCAGCGCCTGCAGCAGGCCCGCGAAGAGAACGAGGAAGACCCCCAACAGGGCTGGATCACCGGCGCCCTCCTGCAACGCCTGGACGACTGGCGCCAAACCACCCCCACCAACCACTTCTGGGCGGCGCGCTACCACCCCCGCCGCCAGCCCGGCCACGACTGGGCGGCCGACAAGGCGCTGTACGACAGCAATATGGCCTTCCTGCAGCAATGCCTGGCCGCCGAGGAAAACCGCGCCCGGGAGAAAGAAGAGGCCATTGCCCAAAAGGCGCGGCAGAAGCAAAGAACCCTTTACCGAAATATCATCATTGCCATCAGCCTCGCCGCCGCCGTATTGGTAGGCTTCTTGTACCTGGAGGCCCGGCAGACGCTGAAGGAACTGGAAGAGCAGCGGGCAGAGAACGCCCGCCTGGAAAGTGAAAATAAAGTGCGTGAGGCCCGCACCTTCATCGATGCCGGCCAGTACTGGTTTGCCGTGCAGCGCCTGGAGGAGGCCATCGAGCTGGATAGCAGTAATGAGGCATTGAGGGATACGCTGGCGGTTTACCGGGAGCGGTTGTCAGAATATGAAAATGAGTGAATACTCAGCATCGACGAAGAAAACGGCGATAAAGGCACGTTTGCAGCCCAATTGTTGAATTTTGGGCAAGGAACTGATTTTTATGGTTGGCTGTACCACCCTACTTTTCATAGAAGCTTTGCTGTCCCCCTTGAGGGGGAAACAGGGGGTGATGGCTTTGTACATGCCTTTTTATACTACAATTAATTGCGTCTACTCGCTGTTGCATAAACAAAATAAAATGGCCACCCTAAAATATTACATCCCCCTCCTTCTCCTCCTCCTGCCCCGCCCGGCAGCCGCCCAGGCGCAGCCCTGCCGGGACTGCCCCTGTATCATCGCCCGGGGCGAGCAGCTGGCGGAAAAAGGAGACTACGTCAACGCCATCCGCCAGTACAATGCCGCCAAAGAGTGCGCCCCGCAGCGGACTGCCGAGCTGAACCGCCGCATCGAAGCCCTCTTCCGGCAGATCGAAGGGCTGCGGCAGGAGGCCGTGGCGGAAAGAGACAGAGCAGAAAAAGCCCTAGCGCGGGTGGAAGCGGCCGAGCGCAAGGCAAAAGCGGAAGCCGAACGAGCATCCGCCGAAGCCCAACGAG
>JAGFJE010000105.1 GCA_024103175.1 Phaeodactylibacter sp.
CTCGGCGCCCGCGGCCTGCGCAGCATCTGCGAAGCCATTATGACGGACGCCATGTTCGACCTGCCTTCTACGCACGACGTCAAGAACTTTGAGATCAGCCGCGCCTATGCCGAGGAAAAGCTCGGCCGCAGCAAGCTCAGCAAGCAGCTGCGCGCAGCTTGAGTTTTTTTCGCCGTAAAAAGAGAACCGCTTCCGGGAAACAGCTCGGAGGCGGTTCTCTTTTTACGGCGTTTCGCCCGCCCTGAAGGCTTTTGGTTGTACTGCTGTAGCAGAAGCCCCTCGAGCCAGTACGGCTTGCCCCCGGCACTCTTATCCCATTTCCAAACCACCTACTTTATTTCCGAAAAAAAACCTTCATTTTTATTGCAAAAACCCAGATAAGCCAAAAATTACCTTGTTTAATCATGGACAATTGGCCCGCAGTTCTTACCTTAGAGTAGTCGTGTACCTACATTGAATGTTAAAACAAACAATAAAACCAACTAAAATCACCTATTATGAACGCAGTATTAAGTATTGGTAAGTACCTGTATGCGATCCCGTTCGCAGTTTTTGGCATTTTCCATTTCATGAATGCGGAAGCCATGAAAGGCATTGCCTTTGGGAGCCCTATACTGGTCTATCTGACGGGCGCCGCCCTGATCGCCGGCGCGGTAAGCCTCCTTATCGGCAAGCTGGATAAACTGGCGGCCGTGCTCCTGGCCGTCTTCCTGCTGCTCACCGCCTTCCTGGTGCACCTGGACGCCGCCATGCAGGGTGATGCCTCCAGCTTCCTGAAAGACCTCATGCTGGCAGGCGCTGCGCTGATGTACGCCGGCAACCTTGCCAAGGACAATGCTGTGATCGGCTGACCCAGTCCACCACAGAAAAGTTAAAGGGCGCCTGCGGAGAATTCCGCGGCGCTTTTTTTGTATTATTGCCGGATTCCGGCCTGCAGCACCCTACCGCTGCGGGCCTGGATCCGACAATCCAGCGCTATGCGATACTTTGCCGAACTGGCCTATAACGGCGCCCGATACTACGGCTGGCAAAAGCAGCCCGACAAGATCAGCGTCCAGCAACAACTGGAAAAGTCCTTTTCCACCATACTGGGCACGCCCATCGAAGTAGTGGGCTGCGGCCGGACCGATACGGGCGTACACGCCAAACAGTACTTCCTGCACTTCGATTTCGACGGGCAGTTCCCCAAGGCATTCACCCGCCGCATCAACAAATTCCTTCCGCCGGATATCGCTATCTACCGCATCTTCGAAGTGGCGCCCGATGCTCACGCCCGGTTCGACGCCACCCACCGCGCCTACGAGTACCATATCGATTTCGTAAAAAACCCCTTCGGGCAGGAAACCGCCTACTTCTATCCTTTCGCCCACCTGCCCGAACCGGCGAAAATGCAGGAAGCCGCTCAGCTGCTGCTGGACTATGAAGAGTTCTTCCCCTTCTGCAAAACCCACACGGATGTAAAGACCATGCGTTGCGCCCTCCGCCGCGCCGAATGGGAGGGTACTCCCACGGAAGGCAAAATGGTGTTCCACATCGCTTCCGACCGTTTTTTGCGGGGCATGGTCCGCCTCATCGTCGGCATGTGCCTCAACGTGGGCGCCGGGAAAACGGCGCTGGAGGAAGTGCGGCAGGCAATGGACAGGCAGGAGCGGCTGAAGAAGAGCTGGAGCATCCCGCCGCAGGGGCTGTTTCTGACGGATGTGCGGTACGATGGATGGATTGAAGGATTGAAGGAATGAAGGAATGAAGGAATGAGGGATTGAAAATGCGATCACCTTCTGGCCCGCTCCCCGTCATTATCCCGGATCAGCATGATGTGGCGGCTGTTCAGGCCCACGTTCACCGTAGAACTGCCAGGGTCGATCTCGAGGATGAG
>JAGFJE010000176.1 GCA_024103175.1 Phaeodactylibacter sp.
TGGGCATTTGGGAGGCTGCTCCTCCTTTAGGAGGCTGGGAGGCGGCGCTGGGGATGCCCAAATTCCGGACGTTGGGAAAATTAACTAAAATGTTTTTTCGCTCAACTCGCGCGCCAATGGGCGTACCTTCGCTCCCCGCCCGCTGTAATTCCTGAATGAAAGCGGGTAAGCTACGGCGGCCGGTGAAAATTGGCGCCCGAGGCGGCAACATATCAACAGCTTAATGGTGTCTGACACGCTTGTGTGTCATCCCTCCGGGCCAGCTGAAGGGGGAAAATACGGCATTCCCTCCTCCGGCCCGGGCCGGAACATGCATCCTCATTAATCTGGAAAATAAGCTTAAGGGTGAAATTACCTTCTGGCGAAAGGATATTTCGCAATATAGAGAAACAGATAAAATAATGCAAGCCGGGAACCAATATCTTGTTGGAAAGGTTCGTTTTTTCGTGGGCATCGGTGATAAACTTGCCAGGTTTTCCCTGTGACAGTCCGCGGTAAACCTGGCAAGTTTTGCCGGGCCTAAAAAATTCTTTGAAAAAAATGCTGTTTGAACGTGACACTTCCCGGCCTTCACGGCCATAAGGAAGTAAGAGGACGGGAAAATATTCCCGGCAGTTGGGTTTAAAGGGCGGATAACATGCCTCAAGATTTTGGAAACGGAACCTTCCAATAACCAATAACTCAACCAACCAATAACTGCCGGGGCGAAGCCCCGAACCCCTCTGCTGCAACCTGAATTCAGCAAAGCGCGTGCTGCCCCAACGGGCAAGCCGCCATAACCATTCAGGAAAATTTTGCAGCATGACACAGCATTTGACCCCGGCGGAGGCCCTGGCGGGCATCCGCAATTATGACCAAGAGGCTATCGGCCGGTACTACCGCTATCTGCGGGAGCGCGCCTTCGCCCTGTTTTGTTACGCGCCCAAGGGCAGCCCCGCCTGGCTGGCCATGGAGGACTGTTTCAACCTGGCTTTCCTGGCCTTTCTGGATAAGGCCCGCCGCCCGCAGTTCGAGCCGCGCAACCTCGACGCCTTCGCCCTGGAGGTCGTCCGCCGTTCTTTTCTCGATACCCTCAAAAAGGAGAGGCGCCATAGCTACGCCGAGCTGAGCGCCGCTCAGGAGCCCGCCGACGAGCCGGCCACCGTCCACCTCACCGCCGGCAGCCTGTTCGAGGAGCTGCCCGATTTACTCCTATTGCATTGGTATTTCCAGCTGGAAGCGCTGTCGCGCCGCCTGCTCGACCTGCGCGTCCTGGGCTACAACCATAAAGAGATCGCCGATCGGCTGCCCCTGGCGCCGGGCACCGTCCGCAACCGGTTTTCGGAACTGGTGCGGGAGGCGAAAGAAGTAGTTGGGGGGTAGGTTGTCCTTCGGCAAGCTCAGGATGAAATGGTTGGCTTGATGGGGGCGGGAGGAGGGGTAGATTGTTGCATTGCTACATTGTTTATGCGAATCCAGGGCTAAATGGCCTGCCACCAGGCCCAGAGGGCCGTAATGTAAAAGGGCAACGAGCCTAAATACGAAGGTGACATTACGGCCCTCTGGGCCTAAATCGATACTTTAGGTTTCTTTTCTAACAACATTTAGGCCCTCCGGGCCAAGTCTCGGGGTTGGAGGCTTTGTCTCCCGGAGCGGGCCTATGGATTTAGCTCTGGATTCGCTACCCCGTTGGGGCGATTAATCAATTCTTACTTCCTCAAACATCACTCGGAGAGAACTCCCCCTCCTTGGGAGGGGGCTGGGGGGAGGCTTTCAACCACCCCTCCAGCTCCATCACCACGCCCTTCCGGTCGAACAGGGCCACGCGGTGCAGCTGGGCGCGGTGGAGGAACACCGTTTTCAGGCTGCCCTTGCGGCTGCGCAGGTTGGTCAGGGTCAGGAAGAAGGCTTCCACCCGCTGGCCGAACTCATTGCGCAGGGCGGCCAGCTTGTAGACGGACTCTTCGAAGAGCTTCCGCGCGTTAAAGCCCAGGCCCGATTTGCATTCCGCGATATACAGGGTGTTGTTGAAGGTGAACAGCAGGTCGCACTCGTTGGGTACGGGGTGGCCGCCGGCATTGGCGCGCGCCACCCGGACGCCGTAGCGGATGGCCGCATCGGGCAGGCCCAGGGTTTCCTTCACGCGGGCATAGGCCCACTCCTCCAGCCACCCGCCGGTGAGGTACTCGGCGGCGGCCTTGTCCAGCCTGCCGTTTTCGGGCAGGGGGTAGCTTATCTTTTGCAGGAAAGCACCCAGCTCCCGGCTCACCGGCAGCTCCACCTCCTCCTTTTGCTGTACCTGGCGGTAGCTGTCGCGCAGCCCTTTCATCATCAGGGCGAAGGGGCGGCCGCTGTCCATGGCCTCCAGGAAATGGGGCAGCACGGAGGCGGTGTATTCCGGCGGCCGGTGCAGGTGGCCGGCGCCTTTCCAGGTTTCCATTTTAATGCCATAGCCCGCCAGGTACTCCTCCAGGGTGATGCGATAGGAGATGGCTGCTTCCCGGCGCTGGCCTTCCGGGTATACCTGCAGGTAGGCGTTCTTGCCGATGGGCACGTAGAAAATGCTGCAGCAAGGGGCGTAGGCGGGCTGGGTGAAGTAATGATACAGGGCGATAGACATCACCTTGGTCCCGCTGGTCAGGTTGACGTAATAGTGGTTCCCCTTTTCCGGCAGCTGAAGGCTGTCCAGCTTTCGCTTGATGTCGGAGAGGTTGTCGGCTTCCACGCTTATTTTACGGAAACTGCCGGCGGGGATGCCGGTAGAGGCCAGGGTGTGTTCCAGCCGGCGCCGTTCCTCCATCAGCGGGGTGGTAACGAAGATGTATTGACCGATCATTCCGAAAGCGGGGTCCCGGATGAGGAAGACATTCGGCACCGTTTGGTCGCCCACCAGGCAGAGGAGGATATTGGCCATGGGGCAAAGGTAGGAAGAAATCTTTGCTCTCGGGGAGCGCTTCAAAGTCGGAAATCGGAAGGCGGAAATCGG
>JAGFJE010000153.1 GCA_024103175.1 Phaeodactylibacter sp.
CAGGGGAAAGCCCACCCAATCGGGAGTGTTCGCAATTCGCTGTTCGCTGTTCGCAAGTCCCTGAAAATCAAGGGGTGTTTTTGGGACTGGGCTACCATTCTAGCGCTGGACAAAGTCGGAAATCGGAAATCGGAAGTCGGAATGGCTTGGGACGTTCCGCAACATCTTGGCTATCAATAGTGTCCAACGTTAGACGGGTGGCCGACTTAGGCTTGACAAGTTTCCCGGCAGACGCTCCGCTGAAAAACTTGTCAAGCCTTTCTTGGTGTTATAAAACTTTATTGACAAAGTACTTACTCCATAAAAGTAGCCAGTTAAAGTAAATCTTCCAAAGCCCTTTGAACGGCTTCTCCTTTCGGCCAGGGCATGATCAAAATCATTGTCCGGCCGGGAGGGGATATCTATTTTAAGCTGCGTGGCATCCAATATGAGCACCATTTTGCCGCTCAGGTATGCCTCAATTCCATAGCAATACCACCTGCTAACCGAAAAAACAAAAGCCTATGAAAAAAATTCTACCTCTTCTGACAATCCTGTCCTTCGCCGGCAGCCCGGCCTTTTCCCAGGGCGAGATCTACTTCACCTGGAACGCCCGGCTCCAAATGAACGGCGCCTTCCGGGGCGAGCCCATCCACCTCGAGACTCAGGATGTGAACATCAAGCTGGACTACGAGACCACCGAGATGATCATCCGCTTTCCCGTTCGCTCCCTGAGGGCCAATGTGGATACGGTGAACCGGGTGCTGCAGAATAACCTGACGGATGTCGTCTTTGAAGGCGAGCTGAGCCTCGATTACATCAATACCGAAAGCCACCCGACGCAATATTTTACGGTAGACGGCTGGCTGTCCTTCGGCAATTCCAAAACCAGGATAACGGGCAAAGGCGAGCTCCACCACATCAATGACTCGGGGGAGCTGGCCTGTTGCATGCTGGGAATGTCCATACCCCTCAGCCTGAAAGAACTGGACATCAGCCATCCCTGGGCCGGGGTGGAGGACGAGTTCGAAGCGCTGATAACCCAGGCTGTCCTGAAGAATAACATGAGGTGAAGCATGGGGTACCGGTTTCTACCGCTCCCGGCCGAACAACCAACAACCAGCATGCCTACGGGTGCACCAACCGCGCCGCATACTCCTTCGGCTTCTGAATATCCCTCACTTCCTTGTCATCGGGGAGGAACTGATACAGGGTCTTCTGCGTCGTCCAGTCGAAGCTGTTCTTTTCTTTATAGAATTTGCGGTACTCGAAGGGCGTGCAATGCCGGTGCTTTTTGAACAGGCGGTTGAAGTTGGTCAGGTTGTTGAAACACTGGTAACCGATCTCGCTGATGGACAGGTCCGTCTCGATCAGCAGCTTGCAGGCGTAGCCGAGGCGGAGGCCGATGAGGAACTGCTTGAAGCTTTTATTGGTGCATTTCTTAAAGAAATGGCTGAAGGCAGAATCGGACATGTTGACCTTTTCCGCGACATCGCCCACTTTCAGGTCCTGCCGCGTAAAATTATTCAGGATATACTGGTAGGCTACCTTTATCCTCTCGCTTTTTACCGTAACGGCCTGGGTGCTGAACCCTTCGCTGGCCAGGAATGACACCTCTCCGGACCGGGCCAGGCCGTCCATCAGTTCCAGGAACTGAAGGGCGCTGGCCATGCCGCTGAGCTGTGACAGGCGGATGATCCGCTCCCGGGCCACTGCGAAGGCCCGGCCTTGAAAACGCAGGCCCCGCCGGGAGCTTTCCAGCATTTTCCTGACCTCATAGAATGGCTTCTTCCGGAATAGCTGAGCATCGAAAAGGTTCATTTCAAACTGAAGGGTGATGACCCGGCACTCCGCAGTCCGTTCCTTGGGCAGGCCGTCGCCATCCCACTTATGGTGGAGGAAAGGCCCCAGCAATACCAGGTCATCCCCGTGGTATTTTTCGGTAGAATCGCCGACGATGCGGGTCCCGGAGCTGTTCATGACCAGGGTCAGTTCATATTCGGGATGGTTGTGGATGGGGTAATCGAAAACTTCTCCTACCGAATCGATGAGGACGAACAGGTCGTCAAAATGCAGAGGCGTGATCTCGCGGTAGACTTTCATGGGGCGGTTTTTGGTTAGGCGGCCTTGATTTCATGAAAGTACTATTTTTTGGCGAAAAAGTGTGGGTGCTGCACTCAGAATAGTCGTAAATTAACACAATCAAATTAGTGGAAAAACTCGATCGGGCTTCCAATTGGCGCATAAAATATGGACTGAATGACTGGATGATTGAATGACTGATTAGCAGCGGGGACTCCTGGGCTACCTGTCTAAGATTGGACACTATTGATAGCCAAAGGGTTGCGGAACGCCCAAAGTCATTCCGACTTTTTACCCGGCCGAGGCACGAGGACGGGCGCGTTCCGACTTTGTCCATTACTTCGATCAGGAGGATTTATTTACCCCTTAAAACCCTGCCGGGCGCCGGTTAACCTTTCTTTTCAGTGACTGTTCCTCGTCCTGCGACACGCAGGAGAGGGGGAGCTATTGCCTTGTTTATCCTTCTTCTTCAAATTGAATGACGGCATTATGAAGGACTTTACACTTCTTTTGTTAACCCTGGGTATTACACTATTCCTGCTTACCGGATTGCAGGCCCAGCCCACCATTACCGTTTCCGGTACAGTAAATTCGGAAGATGGCCGGGAGCCCCTGATCGGGGTGAACGTCATCGAAAAAGGCGCCCAGAATGGTGCGGTAACCGATTGGGAAGGCAAATACAGCATTACCGTCCCGCCGGATGCCACCCTGGTTTTTAGTTACATCGGGTACGAAACGCTGGAGGTTCCCGTTGAAAACCGAACGGCTATCGACGCCACCATGCAGGAATCCGGTGAGATCCTGGACGAAGTAGTGGTGGTCGGATACCGCTCGGAGATCAAGAGCAACGTGGCCAGCGCCATCTCTTCCATAAAAGCGGAAGATATAGAAAAACTGCCGGTGGTGGGCCTCGACCAGACCCTGCAGGGGCAGGTTTCGGGCCTGCAGGTCACCCAGACGACGGGCGCCCCCGGCGATGGCATCGCCGTCCGTATCCGGGGCGCTGGCACGCTGGGCAATAACGACCCGCTGTATATTATAGACGGTGTGCCGGCCACCGGAGACATCAATATGTTCTCTACCACCGACATTGAATCGGTGGAGGTGTTGAAAGACGGCGCCGCGGCGGCCATCTACGGGTCAAGGGCGGCAAACGGCGTCATCCTGATCACCACCAAGAAAGGGAAGGCCGGCGCTCCCCAGTTCAACTTCAACGCCTACTACGGTTTTCAGGAAACCTATACCTTGCCGGACCTGCTCAATGCTGAAGAATACGTAACCATCCGAAACCAGGCATTCAAAAATGCCAACGAACTACGGGACCTCCCCCGCCAGTTGGACACCTTCGACCTGGCCGTCCTGGACACCCTGCCGGATATCAACTGGCTGGATGAGGTCTTCCGTCCGGCGCCCATCCAACGGTATATGCTGAGCGCCTCCGGAGGGAGTGAGAACGGCACCTATTACATCGCCGGCGAGTATCTGGACCAGCAGGGGGTCTTCCGCGGCCAGGGTTTCGAGAAATACCTCCTCCGCTTCAACGGTACAGTGAAAAGCCGCCGGCTCAAGATCGGAAACAACCTCTCTTTTTCCTTCACCGACCGCAAGGTGGTCAACAGCTCGGGAGACGGCGCCGGGCCCGGCAACGAGCTCAGCGGCATCCGCTATGCTCTCATTGCCGCTCCGGTATTTCCCATCCGCTATGACAACGGCGAATACATCAAGACGACCATCGAGCTGGGCGAACCCAGCCTCTTCGGCGACGGCAACGCCAACCCGCTTGCCTTTATAGACGCTACCGACTGGACCGTCAAGCGTTACCGCGTCTTCGGCAATGTGTTTGCCGAACTCAACCTGCTGGAAGGGCTCAACCTGCGCACCGCCCTGGGCGGCGATTTCCTCTTCCGCAACGAAAAACTGTTCAAGGAGCGCTTATCCCAGGCCATTTACGACCCCTCTTCCCTCAACGAAGGGCGGGTGATCGACCAGAACCTGGTGTGGAACAATACCCTGGATTTTTCCAGGTCCCTGGGCGTATACGATCAGCACCAGCTCTCCCTGCTCGTGGGCATGGAGGCCATCCAGAACCGGACGGACTACCTGGGCGCTTCGGCCAGCAATTTTATCCTTACCAGCCCGGCCTTCCGCTACATCAACAGCAATGTAGCCGAGGAGATCAGTGATGTGGGCGCCTCCGGTATCGTGACGGAGTGGGGGCTGTTGTCGTATTTCGCCCAGCTCAACTACTCCTTCGGCGGCCGATATGTCCTGAATACAGCAGTGCGGAGGGATGGCTCCTCCCGCTTTGGGGAGGAATTCCGCTATGGGACATTCCCGTCCTTATCCCTGGCGTGGAATATTTCCAACGAGCCTTTCTTTGCCGGAGTGGACTTCATTTCCGACCTGAAAGTACGCGCCAGCTGGGGTGTGCTGGGCAATCAGCAGGTGGGGGTTTACCCGTTCAGTTCCCGCGTGGAGACCGGAAGGAGGGTGTATCCCTTCGGCGGACAGATCGCCACCGGGGCCGTACTGGTGGAAACGGGCAATGACAAGATCAAATGGGAAACGACCACCCAGAGGGACCTCGGGCTGGAATTCGCCCTGTTCAACGGCAGGGTCACCTTCCAGGCCGATTATTACGAAAAGAAATCATCCGACATTCTCGTTCGCATCCCCATACCGCAGGCGGGCGGGTCGGTCAACCCGCCGTTCGTCAATGCCGGGGAAGTGGAAAACAAAGGCTTTGACCTTGCTCTGGGCTACCGGCAAACCATTGGCGATCTTCGCTTCAGCATCAACGGCAATATCTCCACCGTTCAGAATAAGGTCTTGTCCCTGGCGGACAGCGAACCCATTCTCGGCGGGTTCGGGCTGTCGGACGGGCCCATTACGAAGACCGAGCCGGGCTATCCCATCGGGTCCTTCTTCCTCTACCAGATGGAAGGCATCTTCCAGAGCCAGGAGGAGATCGACGCCAGCCCCTTCCAGAGCGACTTCACCCGCCCCGGCGACGTTAAGTTTGCCGACCTCAACGACGACGGGGTGATCGACGATGAAGACCGGGCCCACCTGGGCAATCCCTTCCCGGATTACTTCTTTGGCCTCAACGCCAGCTTTGAATACAAAAACTTCGACCTGTCCCTCCTCTTCCAGGGCGTGCAGGGCAATGACGTGTACTTCCTCTACGGCAATTTCGCCTACGAAACCCAGCTGCGGGGCTTTAATTCCTACCGGGATATCCTCAACAGCTGGACGCCCGACAACCCCGGGGCCGAGATCCCCATCGTCAGCGTAGACGACCGCAACGGCAACCGCCGGATCTCCACCCGCTTCCTGGAAGACGGTTCTTACGTCCGCCTGCGAAACGTTACCCTGGGGTACAACTTCGACAATCTGGTGAAGCGGACAAATGCCATCAAGGGCCTGCGCATATATATCAGCGCCCAGAACGCCCTGACCTGGACGTCCTATCCCGGGCTGGATCCCGAGATCCAGGCAAACACCAACGACACCCAGGGGTTCAATGTCTCCTCCGACCTGGCCGTCGGCATCGACTGGGGCACCGTGCCCGCGCCCAGGACTATTATCGCCGGGGTAAACCTGGATTTTTAGGAACATTTAAAAAAGGGCCGATATGAAAAAGATCACCACATACTTACTCCTCATTGCCGCCGGCCTGGCGTTGCTGTCCTGCGAAGGCATCCTCGATAAAAAGCCGCTGGGCGTTCTGGACGCCGGCAACTTCTTCCGGACAGCCAACGATGCCGAGCAGGCCATCAATGCCGCTTATGAGTACCTCCTCTTCAGCAGTGACAACAACAACTTCTACTGGGCTTTTGGCGCCGTGGCTTCTGACAACGCCATCGCCGGCGGCGACGGCTCCCGGGCGGGCATCGTCGAGATCGACTTCCTGACGCATACGCCCAGGACCCAGGAGTTCAACGATTTCTGGAGGCTGAGCTACTCCGGCATTACCCAGTGCAACGCCGTGCTGGAGAATGTACCCGGGATCGAAATGGAAGGGAGCCTCAAGGACAGAATACTCGGAGAGGCCTACTTCCTGCGCGCCTATTACTATTTCGGCCTGGCGCAGGTATTCGGCGGTGTGCCCCTCATGACGAAAGTGCTCCCCCCCGAGGACCTGAAGGTTCCCCGCGCTCCGGTTGCGGATATCTTCCGGCAGGTGGTGGAGGATTGTAATGCGGCGGCGGAGTTGCTCCCGGTGGAGTTTGGAGGAGTGGACCTGGGGCGAGCCACCCGGGGCGCGGCCTATGCTCTGGGGGCAAAGGCCAACCTTTATCAGGAAGACTGGGAAGGCGTTCTTGAAAATGTCGCCAAAGTGAAGGGGCTGGGCATTTACGCCCTGATGCCCGACTACCTCGATAATTTCCGGGAAGGAACGCAGAACAACAGCGAGTCCGTCTGGGAGATCCAGCATGACAACCTGGAGCTGGGCGTGGGCAACTCCCTCAACCAGTGGTGGGCATCCAAGAAGTTCAGCACGGGGTACGGCTTTGCCGAGGTCACCCAGGACTTCGTCGATGAGTTTGAGGAAGGAGACCCCCGCTTAAAATTCACTGTCGCCATGAATAACGACGAATATTTCGGCCTGATCTACAAGCCGTCTTATTCGAGTACCGGCTATGGCGTCCGGAAGTACCTGCAGCCCGATTCTACCGTCACCCA
>JAGFJE010000262.1 GCA_024103175.1 Phaeodactylibacter sp.
AAAGCAGGCTTTCTCATGGCTGTTTTCTTGTTTTTTGAATGGCTTCTAATTTACAAAATTACTGGTAATGTTGCGCTGATGTTCCTTTTGTTGACGTATGTTTATGCGGCAGGACACATTTCCAGGGCCGAAATCTCGTTCCGGAATTTTCCGGTATTTATTATTTTCGGAGGATATATATGCATATGCCACCGCTTATCAGGAAATATAAAATTCAACTGATTGCCGGTTTCCTGTTCCTTTATCTGGCGGCAGCTTTACAGGCGCCTCTCCTGGAAGGGCTGCATTTGCTTTCCCATCTGTTTCAACACGAACATTCCCCTGGACACCATTTTCACACCCACGGCGGCCACGAACACCACCATCATAGTATCCTGGACGCTGCCGGCCGGCTGTTGAGCCTGTTTTCCGGCAGCCCTGCTCCCGAGCCCGAAAAAGGCAAAACGGATGGCGCCCGAAAAAAACTGGCCATCCATCTGGGTATTTCCTGCCCCACCTTTTTTTCATTCCATATTTCCACACCGGAACCTTGCCACCTGCCCTTTCATCCGGTGCTTTTCTTTCCCGAGGCGCCCACACCGCCTCCCCGGAGCGCATGAGTTGCCAACAAGGGGCGCCGCAAGCGCCCAATTCCTTTTCATTTCATTTTGTATGCTGTCCAGCCGCCTGAGCTGAACGGCCTGGCGGCGTATTAAATAAAAAAAGAACTCATGATGCGATTAATATTCGTTCTGCCGGTTTTTATTTTAAGCTTCGCCACCCTTTCCGGCCAGGCGCTGGAAGGCAGGGTGGTGGACAAAACCGGCGTCCCCATCCCGGATGCTTATATCACTAAGCATTCCTCAGCCAGCCATACCCATACCAATGCGCTGGGCTTTTTCCGCCTTTCCGGCGTACAGGCCGGAGACACGGTTGACATTAGTTTTATCGGCTTTGAAACCAGGCGGCTGATCCTGGAAGAGGCCAGCTTGGAGGAACCGGCGACGGTGTACCTGGAAGAAACGCCGGTCCGCCTGGAGCAGGTCGTGGTCTCCAAAAAGCTCAGCACCGTTAACCAGATATCTGCCATCGACCTGGAAGTTAACCCGGTGAATTCCGCCCAGGAGGTCCTGCGCAAAGTGCCGGGCCTGTTCATCGCCCAGCATGCCGGCGGGGGGAAGGCCGAGCAGATCTTTCTGCGCGGCTTCGATATAGACCATGGTACGGATATCGGGATAACGGTTGACGGCATGCCCGTCAATATGGTTTCCCACGCCCACGGCCAGGGATATGCCGACCTGCATTTCCTGATCCCGGAAACCATCGAGGCTATAGATTTCGGAAAGGGGCCTTATTATGCCGGCCATGGTAATTTCACTACCGCCGGATATGTGGATTTTCAGACGAAGGAAAAGCTGAACGGCAGCCAACTGTCTTTGGAATATGGGCAGTTCAATACACTCAGGACTGTTGGGCTGTTCGACCTGCTGAGCGGCGATACCGGCCAGGATGCTTATCTGGCTGCCGAGTACATGCTTACCGACGGCCCTTTTGAATCTTCCCAGAACTTCAACCGGGTAAATGTTCTGGCGAAATACACGGCCAAGCTGGCCAATAACGATAAATTGTCTGTACTGGCCTCTCATTTCAGCAGTAAATGGGATGCCTCCGGGCAGATCCCGCAGCGGGCGGTAGACGCCGGGCTGATCAGCCGTTTTGGCGCCATTGACGATACCGAGGGGGGGAGTACCGGCCGTACCAATGTCGCCCTGCACCACACCAAAGTGCTTTCGGATAACGCCTTTGTCAAAAGCCGGGCATATTTTTCGCAGTACGATTTCGAGCTGTTCTCCAATTTCACCTTTTTCCTGAACAGCCCGGAGAACGGCGACCAGATCCGGCAGAGAGAGAACAGGAATATCTTTGGGCTGGAAAGTGTGTTGTACCGGCAATATCACCTCGACGGCGCCACATTCAGCCTGCGGGGCGGCGCCGGCCTGCGTTATGACCAGGTGGACGGCAATGAACTCTCCCGCACCCTCAACCGGAAAACCACCCTCGAGCCCATCGCCCTGGGGGATATCAATGAATCCAATATTTACGGCTTTGTCGATGCGGAGCTGGACTTCGGCAAAGTGGTCGCCAACCCCGGCCTGCGGTTCGATTACTTCAAATTTGACCACGTGGATAAACTCGCCCCGCAGTACAGCACGCAATCTCAGGACAAGGGCTTCGTGAGCCCCAAGCTGAACGTCATCTATAACCCGGGCCGCAACTGGCAGTTTTTCCTCAGGTCCGGCGTCGGTTTTCATTCCAATGACACCCGGGTGGTGGTGGCTCAGCAGGGCAGAGATATCCTGCCCGCTGCCTTCGGGCTAGACCTGGGTACGGTGTGGAAGCCCTTGCCCGGCCTGTGGCTCAATACTGCCCTCTGGTATCTTTTCCTGGAGCAGGAATTCGTATACGTAGGCGATGAGGGCATCGTGGAGCCCAGCGGCAGAACGCGGCGCTATGGACTGGAATTCGGGATGCGCTACCAACTGGCAGACGGCTTGTTCTTTGATTCGGACATCAACTACACCATTGCCCGGGCCATCGACGAACCGGAGGGCGCCGATTACATTCCCCTGGCGCCGGATCTGACCGCCGCCGGAGGGTTGGTTTTTGAATCTCCTTCCGGGTTTTCCGGAGGGGTTCGTTATCGGTATATCAAAGACCGGCCGGCCAATGAGGACGGCAGCATTACCGCGGAAGGGTATTTGGTGGCCGATGCCAACCTCAATTATGTGCTGAAGAATATCACCTTCAGCATAATCGGGGAAAACCTGCTGGATGCAGAATGGAATGAGGCGCAGTTCGCTACTGAGTCGAGGCTCAGGGGGGAAGAGGAGAGCGTGGAGGAATTGCATTTTACGCCGGGCACGCCTTTCTTTTTGAGGGGGAAGGTGGCTTACCGGTTCTGAGGAGGAACGGGGGCTGTTGAGGATGGTACACTGATCTATTAAGAGTCATTAAGATCCGTTAAGATTACTGCCTTCGATGGTTACGATCCTAAAAGACCTTGATTCATCCTAAAGGATCAGTGTACTATTCCTTTTGGCTCATCCCCCGTCCAAAAAATACCTGGATGATTTCTTAAAGAGCTTACGGGTGGTAATTTATTGTTCCAGTGGGTAGTATACCTTGGTCAACCATTTTGAGGGGTCTTTTTCCTTTTCCGGGTCGGTGACGTATTCTTCAATGACCGGCGCAGCTGTCTTTACCCCGGCGGCGGCGATGTACTGGTCGATGGCCTCGTGAGCGGCGCCTAAGCCGTCATATTCTCCGTAGTATTCTACCAGCAAGGCCTGGGAGGCCGGTATTTCAAAGGTATTCATTCCTTCGATCTCCACTTTTTCCTTCACCGGGATGGCGCCTGCCATATCTGTGACATTATTGGCTTCATCCCAGGTGAAGTAAAGGCCGCAGGGCATGCCCGCCATTTCCACGCCTTTTTCCTGCACGGCCTGAAAGGCTTTGCCAAGGGAAGTGGTATAGAATTCCGTCATTTTATCCATTTGCACCTCCTGGCGGATACCGACAAAATACCGGGTGGGCAGGGGCGCCTGTTTTATTTCGAAACCGTTGTACTGCTGATTGGCCATGGCCTTGGCTTTTTCTTCCACTACGCCTTTCAGCAATTCCAGCCCGCGGTCGTAATCCCTGTGAATGTTGCCTTCGAAATCCTGGAATAGCAGCATTGCATTCCAGGGGTAGGGGAATTCGGAGATGAAGTGCCAGGTGGCCTTGGCGCCACCGTCGGAGGGCTCGATGTCCCAACCGCTGTCCGCCTGGCCCATGCCTTCGAATTCTACGATGACGCCTACGCGCTCATTCGGCCGGCTTTCGGTAATGGTCATTTTCCCGTTCCCGGAATTCTCTGAAACCCAGGAGGAGGTGGCGCCTTCTCCTACGCTAACCTCTCCCATCGTGCTTTCGATGGTCGGGTCGGCTTCTTTCCAGGGCGACCAGCTGTCCCAGGTGGACAGGTCGTTGACGGTGTTGTAAACGAGCTCCGGCGGGGCGTCAATGACGATGGAACGGCTGGTGGAAACTTCTTTGGGCGCTACCAGGCCCAGGATCAGGAATATACCGGCCAGGCCGAGGATGACGAATAGGATGATCTTAAGTGCTCTCATGGTTACTGTTTTATGTTTGCAAGTTTTTTGTGTGGCGGTTTTGATTTTCGGCTGAAGGTGGGCGGGGTGAAAATCAAAACCGCCACACCTGCGGGGCCCGGCCCGGCGAAATTCAGGCAGGGAACCTTAACCCATACCGGGGTATCGCAATAGTGTGTTTTTTATTTGGGATGTACGGCAGGCAGCGTTGCTGTCTCACTGCTTTGATGATGGCACTAATGTGGGAAAGAAAAAAAATATTTGAGAAGCTGTTTAAATTCAGTTTCGGGAATTTATTATAAGGCATTTTTTTGCCAATCAAGGCTCTTTTTGAGCTCCGTAGGTACGGGGCGAAAAAAGCCGCAGAGTGGCGGAAAAAGGGCCATAAGAAAACCTGAGGATTAAATTTAAACAACTTCTGAGACTCAAAAATAAATTTTTTGTTTTAAAAAAACAAATGAAAAACAAATTTTTTAAAAATAAATATTCTTAATCTTCAGGCCAGGGGCATGCCATTGAAATTCCTTAGCTTGCAGGGCGATTCACCAGGCAAACCGTAAATGGCTATGCGCACGCTTTGGCTACATTTTTTTGTTTTCTTTGCCCTTTCCACCTCTGCCCAGCCTTTCGATGCGCAGATCAGGGTTTTCGATGTGGATGACGGGCTGAGCCACCGCAAGGCCATTAAGATCCTTCAGGACAGCGCCGGGTTTATCTGGATTGCCACCATCGATGGCCTCAATCGTTTTGACGGCTATGAGTTCGTCCATTACAAAAGCCAGGACGCGGAGCAGTTCCTTCCCCACGACGCTTTTACCGATATGCTCATCGACGGGAATGGACATATCTGGCTGTCCAGCCCGGATTTCATCACCATCTACCAGCCGGAAAATGACGGGTATCGGGAAGTGAAAGTTAAGCGGGGGGCGATCATCGAGCGCCAGTCTGTTGTTCCGCACAGCCTGTTCCTGGATGGCCGGGGCCGGTTGTGGATGGCCGCTTACGATGAGCATTCAGCCGAGAACAACCTCTGTGTCCTGGAAGGCAGGAACCGCATCCGCCAGGCCACCCGCCTGGAAGGCAGCTATCCCAAACACCCCACAGAACAAATTGGCGATACTCTCTACGTCGGGGCTTACGGCAGGGTAGCGTGGAAGCTCGACACCAAAGGCAACATCGCAGAGGCCCTGGAACTGCCGCCCGGCCCCAACCGGAGAATATCCCAGATGCAGGTGATGGGAGACAGCCTGTACATCCTCTGTACCGATGGCGCCTTGTTTACCTACCATCCACAGTCAGGCCGCCTCAAACAGCACCCCATGAGCACTGAAACGGAAATGGCCGGCGCTCTGCTCGTCGAGCCCGATGGCGATATCTGGATCGGCGGCCAGGGAACGTTGCTGTACTATGGCCAGAAGCGCGGGCAGGCCGTCGATTATGACCCCGAAATCCTCGAGGCCACCCGGGCGGCCTGCACCTACCGCCACATTTTCCAGGACCGCTCCGGAGCGATATGGGTGGCCTCGGATTATGGCGCCATCCGGATACGGCAGGCCGAGCCCGTCTTCACCCAGTATCTCAGCGGAAGGAATGAATACTGCAGCAGCGTGTACTGCAGCACCCGGGGCATTGCCGAAGACGATCAGGGGAACATTTATTTTTCCTACTACAACTCCATCCACGTTCTCGAACCGGAGTCCGACAACCTGCGGCCGCTTTTCCCCTCCAATGACTTTTTCAATTACCCATTCGGGCTGACCTATCACAAAGGCGCCTTGTATACCGGCAACGGAAAGCGGATCAACCTCGGCACACTGCGGGTAGATACGCTGTTGTCTCATCCGCTCAAAGACCTGGGGCACGTTCTCGTCGACAAGGACAGCCTCCTGTGGATCGGCTACATGAACTGGCTGTACCAATACGACCCCGAACGGAAGATCCTGCGGGAATATCAGGACAGCAAAGGCAAATGGGACAGCCTGGACGGCGCCATCAGCTACCTGTACCAGGGAAAAACCGGCGGATGGATATGGATCGCCACGCTGGGAAACGGCATTTATAAAGTAGACAAAAAGAAGGGGCGCCTGCAGCATTATCACGCCGGAAAGGACAGCCCGGTTGCCCTGCGCGACAACCAGGTGAACGCCTTGTATGAAGACGAAAAGGGCCGGCTCTGGATCGGCAATGCCAAAGGGTTGCACTCCCTGAACTTAAACACCGGCCAGCTGAGAGTATATACCGTTGAGGACGGCCTGTCCAACAATTTTATCAACGGCATTTTGCCGGAAGGCGATTCCTGCATTTGGGCCAGCACCGACAACGGCCTGTGCCGATTGAGCTTACAAACGGGGAAATTCACCAATTTCTTCGTCGAAGACGGCATTTCGGCCAATGAGTTCAACCGGATATCCTTTTACCGGTCCAGAGCGGGAAGGATGTACTTCGGGGGGCTGAACGGCGTCAATGCCTTCACGCCCGGGCCGCACCTGCTGGAGAAAAAGGAAGAAGAACAGGAGGCGCCCATACTGTTCACCCGGTTCACGAAATTCGACGGCAACAGCGGCAACCTCATCAACCGCATCTCCGGCTTGTCTTCCGAAAAGGTGATCACCATCTCTCCGTGGGACCGCACTTTTGCTTTTGAGTATGCTCTGGCGGACTATCGCCAGCCCCAGGATAATGTCTTCAGTTACTGGATGGAAGGGTACGAAAGCGAGTGGTCGCCACCTACCGAGAACCGCCGCGTCCGGTACACCAACATCCCGGCGGGGGCGTATACCTTCCGCGTGCGCGCCAGGGCGGGCATCAACAACCCGGAATGGAACAGCCAGGAACTGGCCATCCGGGTGGTGGTGCAGGAAGCCTTTTACAACACCTGGTGGTTCTGGATGCTCTGCGGCATTCTGCTTACCGGTGTGGTCTTTGCCATCATGCGCTACCGCATTTACCTGGCCCGCGAGCGCGAAAAGGCGCTGGAGCAACTGGTTCGGGAACGCACCCGGGAACTGGAGCTGGAAAAACACAAATCGGAAGAACTGCTGCTCAACATCCTGCCGGCGGAAACTGCCGAAGAACTCAAAAAATTCGGCGCCGCTAAAGCCAAGCGCCACGAACTGGTCACCGTCATGTTCTCCGACTTCAAGGGTTTTTCCCGCATCTCCGAGCAGATGGACCCCGAAGACCTCGTCGCCGAGATTGACCACTGCTTCCGGGCCTTCGATGAGATCATGGAGAAGTTCGGGCTGGAAAAGATCAAGACCGTGGGCGACGCCTACCTCTGCGTGGGTGGCATACGGGACGATGACGGAGACGAAGCCACCCGAGTCACCCTCGCCGCCATCGAAATACAGAAATTTATGGCCGGCCTGAAGGTCCAACGGCAGGCGGAGGAAAAGCCGTTTTTCGAGGCCCGGATCGGCATCCACACCGGCGCAGTGGTGGCCGGTATCGTAGGCATCAAAAAATTTGCCTACGATATCTGGGGCGATACCGTCAACCTCGCCGCTCGCATGGAGACCAGCGGCGAGGCCGGGAAAGTCAATATCTCCGAGGCCACCTACCATCTCATCAAAGCGCTTTTCCGCTGCACTTACCACGGACAGTATACCGAAACGGATGGGGAGAATATCAATATGTACTATGTGGAGGAGTATGTGGGAGACTGAGCGCTTGTTTGGAGGCCGGGAAAATAAGCGGCGGGCAATCCCCATCTGTGGACTATGGATATTGCCCAGAATGGGTATATTTACAAATTGGCAAAGATCAACCGAAATACGGTGCGTATCAACTTCTCCTGATTAAACCGACCCGGCAGATGCAACAAAACGATAAGCAAACCCTACCTGGAGACCCGGCCCTTCCGAGCTCGGAAGAGGTCCTGCAACGCCTTATGGAACTGGGAAGAGGCGATTCCAGGTATACGGTAGAAGATTTTTTCCGCAACCCTGATAAGGCGGCCTTCCAGCTCTCCCCCAATGGAGAGTATCTGGCCTATATGGGGCCGTACGAAAGGCGGCAGAACATCTTCGTGCAAAGGATGGGGGAGCGTGAGGCCGTACGCATCACTCATGAAACGGAACGCGACATCGGCGGCTATTTCTGGGCCAGCGACAAGCGCCTGGTCTATGTCAAAGACAGCGGTGGCGATGAGAACTTCAAGCTGTTCGCCGTCGACCGCGATGGCTCCGGCCCCAAAGACCTTACGCCTTTCGAAGGGGTGAAGATACAGCTCATCGACGACCTGGAAGACAATGAAAATGAGCTGATTATCGGGATGAATAAAAACAACCCCATGCTCTTCGAACCCTACCGCATCAACATCCATACTGGAGAATATACCCAGCTCGCCGAAAACAATAATCCCCAGGAGCCCATCACCGCCTGGATGACCGACCACGACGGCAACCTCCGTATAGCTATAAAGACCATAGCCGGGGTAGACCACAGCCTGCTCTACCGCGCCAGCGAGGAAGATGATTTTCAGTCGGTCATTACCACCAACTTCAAAGAGAGCCTGGAACCCCTTTTCTTTGATTTCGATAACGGCAGCATCGTCTATGCCGTTTCCAATATCGGCAGAGACCGCAGTGAGATCGTGAAGTTCGATATGTCTACCGGCGAAGAAACCGGTGAGGTTATCTTTTCCCACCCGGAAGTAGATGCGGGGAGCCTGATCTATTCCCGAAAACGCAAGGTAGTTACCGGCGCGGTGTACACCACCTGGAAGCGGGAGATCAAGTTTTTTGATGAAGAACGGAGAAAGCTGCAGGAATACCTCGAAAGTGAACTGCCAGGGTACGAAGTGGTGGTCACCAGTTCCAACAAGAACGAAGACAAGTTCATGGTGCGCACCTACTCCGACCGGTCGCTGGGCGCTTATTACTACTACGACCAGGTGGAAGGCCGGCTGGAGAAGGTCGTCGAGGTGAGCCCCTGGCTGAATGAGGAGGACATGTCGCCCATGAAACCGGTGCAATACACCTCCCGCGACGGCCTGGCGATCCACGGCTATCTGACGCTGCCCGATGGCAAGGCCCCTGAAGGGCTCCCCGTTGTCGTCAACCCCCACGGCGGCCCCTGGGTGCGCGACAGCTGGGGCTACAACCCCGAAGTGCAGCTGCTGGCCAGCCACGGTTATGCAGTGCTTCAGGTCAACTATCGGGGCAGCACCGGCTACGGCCGGGAGTTCTGGCAGAAGGGGTTCAGGCAATGGGGCCAAACCATGCAGAATGACATTACCGACGGGGTGAAGTGGTTGATTGACGAGGGTATTGCCGACCCGAAGCGGATCGCCATTTACGGAGCCAGTTACGGCGGGTACGCTACCTTGGCGGGCATCACTTTTACCCCGGATCTCTATGCCTGTGGGGTAGACTATGTAGGGGTCTCCAACCTGTTCACCTTTATGAACACCATCCCGCCTTACTGGAAACCCTACCTGGAAATGCTCTACGAGATGGTGGGCCATCCGGAAAATGATAAGGAACTGCTGGAAGCGGGCTCTCCCGTTTTTCACATCGGCCGGATACAGGCGCCCCTCTTCGTCGTACAGGGCGCCAACGACCCGAGGGTCAACATCGACGAGTCCGACCAGATCGTCCGCTCGCTGCGCAGCCGGGGGATCGACGTGCCCTATATGGTCAAATACAACGAAGGGCACGGCTTTTCCAATGAGGAGAACCGCTTTGAGTTTTACAAGGCCATGCTGGGGTTCCTGGAGCGGCATATGAAGTAGGCGGACAGATTAAATATGTCCGGCCACTTATTTCCTTTTCTTGAAGAAAAAAACATGAAAAAGCCCCTGGTTCCCGTATTTATCCCAGCCGTCGTGGCCCTTGTTTTGGCCAAGTTGGTTTTGCATGTATACACCAACACGCTCTGGGGCTTCCACCGTGATGAATTCCTCTACTTGTCCCTGGGGCGGCACCTGGACTGGGGCTACTGGTCAACCCCCCCGCTCACCGGCTGGGTAAGCGCTCTATTACAGGCCACGGTGGGCGACAGCCTTTTTGCCATCCGGCTTTTTCCCATGCTGGTGAGCTGCGGGCTGATCGTGCTGGTGGTATTCATGGCCCGCGAGCTGGGCGCCGGGAGATACGGGCAGTTCCTCGCCGGGGCGGCCATGCTGTTGACGCCGGCCAACCTCCGGCCGGGTATGCTCTTTCAGCCCGTCATGGCGGATATTTTCTTCTGGGCTCTGCTGGCCTATCTGGTGGTGCTCTACATCAATTCGGAGAACAGGCTCCATATCCTGTATTTCGGGCTGGTGTTCGGGCTCAGCTTTCTCAATAAATATTCTACGGTGTTTGCGCTGATCGGCATTGCCGCCGCCCTGATGCTCAGCCCTTACCGCCGGGCCCTTTGGAGCCGGGCGGCAGGGGGAGCGGCCCTCCTCGCTCTGCTGCTGATCCTGCCCAACCTCCTCTGGCAGTACCAGCATGGCTTTCCGGTGGTGACGCACATGCGGGAGCTGTCGGAATATCAGCTGGTGAACGTGCGGGTGGCTGACTTTCTTACTTCCCAGCTGTTTATGAACCTCTCGGTGATCCCGGTATGGGTGGCGGGCCTGGCCTGGTTCTTCCTGCCGGCTAACCGCCGCTTCCGGCTGTTGGGGTGGTACTTCGTCCTGGTTTTTCTGCTGCTGCTCGTACTGCGGGGCAAGCCCTATTATACCCTGGGCCTTTATCCTCCGCTCATCGCCGCCGGCGGAGTATGGTGGGAAAGGGTTCTGCGCCGGGCTTGGCAGCGCGCAGCTCTTCCTGTTTTAATGGCGCTGATCCTGCTGCCTGCATTGCCGCTGGGGTTGCCGGTATTACCGCTGCCAAAAATGATGAAATACTGCAATTACCTCGTCGAAGAAGTAGGCTTCGAAGGCCCCATGCGCTGGGAGGACGGCCGGATCCACCCCCTGCCGCAGGATTATGCCGACATGATGGGCTGGGAAGAACTCGGCCAACTGGCCCTTGAGGCCTGCCGTGAGGCGGAAGGGGAGGATGTCCTGCTCTACTGTGAAAATTACGGACAGGCCGGCGCCGTCGACTACTACGGCCAGGGAAAGGGAATACCTCCGGCCATCAGCTTCAGCGACTCCTACCGCCTCTGGTTGCCCCGCGAAATATCAGCCAGTACGCTGGTCTACATCAATGATGAACTGGGAGATGATGTGGCGGAATTGTTCGAGGATATCCGGGTTGTAGGCGCCATCGCCAACCCACACGCCCGGGAGCGCGGAACTACCGTCTTTATTTGCCGGAAGCCGAAGCGGCCGATGCCGGAATTCTGGGAAGAAGTGGTGGGCAGGGTGCTGGGAGATTAAATAAACGAGCCGGCAAACAATTACTTGCTTGCCGGCTCAGCGATTTTCTACCAACCGGTTCAGGTCGATAGGATTCCCCTTATTAATTAGGGCAAGTGTACGGAAGATTTACCGAATTGTTGCATGCTTTGTGTAAAAAAGCGCCTGGAAATCATTCTCATAATCTGTGGTGGCCTCCCAGCCTGGCGTTAGTGAATGATTTTTGCAATCTTTCCCAACATCATGTTTTCCTATATATCTCTATCTTTACCCCCCTAAAATCGATAACATGACATTGGAAGCCATAACCGAGCAATTCACCAAGACCGCCGCCCGGGTGCCGGCCCTGGGCAAGTCCGTCAAGTTCGTCTTCGAGCAAGGGCCCGTGCACATTGACCTTACCAATGAGCAGGCGGTGGTCACCAATGAGGATAAAGAAGCCAACTGCGTGATCACCACCAAAATAGAGACCCTCGACGCCATCCGCCGCGGCGAGATGAACGCCATGATGGCCGTGATGAGCGGCAAGGTGAAAATCAGAGGGGATATGGAGCTGGCGATGCAGCTGCCATCGCTGATAAAATAGATGAGCGTTATGATAACGAAAATTGTTAATCGTTCCGAGAATGGAGTGTTTCCGGCCTTGTACGGTGTGTGGACGGTGTACGCTGTACGGGCAGCCTGCCCGAGAGTGTTCAGAAATGTATCTGCCTGCAAGTTTTGAAACACAAAGTTCACAGAGAAACACAGAGTATTCGATTGACAGCGAATACTTTGTGCAGCCTCTGTGTAACTCTGTGTCGCCTGCGGTTAGAAAGAAAAAACACAACGTTTTGAACACTCCCGCCTGCCCCTGAGGATCTGGTGAGCCGACAGCCGTCCACCATCCACCCCTGAGTTCCCATTCAGCCCGTCCATCGTCCACACTCCTAACCTCACCGGTTCTTCCTGGTAAACTGATCCGGCGTCATGCCGGCCACCTTGCGGAAGGCCGTCTCGAAGGTGTGTTTAGAGTGGAAGCCCGCCGCGTACATCACTTCCCGCAGGCTGAGGCCTTTGTCTTTATCCGCCAGCAGTTCCTGGGCGGTGAATACCCGGTAGCCGTTGATATAATCGAAGAAGCTTTGGCCGCCGACGCTGTTGAT
>JAGFJE010000279.1 GCA_024103175.1 Phaeodactylibacter sp.
TGAGACATCTGATCCTCTTTGCGATGGCCCTCGGGCTGGTTTTCACCTCCTGCCAGAACAGCGGCAAGAGCGGCGGCCAGGGCGAAGGCGAAGCTGCCGACAGCAGCGATATGGCCCAGTTTGCCGACGACGAAAACTTCAAGGGCGCCCACGAAACGCCGATGGAACTGAAGTTTGAAGGTACGGGAGAGATGATCGAGTTCGATACGCCCGACGGGCAGAAGGGCAGCGCCTATGCGCTGATGCCGGAAGAGGCGTCGAATAAATACCTCTTCGTCATCCACGAATGGTGGGGCCTGAATAACAACATCAAGGCCGAGGCGGAACGGCTGTTCCAGCACCTGGGCGACGTCAACGTTTTGGCCCTCGATATCTACGACGGCAAGGTGGCGGATAACCCCGACAAGGCGGGCGAGCTGATGCAATCCATTAAGGAAGAACGCGCCCGCGCCATCATCCAGGGTGCCATCAATAAGGCGGGAGCGGATGCCCGCATCGGCACCATCGGCTGGTGCTTCGGCGGCGGCTGGTCATTGAAAGCTTCCATAATGGCGGGCGATCAGGGCGCAGCTTGTGTGATGTACTACGGCATGCCCGTACAGGACGCCAAAGCACTGGCGCCTCTGGAAGCGCCCATCCTCGGCATCTTCGCCAGGCAGGACGAATGGATCACTCCCGAGGTGGCCCAGAAGTTCGAGAACCTGGCCAAGGCGGCCGGCAAGAGCATCGAAACGCATATTTACGACGCCGATCACGCTTTTGCCAACCCCAGCGGCGAGCGGTATAACGAGGAAGCGGCTCAGCAGGCTAACCAGCAGGCCTGGGCGTTCCTGAAGCAGCGGCTGTAGTTGATTGGGTTGATTAGTTGATTGGGCAACCCAATCAACCCAATCAACTAATCAACCAACTCCCCCACCTGATCCACCATAAACGCGTAGATCATCGCCGTCTCCTTCTGGCTGGCGAAGCGGCCGGACTCGCCGGCGTGCCCCGCGCCCATATTGCATTTGAACAGCACCGGCTCGTTCCCGGTATTGTTTTCCCGCACCCTCTGCACCCACTTGGCGGGGTTGTGGTAGAGCACCTGCGTATCGTACAGGCCGCCGGTGGCCAGGATGGCGGGATAGTCCGCCGGCTTCACATTGTCGTAGGGCGACCAGCTTAGCATGTACTCATAGGCCTCCTTTTCGTAGGGGTTGCCCCATTCTTCGTATTCCAGGGTGGTCAGCGGCAGGTCCGGGTTGCGCATGTCGCTGATGACGTCCATCCAGGGCACCCGGGCGATGATGCCTTTGAAAAGATCCGGGCGCATGTTGGTAACGGCGCCCATCAGCATGCCGCCGGCGCTGCCGCCCATGGCGAACAGGCCTTCGGTGGAGGTGTACTGATTTTCCACCAGGTACTGGGCACAGTCCACGAAATCGGTGAAGGTGTTCTTCTTTTTCATCAACTTGCCATCCTCGTACCATTGCCGCCCCATTTCCTGGCCGCCCCGGATGTGGGCGACGGCGTAGACAAAGCCGCGGTCGAGCAGGCTGACGACATCGCTGCGGAAATAGGGCATGGAGCTGGCGCCGTAGGAGCCGTAGGAATAGAGCAGGCAGGGGTTGCCGCCGTCCTGCTGGAACAGTTCTTTGCGGTATACGATCGACAGGGGCACCTCGACGCCGTCTCTGGCCGCCACCCACAGGCGCTTGGTTTCGTAGAGGGAGCCGTCGAAGCCGCCGCCCACTTTTTGCTGCTTGAGCAGTTCCTTTTCTTTTGTGGAAAGGTTATACCCGAAAGCAGACTGGGGCGTGGTGAGCGATTGGTAATTGTAGCGGATGCTGTCCGAGCCGAACTCATCGGTAGGATCGTACATGCCGGCGGTGTACACCTCCTCGCCAAAGTCCACGTAGTAGCTCTCCCCGTTCTGCCGGTTGATCACGCGGATCTGGTCCAGAGCTTTGCTCCTTTCCTGCACCACGAGGTACTTTTCGCGCACGGTGAAGCCGTTGATGTACACCTCCGGGTTGTGCGGCACAACATCCTTCCAGTTGGCCAGGCCGGGCGAGCGGGCAGGCGCTGTGGAGATCTTGAAATTCTGCGCCTGGTGGTTGTTGTAAATGTGAAATTCACTGCCGGTGTACGATTCCACCTGGTACTCCAGGTTTTTCTGGCGGGGTTGGATCACTTTGAGCTGCCCTTCCGGCTGATCGGCACTCAGGAACCAGAATTCGCTGGAGGTTGTGCTGCCGGAACCGAAAAAGAGATAGCGTCCGTCCCAGGAGCGGCTGACGAAAGCGGAGAAAGTGCTGTCCGGCTCGATGTAAACTTCCGCATCCTTGCCCGTACCGGCGCCCAGCGGGTGGCGCATCACCCGGTAGCTGCGCACGGTTTTGTCGTTGAGGGTATAGAAAAAGTGCCTGCTGTCGTTCGCCCAGGCGCCGGCGTAGGAGCAGTCGGACACCTGATCGGGCAGCAGCTCGCCGGTTTCCAGGTTTTTGAAATAGAGCGTATTGCGGCGGTCGCCGGCAGTGTCCACCAGAAAGGCCACCGTCTTATTATCCGGGCTGACGAAGTACTGGAACAGGCGGTAGATCTTGTAGCCTTTGGCCATTTCGTTCACATCGAGCAGCACCTCTTCCGGGGCGTCCATACTGCCCTTTTTCCGGCAGTAGTAGGGATACTCGTCCCCTTCCTCATAGCGTACATAGTACCAGTAGCCGTTCTGTTTGGTGGGCAGCGATTCGTATTTCTGCTCGATGCGGGCCACCAGCTCTTCGTACAGGGTATCCTGCAGGGCCTGGGTGTGGGCCAGCTGCTGCTCGCAGTAGGCGTTCTCAGCCTCCAGGTGTTTAATGACCTCCGGATCGGTGGGGTCGTTGAGCCAGTAGTAGGGGTCTTCGCGCTCAGCGCCGAATTCTTCGAAGGCGTGGGCCACTTTTCTGGCGACGGGCGGCTCAGTTGTAGTGGCTGCATCTTTGGCCGCCTCCTGGCGGCAGCTCATCAGGAGAAGAAGGAAAAATAAGGGTAATAATCGAAGCATGGTTCTACGGTTTAGGAACGCGTTGAAAATACGACAATCTTTTCGAATTTCCGGGGGTAGAATTTGCGTGTTTTACCCACTCTCCCTCTCCCCATAGCCATCAGATTTAGGAATTAACAGTATGTAGAGGGCAGGAGGCTACCTTTAAGCTGGCTAAAAATCAGATCTGCGATTTTCGATTTGCGATTCTTGATGTATGATGTGGCTTGTACGGCCCGCCAGTTGAGCGCTTCTAAAGGGCAGCCCTGCAAAAGGACATCGAAAATCGCAAATCAAACATCAAAAATCAAAAATCAAACATCAAAAATCTCATACGGCAAGGTAAGGTTGAGGGGGCTGCCAAGCTTGGGTTAAGAATAATCGTATGTGTTAAAACTAAACCTGACGGCTATGCCCCCTATCGCCGCCAGCACGCACAGCCCGGCAAAGATCAACAGCACCGCCGCCGTGCCGGCCACCCCGCCCACCGGCAGTAATACGCCGATGATGGTATTACTCGGCGCCGTATAGGCCGCCCGCCGCTCCTCGTCCGCCATATCAACCAGGTGGGTAGAGCGGCCCAGCCGGACGCCCTGGTAGGAGACCATCAGGCCGAAGAGCAGGGCCGGCAGAAGGAAGGGCGTGGAGGTAGCCTCCGGGTAGAAAAAGCCGACGGCGCCCGCCGCGCCCAGAAAGACGGCGGCGATCAGCGCAGAAGCGATCAGCACGAAGCGGCTCGACCGGTCGGCAAAGCGCCCCCAGGCAAAGGTGCTCACCAGAGCCGCCAGGGAGGAGGCCACTACGAAGAAACCCAGGCTCTCCAGGTTGCCCGAGCCGCTGCGGCCGGCCAGCGTCACGAAATAGAGCGGCGCCAGAGCGGTGCTGATGAGCAGGGCGCGCACGGTGATGAAGCGCACCAACTGTGGGTCCTCCCGCAGGAGGGCAAACTGGGAGACCGTCCGGCCGAAGAGGCTCTCTCCGCCCCCGGTGGCGCCTTTTTCTTCCGCCAGGCGGGAAAAGGCCACAGCGGCAAGGAACCAGCACCGCCGCCGCCGCAATGGTGGAAGCCGTGCCCCGTTTCTTTTTGGCCACCGTCTTGCCCAGCACATCTTTATAACTGACCGAGCAGAGGCTGCGCGCCAGGGCAAAGACAGCCAGTAAACCTACGACTACCGCTCCTCCGGTAAAACCCTCCAGCCGCCAGCAGGCCAGCGCCATGCCGATCACGCAGAGCCCCTGCGCCACGCTTCCCCCGGCCCACACCCACTTGCGTACGGGCAACTCCCGGATCTTTGCCGAAATAAAGAGCTGAGGCGGTAGCGCCAGCGACTCCCGCACCGGCGCCAGCAGCCCGATGAGGCTTGCCGGCGCGCCGATGGCGCCCAGCAGCCAGGAGAGGATCAGCTTGGGGTCCATCAGCCCGTCGCCCGTTTTGGTGAGCGACAGGCTGCCGATGTGGAGGGTGAAGTTTTCGGGCTGCTCGCGGCAGGCGGCCTCGGGGATGTCGCGGCAGAGGCGGGCCTCGTCGTCGTTGGTGAGGATGTCGTAGAGCTTTTCGGTGGCGTTCATTTCCGGTTGGGTAGTTTATGCAATTAGAGGTTTCAGGCAGGATGCTCAAAATAAGCCATTTTTTTAAAATAACTGTTGGTACCCTCCACTGGAAAAACACCTTCAACCTGCCGGGTTTCCAGTCCGGCCGCCAGCCCCGGTTAACCCGGCAGCGTTTATCGGAGCAGCAATCAAGATGATAATCCTGGCAAAACGTCCCTGACAAACGCTGCCGGGTTCGCCTAAACTGGAGCCACTCCTGAAACCCGGCAGGTAGGTTTCAGCCTTCAAAAAAAATAATTATTTTGCTGCAATGGAAATAGTAGAGCCGATAGAGCGTATCGGAGGCAAAATAATAGTGTACGACCCCGATAAACAAAAAATTGTGTCATGGAAAAAGTAAAAAATATCAGGATATAATCATCAAATTGACTTAAACTAAAACATACGGCAACCGGCCGCCGGCGCCCAATTGAAATGACCCATGGCGAAGAAAATAATCATCACCGACGACCATCCCATGATGGCGGAAAGCCTGGCCAGCTCCCTGGAGGGCGATCCGCGCTACGAAGTCATGCAGCTGGCCTACTCCTTTGACGAGCTGTGGGAAGGGCTGAAAGGTAAACCGGATATACTGATCCTGGATATCAACCTGAACGGGGTGAATGCGGTAGAACACATCCACCAGATCAAGTCTTTATACCCGAGCCTGAAGATCCTTATCTTTTCTTCCTACAATATGCCTTCCCTGGTCAAAAAAGCTTTTGATAAGGGCGTTGATGGCTACATCCTGAAAGATACCGATAGCCAGGGGCTGCTCGATGCGCTGCAGGCCATCCTCCGGGGGGAAACCTTTGTCGGCAAGGGGGTGGCGATGGGCAGGGCGAAAAAGAAGCGCCGACATAAGCTGGAGGATAATTTCATCAAAAAGGCGAAGCTTTCGCGGCGGGAGGCGCAGGTGATGGCGCTCATTGCAGAGGGCAAGGACAACCAAAGGATAGCCGGGGAGCTGTTCATCAGCAAGCATACCGTACAGTCGCACCGAAAGAGCCTGTTCAAAAAGCTGGGGGTGCATTCGGCCCAGGAGCTGATCAAGCTGGTGCACGGCTTATGAGAAGGGCGCTGTTTGCAATTCGCAGGCCAGCAGGTTCGCTACGGAAAGCCAAATTCAAACAGCTGCTGACCGTTCCACCCAGAAGGAAAAACAGCTGCCCCGGCCGTTCGACGAGAAGCGAAACCCGCCATTCAGCAGCCTGGCGCGGGCATGGATGTTTTTAAAGCCGATGCCGAAGGCCGGCGCCGTTGTATCGAACCCGACGCCGTCATCTTCGTAGGTCAGGCGTATGCTTTGGCCCTCCTCCTGCCACTGGCACACCACCGCCCCGGCCTGCGCGTGCTTCACGGTGTTGTTGAGCAGCTCCTGAAAAGTATAGAATAAGGCATATTTCACCTTGGGGGCAATTTGCTGCTCCTGTAGCTCAAAATCCACCCGGACGTCCAGTTCCGTTGCCATTTCCACTTTGTAAACCAGGTCCTCCACGGCCTCTTCGAGTTGCTGCTCGTCCAGTTTTATGGGGGCGATCGCGTGGGTGAAGGCCCGGATGTCTTCGGCGATCCCGCCGACGTCTTCCATCAGCTCTTCCGTTTTCGGGCTGCGCTGCGGCCAGTAACGCTCCAGCTTTCTTTTGAAGAGGGCCAGCTTGATGCTGATGCCATCGTGCAGGTCCTGCGACAGACGGCGGCGTTCTTCCAACTGGCCTTCCAGCAGGGCATCGGCGGCCAGAAACTTGGATTGGGCCAGTTCTTGTTCCAGCTGGACCTTATTCAGGTAAGCCTTCCGGATCTGGCGGGTGAACAGCCACATGAGTATACACAGGTCGAGCAGGATAGCGATCAAGGTCATGCCAATGCCCCAGGGGGTGCTTATGGCGGTCATATGCTCCAGGTTAAACAGGACAATGGCGGTGAAACAAAACAGGAAGCCCGTCAGAAAAAACAGCCCGTCGTAGTTTTTGAATTGTCGAACAGAAGCAACGCAGGCCCAGATGATCGCAATATTGGTCAATTGCAATAAGGCCAATCCGAATTTGCCGGAGGCGACTTTCAACAGGTTCGGCAACGACCAGTGGAACAGGGTCAGGACGGTGAGCAGGAGCAGTATGCTGCCGGCTATTCTGAAAAAAGTTTCGAGGCGAGGGAGCTTTTCCGCCGTTCTGAAATAGGTGCGAATGATCTGGATCAGGCTAAGGTAGTAGATGGACAGGAAAAAGTAGCTCAAGCCGTTGCAGTAAGGGGTATTGGGCCAGAGATACATGGCGCCGTAGCCCGTCATGATCAAAGCCATTAGCATACAGGCGGCAATGTACACGACGAAGTAATGGAATAAGGGGGCGTTCAGAAAAAGGGCAATATATATGGAAAAGATCAGGATGCTGAGCACGAAGCCGAAGAACAGCGCCGTCAGAAAACTATGCCAGTGGCTTTGTTGCTCAAAGTAGCTTTTATCCCAGATCTGGGTGTCCATGCTGATCGTCTCTCCTGTCTTTTTGTACAGGATATAGCAGTCCGCCACTTCGCCTGGCGCCAGCTGAACGGGGTAAAGAAAAGAAGGATGCGGGATCAGCCGGCGGCCGAATGGATGGTAGTCGCCCATCACTTCCGAGCTGTGCAGTTCGCCTTGTTGCCACAAAAAGAACTGTACTTCATTGATGCGCTTATTGCCCACCTCCAGGTACAGTTCCCGAGCCTGCATACTGCCGTTTTGGAGCACCGTTTTTACCCAGTAGACATCCTGGAGGGTATACAGCACAGCATTGCTGTTGAGCAACGGTTCAAATGCGTTCTCATTGAGTTCCTTTACCTGCTCGATCGTCAGGCTGTGGTCAGGTGTGCTATATACACCGCCGACGTATTTGATGTCCAGAGACTGAAAGGAATCATCAACCATCAAGGTATCCAGGCTAGAGGCGGCCAGGGGGAGGGCTGTGAAAAAAAGAAGAAGCGTTATCTGATGGAGCAGATTCATTCAAGTTGTCCGTATGCTGATGATTGCCCCAAAAATACCCTCCGGAGGGGATATAAGAAGCACTTCGCCCTAATTATTTTGCCCGCCTGTATAACTCCATGCCAACTCACTTGTAAAATGTAACTGAAATGAGACGACTATACTCCTTTACTCTGGCCGTTTTATGCCTAATGATGGCGCTCACCTCATGCTTTGGACAAGGTTTTAATGAAATCGTCAAAAGGGTAGCTTCCGATAGAGAAGCTGATGATAATTTTGGCCACGGTGTAAGCATATCCGGGGATTACGCCATAGTAGGCGCTTATCAGGAAGACCAGGATGCCAATGGAGTAAATACGCTAACGGATGCCGGTGCGGCTTACATTTTTAAAAGAGGGGCTAATGACGACTGGCAACAGATTAAAAAGATAGTCGCTTCTGATCGAAGGGCAAATGACCTGTTCGGCTTTCACGTCTCTATTTCGGGAGATGTAGCCATCGTTGGCGCGCTTAGAAATGACTACGATGGGAACGGAGCGAATTTCTTAAATGCAGCAGGAGCTGCTTATATCTTCCGAAAGGATGAGGGCGGCGTAGATAACTGGGGAGAGATCAGCGCACACATCGCTTCCGACGCTCAGGCGAATGACCGGTTTGGGTATAGGGTGGCCCTATCCAATGGATCAGCAATCGTGGGCGCTCACTTTGAAGATCACGATGAAAATGGCGCCAACCCATTGAGTAATGCCGGCTCGGCCTATTTTTTCGAAACATGCCAGATACCTACCGTATCCTTTGCGGCTTCGACCGTAACAGAAGGAGCCCCCACCACCTTCACCGACGCCTCCACCAATGTAGAAGCAGGAGCCACCTA
>JAGFJE010000291.1 GCA_024103175.1 Phaeodactylibacter sp.
AACCCTTACCTGGAATGCCTGGCAGAAGGAGATGCGGGCCGCTTCGGGGTAAGAATGGCGGTTTTCAAGACCCTGTTCGATGATCAAACCCTGCCGGCAGTGGTCTCAGATAAGATCTCGGGTTTGAGTTTCAACGCCCTGGGCTATGATAGCGATTTGCTGAATGTCCGGGTTTTGGGCGCTGATGAGCAGGTGATCGCAGAGGAGCACTTTGAATTGGAGCCCCTGAAATTCAAAACTTATTCATTCAGCTTTGAAAGTTCCGATGCGAAGGAGATCGTATTCTATAGCACCACAACCGGCCCGGCTGATTCCGTAAAGTTTGGCCTCGATGATGTTTATTTTAAAACGGATGACGCCCAGCCATTTTCTCCTCCTTCATCGGATGCTGATTTTCTGGCCTGGCTTAAACGGTCCTCCTTCAATTTCTTTGACTGGAACTATGTGAGCCTTCCGGGTGATAAGGGTGTCGTTCTGGAATCCAATACGGATCCGGATAAAGTTTCTCTGTCCGGGCTGGGATTCGCTTATGCCGTCTTCATTCTCGCTGCAGAAGAGGGTTACCTCCCCCCCGCAGAAGCAAAAAAACGGATCAGGGCAATGCTCAACTGGCAAACAGATCAAAACTGGTTCGATGGCTCGGGTGGCTGGCATGGTTTTCCCCACCATTACTTTAAAAAGGATGGCTCCTACTACTGGGCAGATGTGAGCACCATAGACTGGGCTATTTGCGCGGCGGGCATTCGCGTGGCCAGGCAATACTATTCTGATGATGCTCAGGCCGTTTCAATGGCGGAGGCTTTGCTGTCCAGGCCGGACTGGGCCGCGGCTTTGGCCGGGGATGACAAGATCGCCATGGGGTTTGATGGCCTCACCGGCGAAATGAACGATTACCGCTGGGCTCTGGCCTTTTCAGAGGAAACCGAACTGGTTTATCTGGAAGCAGTAGCATCAGGTGGTTTGGATACCAGCATCTTTGAGGCGATCGTCAGGGAGGAGAAAGGCGGATTTTATCCCAGCTGGTTTGGCGCCGGCTTCACTTACAATTGGCTTCAACTCTGGACGGGGCCTATGGAACCCTACAAAACCAATGCGACGGCTGCCTTCAATATTGATGCTTCAACCGCTCTGAATGCCTTTGGCCGGCCATTGATGGGGCTGACCGCCTGCTCAACCGTTAAAGAAGTGAGGCCCGAAGGGTTCCTGAGCTGGGACAGATATATCAGTAATCAGGGCGGTTCTGTTCATGGTGCGCCGTTGGGAGGTGTAATTCAGGTCTCTCCTGCTCCGTATGGTGCTGTTTTGGCACTCCCGTTCACCTACGACAAAGCCATGTCGGCTCTTAGAGCTTTTGCTGGCATGGGGTACTATCATGAGTACCTCGGCTTGCCGGATAACGTCAGGATGAAAAACCTGCCGGATGGGGTTCAGCCTGCCCCTAACTGGGATCCTTTTGATATCAATATCGGCCCGATCATACTGGCCATTGAACAGGTGCAGGGCGACAGGATCGGAGCGCTTTATTTGTCCGATCATTCTATTATTGAAACGTTGGATCTTCTGATTGAGTCATTTGATAATGGGTAAGTACTGCGTCAAATAAATTTCATGCCACTAAAACACCAAGGCACAAAAGCTTGTCCGGCTGGCTAGACGGGCCCACAAAAGCCTTCGTGTGGATTTTGTGTTTTAGTGCTTTCGTGGCAGGGTTAAGAAACTTACTTGACAAAGAAGTAAGTACTGTATCAAAAAAGCTAACATTACCGTGAAAAAATTCTTTTTAAGCCTGTTTTTAGGAGTACTAGGTTCAATTGGGTTCTCTCAGCGAGCATTGCCCTATCTCAAAAACAACCAGCTTTGGGTCAATGATCAACCTTATCTGATGATCGCAGGAGAGTTGCACAACTCTTCAGCGTCTTCCATTGAATACATGGAGGGGGTTTGGCCGAAGCTGAAAAGCCTGAACCTCAATACCGTTTTAGCCACTGTTTCCTGGGATCAGTTTGAACCTGAAGAGGGCCGGTTTGACTATCAGATGATTGATTACCTGATAGAAAATGCTCAAAAAAACAAACTCAAACTGGCCATCGTCTGGTTCGGCTCCTGGAAAAACGGCCAGTCCAGTTACATCCCTATTTGGGTAAAAAGGGACACCCGGCGTTTCCCCAGAGTTCAGGCAAAAGATGGAAGGCAAATAGAAACACTATCCGTCTTTTCCGAACAATCAAGAAACGCGGATGCCATAGCATTTACCGCATTGATGCGGCGAATTAAAGAAAAGGATGCCAGCCAAACCGTCATCATGGTTCAACCTGAAAATGAGGTTGGCATTTTTCAGGATATCGATTACCGAAGTGAAGCCATGAGCGCCTTTAATGGCAGTGTTCCGGACGAGCTAACCCATTACTTCAAAAAGAATAGAAAAAACCTCAAAGAGGAGGCCAGGTCTGTTTGGGAGGCTGCCGGCTCCAGAACTTCCGGAACCTGGACAGAAGTTTTTGGCGACAACCCGCAAGCCAGAGAATTCTTCATGGCCTGGCACTACGCGAAGTACATTGACTACATCGCTGCATCAGGTAGAAAAGAATATAACCTCCCAATGTTTGTAAATGCATGGATCGTTCAAAAGGCAGGCGATTTGCCCGGGGTATACCCTAATGGCGGCCCGGTATCCAGGGTGATGGACATTTACAAAGCTGCCGCCCCCTCCATCGATATCATTTCTCCGGACATTTACCTGCCCAACTATAAGGAAATTTACGGCATGTACTATCGCAAGGCAGATAACCCCTTGCTCATCCCGGAATCTTCCCTTGACCCTGCCAGGGCTTTCTATGCATTTGCAGAATACGATGCGATCTGCTTTTCACCATTTGGCATTGAGGATGCTGCGGGCGACCTCCTGTTCAGTTCGTCTTATGCGGTGCTAAATGAGCTTCAGCCCGTTATTGCACAATTCCAGGGAACGGGGCGAATGCGGGGGATACATCTTAACAGTGATCATCAGGATGAAGTAATGAATATCAATGGATATGAGATCACCCTCAAGATCCAGGATCCTGCCCGGCCCGCTTTCGGACTCATCATCCATACGGGTGAGCAGGAGTTCCTGGTTTCCGGCATGAATTTCAAGGCGACATTTCAACAGCACTCAGGCAATCAGATTTCCTACATCGGCAAGGTAACGGAGGGGCGCTTTGAAGAGGGGAAGTGGATCGAAATGCGTTGGCTCAATGGAGATGAAACCTATCACCATGAATTGTTAAGAGCTCTTGGAAGAGAAAAAGAAGTGGATTCCGGTTTCCAGTTCCGGGAAACAAATCTCGATGTGGACGAAGGGGATCAATTTGTATATTCTCCGGGAGGTTCAAATACCATCACAACACCGGGTATTTATAAAGTCAGGCTTTATCAGCGCAGCAAGTGATGGCGCTGTTCTGAATTCGGTGTTTTTACCTGAACTTCGGCGCTTTACTGTTGGCGGTTCCTTTTTAATCCGAAATACTTTGTCCGAATGTCAATAGGTTATTATCCGGGTCAAGCACTGAAAATTCTTTTTGTCCCCACGGTTTCGTTTCTAATTTCCCATTCGGGTGAATACTTACATCGTTATTCAATAATATCCGATAAAAATCATCGATGTTGTCGGTCCTGATATAAACTTGGCCGTAGTTCTCTTTAGGGTCGAGTTCCTTAAACTCAAAAAAATGGATTTGTATGTTATCTTTTTGCATCATTAAGTAACGGTCATAATCGGCACTTCCGAATATTTCAAAACCTAACTTTTTTGTATAAAAATCTTTTGTTGCGGCTTTGTCCCGCATAGGAAGCTTTGGATTAATACTGGTTAGCATATTTACTGAATTTTTTTGTGAGCCAATTTTTATGTACAAGAATGTTTGGAGCCCGCTTTCGGAGAGGCCAACAGTCTCAATGGAGTGTTCGGAATTCGCTGTTTTCACCCGGCAGAGTTACAATGACGGGCGCCGTTCGCGAGCCCCTGAAAATCAAGGGGCATTTTTCAGAAGACTCAGAAAAATGAACTATCCCGTCTCGATCATACAATCCACTGATAATCCTCAACCAACCCCACCTGATTATCCCCTACCCATACCGCCGCAAATAAAACCGCGCCGTCCCGTACAACTCATTCAGGAACTGGGCAATGCGTTTTCCGTCAAACTCATTGTCTTCCGTGTACTTGATGATGTTGGTCGTCAGGGTGGCTTCCGATGTGCGCCCGGTGAGCCCCAGGGGGTAGTACATGGCCCGGAGGGCTTCTTCGGAGGTATTTTGCAGCAGCAGGCGTTCCAGCGTATGCTGTTCGCCATAACCGAGCTTCCAGGCCAGGAACAGGTCGGTAAGCAGTTGTTTTGGTACGCCGTTGGTTTTGAGCAGCTGCAGGGCCAGGCGGCGTTGTGCCGGTTCGGGGCTGAAGATCATCAGGCGCAGGTTGTTCAGTTGCCGGGGGCTGGGGTCCAGGGCGAAGGTTCTGACCGTTTCCCGGTCGAGAAAATGGGACAGGCTGCGGCGGGAGATGATAAACTGATAGCTCAGGGGGGGCTTGGCCTGCATGGAGCGCAGCAAACGGCCCAGGACGAGGTAATCGGCTTCCTCTTCGGGGCTGTCTACCAGGCGCATGCCCAGCCTCTCCAGTTGGGGGCGAAGGCGTTCCGGCAAAAATCCCGTTTCGCCCAGCAGGAAGATCCGTTTCCCATCGAAAGGGAGCGAAATGTTTTGAGCTCCGCCGCGTTCTTCCAGCAGGTGCTTACGGATGGTATAAGCCACATCAGCCATGCCCAGAGACAGCGTTTCCAGCAGCAGGCCTGCGGGGAACTCACTCAGCCGGCGGCCATCCTCTTCCATCACGTCGTAAACGGCCATCCGCAGCCGGGCCGGCACTTCCCGGGAACGGCAGACGTGGAGGAACCGCAACAGCTTACGCCGGGCAGTGGCGTCGCCGGGCCCCTTGAGGGTATCCAGGGCCGACATGAAGAATAGCGGCTGCGGCAGGTCAGGCATCGGGTTGCCGTCCAGCAAGAGGTGCTGCAGGACGGACAGCCGCCGGAAACCTTCCGGCAGGCTGCTGAGCTGGTTCTTTTCGGCGTTCAGGATCTGCAGGTTCTCTATGTGCTGAATGCTTGCCGGCAGCTCTGTAAACTGGTTGTCGCGTACAGACAGCCACTTCAGGACTGACGGCAGGAGAGGAAGGCCGCTGAGGTGGTTGCCGTCGAGGAAGAGGTGCGATAGAACCTCCAGGCCGCCGATAGCATCCGGCAGGGTGGATAGCTGGTTGTGGCTGAGGTTGAGGCTCCTCAGCCTCTGTAGCCGGCCGATATTTTCCGGCAGCCGGGCGATCTTGTTCTTTTCCAGAGAAAGGAAGTCCAGCCACTGTAGTTCGCCGAGCGACTCCTGCCACTGGCGGATCTTGTTGCGGCCGAGCAGCAGGCGGCGCAGTACCGTCAGCTGGCGGATGCTTTCCGGAATCGCTTCCAGGCGGTTGTCGCTGAGGTTGAGTTCATAGAGCCTCTGGAGTTGGCCGATGGCCGGCGGCAAGGTGCGGATCCGGTTATGGCTGAGGTCGAGGGCGTCGAGGTTGGTGAGTTGAAAAAGGGCTTTGGGAAGCCGCCCGATGCGGTTATGGGCGGCATTGAAATGGCGTAGTTCCGTTAGGCTGGCCAACTCGGGGGGGAGTCTTTTGACCTGGTTCTTTTGAATATCCAGCTGAGTGAGGTGAACGAGCTGGCCGATCTCCTGGGGGATGGTTTCCAGGGCATTTCCGGCGAGGATCAGGCTCCGGAGGTTTTTCAGCCGGCCGATGGCCGGGGGCAGCGTCCTGAGCTGATTGTTACTTAGGTTGAGCTCGGTAAGCTGGTGCAGTTCAAAAAGCTGGGGCGGCAATTCGCTGATCTGATTGGCGGACAGAGACAGGCTACGCAGGCTCTTCAGTTGCCCGATCTGGGAGGGGATTTCCCGGATCGTATTGACGCTCAATTCCAGTTTCCTCAGCTGGGGCATGCCGAAGACGGCCGGAGGCAGGTGTTCCAGCCGGCAATTATGCAGGTGCAATTCGGCCACCTCTTCCCGGTGTGCCAATGCTGTTTGCAGGTTATAAGCCTTCATGCCTCTTCTTCGATCTTGATGCCCATCTGTTTCATCAGCAGGGTGGCGTTGAAACTCTGGCTGACGCCCTTTTTCAGTTTGTAGTCAAAATACAGCTTCCCGTCCTTAATTTCCACTTCGATGCGCAGGTTTTCGACGGCGCCGTTGGCGCCGGCTTCCAACTGCCCCAGTTCCAGGTCATGAGTGGCGATGATGCCGGAGCCGCGGCTGCGTATCAGCTGTTTGATCAGGGCCTTGGAGCCGGTATGGCGGTCGTTGGAGTTGGTGCCTTTGAGGATCTCGTCGAGGAGGAAGAAGGCCTGGGGCTCGGGCGGCCGCTTGTCGGCGCCGGCCTCCACCGCTTCGATGATGAGCTTGAGGCGCTTGAGCTCGGCGTAGAAGGAGGAGGTGCTCTCGTGCAGGGCGTCCTGGGTGCGCATGCTGGTGTATACCTGCAGGGGCGGCAGGGCCAGGCGGCGGGCGCAGGCGGGCGCTCCCGCCATAGCCAGTACGATGTTGATGCCCACGGTGCGCAGGAAGGTGCTCTTGCCCGCCATATTGGAGCCGGTCACCAGCTTGATGTGGCCGTCGGTAGGCACAGTGATGTCGTTGCATACCCGCTTCTCGTGGCGGATGAGGGGGTGCCCCAGGGCCTCGCCCTCCAGGCGGGGGGCGTTGTGCAGGGTGGGGAAGGCCCATTCGGGGTTGTTGTAGTACAGGTTGCCGAAGCTGCTCAGGGCCTCGAATTCGGCGATGGCCTCGAACCACCGGGGGAGCTGTTCCTGGAGGCTGGCCTTCCAGCGCTCCAGGCGATACACCCACTGCAGGTCCCACAGGCCGCCCAGGTTGAGGAAGATGGCGAAGAAGTTGTACCGCACATTGAGCTGCCCGATGATGTAGGACAGGCGCTGGATGGCGTCGGAAGCCAGCTTGTCATTCGGTAATTCCAGCAGGCGGTGCAGCTCCCGGAGATGCGGCGATTCGAAGGCCTGCCCTTCAATATGCCGCAGCAGCCGGCCGTAGTGGGCCAGCATCTCTTCGGCCTGGGTGGTCTGGTTGTGGGCTTTGTCTACCTGTTCTCTGGTTTGCCTCAGTATCCAGGCGGCGGGCAGGATGAACAGGATGGCCAGGAACCAGGGGAGGTAGAATATGAAAAGCAGCAGGCCCGTCAGGGACAGCAAGGGCGTCAGGTACAGGGCGGCCACCAGTCCGGGGCGGTTGCTGACGAAAGGCGGTTCTGCCAGCCACCGCTTCAGCAGCCGGATGTGTTCCAGGCGGTCTTCCGTTTCCAGGCTGTAGGCCTGAAAGTGTTGCCGCCAGTCGAGCATCTTTTGCAGCTCGGCCACGGCCGCCTGCCGCTGCTTAATGGTGTCGTGGCCGGCAGGCATAAGCAGGTAACCGGCCAGGCGTTCCCTGCCCAGGGCCGTTCCCGCCCGGTTGAGGTACTGGAAGAAGGAGAAATCGCCGAACAGGTCGAGGTCCAGGGAGTAAGGGTGCTCAGGGTCCGTAAATTCTTCCCCGTTTTGAAAAGAGCTGTACCCATGATTCAGCACCCCGGCCTCCAACCGGTTGACGGCCGAGAGGTTGCGGTGGTGCTTCTCCTGCCGCTGTATGTTCTGATGCCAGAGAATGAAGCGGTAGAATGCGTAGAGAAAGGCCAGGGTGAAAGCGGCGCCGGCCAGCTCGTGCACGCCCGTCCAGAGATAGATGGCCAACCCCGTCGCGGCGATGAACAGCAACAGCCGTACCAGCGAGTATTGGTTGTACTTCTTTTTGAGCGCTTCGGCGGTGGTTTCGAAAGCTTCGGCGCGCTCGAGGTATTGTTCTTTCATGTTGTCGGGTACGATTGAGGCGGGAAAATAAGAATATCACAGGAATTCAATGTGATTCCTCATATCTTCAGGGGAAAGTACATGATAGATCAGTTCAATGCCCCTGACAATTGCGCCGATACTCGTTCCTTGAGGAGTATAAATAATGCCTGCATGTTCCACTCCTTTGGCGTGAAGTTTCAGAAAATCATCATCCTGGGTAAAAATCACTCTTCCTTCTTTGAGGGCGAATTCCAAATGAACTTCATCATCTACACTCAACAGATTGGCTTCTTTACAAGGGAGTACATCAATTCCTCTTAATCTGAGGCCATCAATTACAGCTTTGCCAACGTGTTCATCAGTATAGAATTTAATGGACGGCACTAAAAATTTTATTTAAGCTTCGAGGGAATTTCTTTTTTTAATTTTTGTACTAAAATTTCTTCTTGCTTTATTGCTGATTCAATTTCACTTTTGTGGGTATAGTAGTAAGCTAAGGCGGTGTAGACATCGGCCAGGGTAAGTTCATAGTCTGATGCAATTTCCTCAGCACTATGGCCTAATAATTCGTGTCGGACAGCAATAACCTTTACCGTGATACGGGTATCGGCAATCCTGGCTTTGCCGCTTGTGACATTATCATCAATAACAATCCTGCTATCAAGTGTATTTACCATATCTTCAATTTGCGTTACAATATAAAAATAATAATACCGCTAATAAAGTTCGCCTTATCTTTTCTGAGGAAGGCTGTATTACAGGAGAATTAACTTCACCACGACAGTCCCTGTGTTGTCAACCTTTGCCAGGCCCATTCCGCCCGAAGACGGTTGACAACCAAATAAACTTTCTGCGAAAATTCGCTGAAATCTTTTAATTTAGCGCACCTATGAGTGCGAAGACACAGAACGAGCGAATACTTTTCGGGCTGAAAGTGAAGCAGTTGCGCCAGTCGCAGGGGCTTTCCTTTGCCGACCTGAGCCAGGCCTCTCACCTGTCGGTTTCCTACCTGAACGAGATTGAGAAGGGGAAGAAATATCCGAAAGAAGACAAGCTGCGGTCGCTGGCCGATGCCCTGGGGGTCAGTTACGAGCGCCTGGTATCCACGGAGCTCAGCAAGAGCCTGGCGCCGGTAGGGGAACTGCTGAAGTCCAACTTCCTGAATGAGTTGCCGCTCGACCTGTTCGGCATCGAGTTGTCGAAGGTGGTGGAGATCATTGCCAATGCTCCGGTGCGGGTCGGGGCCTTTATTTCCACCCTGCTGGAATTGTCGAGGAACTACGCGCTCAAAGAGGAGAATTTTTACTTCGGCGCCCTGCGCGCTTACCTGGAGCTGCACAACAATTACTTTGAGGACCTCGAGCAGGCGGTTGAACGCTTTATCCGGCAGTACAATATTCCTTCCGGCCGGCCCATCAGCGGAGCCCTGTTGAAGCAGATCCTGGAGGAGAGCTTCGGCTACGAGATCGTAGAGGATGGCCTGGACGCCTACCCCGAGCTGATGAAGCTGCGCTCGGTATACCTTCCTAAGGATAAACGCCTGTTGCTCAACAGCAAGCTTACGCCCAATCAGCGGGCTTTCCAATTCGGTAAGGAACTGGGTTTCCACTTCCTGGATATCCAGGAGCGCGCCAATACGTCCAGCCTGATGCGCAGCCGCGTCTTCGAAGAGGTGATCAACCACAGTAAGGCCATCTATTTTTCCGTGGCTCTCCACATCCCGCGCCTGCCCTTTATTGAAGACA
>JAGFJE010000303.1 GCA_024103175.1 Phaeodactylibacter sp.
CGGCTGGCCTGCCTGATGGAATTGCCGGTGATCTACGTGATGACGCACGACTCCATCGGGCTGGGAGAGGACGGCCCCACCCATCAGCCGGTGGAGCACCTGGCCTCCATGCGGGCCATGCCGCACATGTGCACCATACGCCCTGCCGACGCCAACGAGGCCGCCTACGCCTGGCGCGCCGCCCTGCGCCGCCGGGAAGGGCCCACCATGCTGGTGCTGACCCGCCAGAAGCTGCCCATCTTCGACCGCCGCAAGGTGGCCGGGGCGAAAGGTGTGTTCAATGGAGCTTACGTCATCTCTCCTGAAGAGGGCTCCGACCCCGATGTCATCCTGATCGCCACCGGCTCGGAAGTGCAGCTGGCGCTGGAAGCTCAGCAAAGCCTGAAAAAAGAAGGTGTCGACGCCCGGGTGGTCAGCATGCCGAGCTGGGAGCTGTTCCGGCAGGAGCCGCAATCCTACAGGGATGAAGTGCTACCGCCCAAGGTGACGGCCCGCCTGGCCATCGAGGCCGGCTCCCCCACCGGATGGCGCGAGTGGATCGGCGACGAGGGCCGCGTGATCGGCATCGGAAAGTTCGGCGCCAGCGCACCTTTCAGGGACAACTTCCGGCACTATGGCTTCACGGTGGAGAACATCGTGGAGCAGGCGAAGGAATTGCTGGTGGAAATATAAGAGAACTTAAAAACAACCGATATGGATACCCTCATAGCCCTGAAGGGCAGTTTTCTTTTGCCACAAAGACTCGAAAACACAAAGATTGCAGGAAGAAGCCGGGAAATATTTTTGTGGTTCTTCGTGTCCATCTGTTCAGCCGGATAAATTTTTGTGTCTTCGTGGCGAAAAAAAAAGCACCAGGGCCTTTATACCCGCCCTTCAATTATCTTACCACAAAAAAAATGATGCAACACCAACAAACCGCCTACCTCCTCGCCCGCCTACCCATCGGCTTCAGCTTTCTGGGCCACGGGATCGTTCGCTTTCCGAAGCTCACCTCATTTGCCGAGGGCATAGCGGGGGCCTTTGCCGAAACCTTCCTGCCCTACGGGCTGGCGCTGGGCTTTGCCTATGCCCTGCCGTTCGTGGAACTGCTGCTGGGCATCCTGCTGATCCTGGGCGTCGCCATGCGGGGGGCCTGTATGGTGAGCGTCGTACTCATGTGTGCGCTGATCTTCGGCTCCTGCCTGCTGGAAAACTGGACGGAAATTGCCATCCAGCTATTCTACGGGCTGTATTTTTCTATCCTCTACCTGTTCGCTGATTACAACGGCTATTCGATATTCAAGACTCAAACCATAAGTTAAGATTTTTAGGATCGTAAAGTACAGAAAGAATGATCTTAATGAATCTTAACCAATCTTAATAAATCAGTGTACTATCAGCCCCAGGGGCTTTTTGCACAACCACGGGCCGGGTTTACGTTTGTTCTCGTCTCCGAGCCAAATAAATTTGGCGGGCCGGGTTTACTTTAACAACGCATTCACCTGCCCCAGGCTCCCTGCATTGTACGCCTCCATGCCATTGGCCTGGAGGATCTGAGCGGCGATCCCGCTGCGGTTGCCCGAGCGGCAGTAGGCCACGACGGGCACGTTCCAGCTCTTCATTTTCGGCAGCTGCCGCTGCAGGTCCTGAAGGGGAATATTGATGGCCCCTTCGGCATACCCTTCGGCGAATTCGCCCGGGGTTCTTACATCCACCAGTTTGGCTCCATTGGCGATCAGAGCCTTTACGTCGACTGCGGCGGCATTGGAGCCGCCTCCAAATATCTTCTGCATGATCTTAAACATATTTTTAAAGTTACTGACAAAACAAACAATTGATGGGGCAAAGATAAGGGGGTAGGAGGGGAGGCGTCAGTGATGAGGGTCACAGGTTCGGAAGTCGGAAATCGGAAGTCGGAAGTCGGAAGTGATGAAAGCCGCTTCTCCGGCCTTGATTTTCAAATTTTGCCTGAACCATATTCCCGATACGGGGTTAGGCCAGGGAACAACATACGGTGTAACATGACCATCCTCCAACAATACCTGGAAGCCAACCGGCAGGTGGAAAAAGAATACGCGGGCATTGAGCTCGAGGTCACAGAAGGTGAAGTGCCCGCCAGCCTGTACGGCACTTTCTTCCGCAACGGCCCTGGCAGGCTGGAGCATCAGGGCGTCCTCTACCGGCACCTCTTTGACGGCGACGGCATGATCAGCGCCTTCGCCTTTGAGAATGGCCGCATCCGCTACCGCAACCGCTACGTGCGCACCCGGGAATTTACCGAGGAGGAGGAAGCCGGCCGCATGCTCTACCGTAGTTTCGGCACCAACATACCGGGCGGCTTCCGGCGCAATTTTATGAAAATGCGGTTCAAGAACGCCGCCAATACCAACATCATCTACCACGGCGGCAAGCTGCTGGCCCTCTGGGAGGGCGGCTGGCCCCACGAGATCGACCCCGTGACGCTGGAGACGGTGCAGCGCTACGACTACAATGGAGTGCTGCGCAACGAAGGCGCCGTCGGGCGGATCATACAGCCCGAACTGCCCTTCGCCGCCCACCCGCGCCTGCACCCGGATACGGGGGTGCTCCACAATTTCGGCACGGCGCCCGGCGCGCGGCAGGAACTCCTGCTCTACCAGGTTGCTCCGGACGGCCAGGCGCGCATCAGCCGCCGCATCCCGATGGATAAGCTGTACTTCACTCACGACTACGTCCTCACCGCCGAAGGGCAGCACATCTTTTTCCTCATCCCCGTCGCCTTTGAGCTGTGGAAGGCCCTGCTGGGGCTGCAACCGCCCGTCGAGACGCTTCAGCAGCAACCCGATCAGCCGATCCGCATACTGGTTATCGACGAGGAAGACATCACCGAATACGAAACCGAATACTGTTTCATCTTCCACTTCGCCAACGGCTACCGCCGCGCGGACGGCGCCTTCATCGTCGACGCCTTCACCATGCCGGATTTTCCACTCTCCTTCAACCTGCACAAGGGCCTGGCCGGCGAAACCGTCGGGGGCGCCGCGGGAGCGCTCACCCGCTTTACCCTGGAACCCGGTAAGAAGCTGGCTCGCCGCGAATCCCTCAGCCCATACCCGGCCGAGTTCCCCGCCTACAACCCCCGCCTGACGGGCAAGCCCTACCGCTACGCCTGGGGCATCGGCGATCATCCGGAAAACGGGCGCGCCCTGCTGCACGGCATCGTCAAATTCGGCCTGGAACAACGGCAGACGCTGCTGAAAGATTACTACCCCCGGCTGACGGGCGAGCCGGTATTCGTTCCCCGCCCCGGCGCGGAAGGGGAAGACGAGGGCTGGCTGCTTTTTCTCACCTTTGACCCGGAAGAGAGTGAGACCGACCTGCGCATTCTGAATGCTCCGGACCTGGAGGAGGTGGCGGTGGCGCGCCTGCCGCACAATGTGCCGCTGGTATTTCACGGGAGCTGGGTGGGGGAGGTGTTTGGGTAGGTGCTTTCAGAAGTTGCTTCACAGGGCACGGCGGGATGATTCGTATACATTAAAAACAGGCGGCTCGAAAGCAACACTCTCCTCCTTCTTCCCGTACAAAAACTTTGAATTCCCCCCAAAAAACCACAAATTCTACCCACAAAATGATCAAAGTGAACCCGAAAATATTTTCACTGCGCGGCGCCATTCAGCACTATGCCTGGGGCGGATACGATTACCTCCCCGAACTGCTGGGCGTGGCTAACACTGAGCACCAGCCCTTTGCCGAACTGTGGATGGGCGCCCACCACCGCGGCCCGGCCATGGTACAGGAAAACGGGCGGGCCCTGCCCCTTCACGAACTGCTCGAAAAGCACCGCGGATGGCTGGGCCAAACCATACAGGAAAAATTCGACGGCCGCCTGCCCTTCCTGTTCAAAGTGCTCGACGTGCGGCAAATGTTATCCATACAGTCGCACCCCACCAGGGCGCAGGCCGAGGCGGGCTTCCGCCGGGAGAACCAAGCGGGTATCCCGCTCGACGCGCCCCACCGCAACTTCAAGGACGACAACCACAAGCCAGAGGTTATGGCGGCCCTGACGGAGTTCTGGCTGCTGCACGGCTTCAAAAGCGAGGATGCCCTGGAGCGCTGCCTCCGGGAGGTGCCCGAGTTCGAAAGCCTGCAGCTTTACTTTGCTGAGCGCAGTATTTTCAACCTGTACAAGGCGGTCATGGAGATGCCGCAGGAGGAGGTAGACCGCCTCCTGAAGCCCATGGAGCAGCGCCTGCGCCCGCAGGCCGAAGCCGGCAAGCTGCCCAAATCGCAGCCCGAGTACTGGGCCATGCAGGCCTTCGACAACCACATGCTGGAGGGTGGCCATTACGACCGCGGCGTCTTTTCCATCTTCTTTTTCAACCTGGTGAAGGTCATGCCCGGGGAGGGTATCTATCAGGGCGCCGGCATCCCGCACGCCTACCTGGAAGGGGTGAACGTAGAGCTGATGGCCAATTCCGACAACGTCTTCCGCGGCGGCCTGACCGTCAAGCATGTAGACGTGCCGGAGCTGCTCAACCACCTGGTGTTCGATCCGGTGCGGCCCGAGATCCTGCAGGGCGAGGCGCTCTCCGATACCGAATGGGCCTACCAGACGCCCGCCCCCGATTTCCAGCTCAACCGCATACAGTTGGCTGAAGGGCAGCGCTACCAGCCGCCAACGACGAAAGGGCCGGAGATCGTACTTGTCATTAAGGGCCGGGTGAAGGCAGAGGAGAACGGGCAAACCTTTTCCAGAGGCGAGGCTTTTTTTGTGCCCGCCGGTACGGTTTACGCGCTGATCGGGGAAGCGGAGAGTTTGTTGTTCAAGGCCATGGTGCCCTGAGGCTCTTGTCTCCCCTCACTGCCGGAACGACGCCGCTCCCAGCTCCAGGCTCTTCAGCGTCACATTATCCCGCCGGTATTTGCGCCCTTCGCGGTAGAATTCCAGGCTGATGCGGTCGCCGGGGCGGAACAGGGCCACCTGTTCCTGCAGTTCCGGCACCGAATTGGTTTTCACGCCGTTCACGCTGAGGATCACGTCGCCGGAGCGCAGGCCGGCTTCGGCGGCGCTACTGGCCTGGCTGACATTGGTAATATATACGCCAGCGACTACCGGCAGGGCCAGGTCGGCGGCAATGTCGTCGGTCACATCAGAGATGCCGACGCCCAGGATGGCCCGCTGCACTTCCCCGAACTCCCTTATGTCCCGGATAACCTTGCGCACCAGGTTGGCGGGAATGGCGAAGGAGTAGCCTTCGTAGCCGCCCGATTCGCTGATGATGGCCGTATTGATGCCGATGAGTTCGCCCTGTTCGTTGACCAGGGCGCCGCCGCTGTTGCCGGGGTTGACAACGGCGTCGGTCTGTATGAAGGATTCTATAGCGTATGACCCTCTGAGGATATTGATGTTGCGCGCCTTGGCGCTCACAATGCCGGCGGTGACGGTGGAGGATAAGTTGAAGGGGTTGCCCACCGCCATGACCCACTGCCCGACTTCTACCTTATCCGAATCGCCGTAGGCCAGGGGGCGGAGGTTGTGCGCTTCCACCTTGAGCAGGGCCAGGTCGGTAGTCCGGTCGGAGCCCACCAGCTCGGCTTGCAGTTTGCGTTTGTTATACAGGGTGATCTCAAAAGAGGCCCCATCCTCGACGACGTGGTGGTTGGTGATGATGTAGCCATCGGTGGAGATGATGACTCCGGAACCGGAGGACATGCGGTAGCCACTGGCGCTCAGCGTGTTGATATTCACTACCGCGGCGGTAACGGCCTTGGAGGTGGTTATAAAATCGGCGGGAGGTAGCTGCGCCCAGGCCCTGGGGTTGGTATTGACCGGCGTTTCTTCCCGGGCGACGAACTGAGCGGGGGCGCTCGGCTCGGCAACGGGCGCCGCCGGCTGGTAATAGCGTTGGAAAAGAAAGAAAGAGAACGAGCTGCTGATCAATGCGACGAGGGCATTCACAAAGATATTTCTCATGGTACTGGTGATTTAAGGTTTTCCCCAATGGGATAGCGGCTACCCCAAAATAAAACTAAATAACGGGTTTTTAACATGTTTAATGATAGCGGAACCCGGAAAATCCGGCCAAACAAGCTCTTGAAAGACAAATTGGCCCGTAAATGGTTGCCCCGCCCATCAACCCGCGTTACCCTGGGCTTGTCGAAGGAGCGCCCAACCAACCAAACCCCGTCTTCGTCCCTCGGCCGGATAAAAATCAACTAATCAACAATCTCCGCCCGCACACTCTCCGGAGGAATGGCAAAGGCATCCACCAGGGCCCCGGCGTCCTGCCGAACCTCTCCGCACAATTCATCAACTGTCCGCCGGATGGCCTTGCTTTTCACGCCCGCCAGGTAATCGCTTTCCTGGTACCACCCTTTGTGGTGTTCGATGGTGTGGAGGGCGTAGAGGCGGCACAGCCGTTGGAGTGCCGTTTTCACCGCTTCATTCTCAGTGCGCTCAACGGCTTCAATGAACTGTTCCAAGGTGAGCCGTTCGGCGTAAGCCCCGGCCAGGGCGATCATGTGCGTCTGGCACTTCATGGCCGCTTCGTAGGCGCTGGCCCCTTCCCGGATCCAGCCGCGGATGCGCTGCGCCAGTGATTGCAGCAGCCGCCGTTCCCGGAAGCGGAAAGCGTTGAGGTGGAATTCCTCATCCAGCAGGTGGCTGCGGCTGGTATTGCGGATAACGATCGGGTTGAGTTCCGTGATAGCCGTTGACACCCGCCCGGTGAGGTAGCGCAGGATGGCCAGGTTGCCTTCCTCGTAGAACTCCTTGCGAAATTCGGACAATACCCCTTTGGCCACCAGTTGCATCAGCACCGTGTTGTCTCCTTCAAAAGTGGTGAACACATCGGTGTCGGCTTTGAGCATGTCAAAGCGGTTTTCGGACAGGTAGCCTTTGCCGCCGCAGGCCTCCCGGCACTCCTGCAGGCAGGCGGTAGTAAACCAGGTGCCGTAGGCTTTCAGCGCCGCCGCCATGTTCTCTATCTCCCGGCTATCCTCCTCGCTCCTGTTGACGAAACGCTGGGTGAGGTAACGGAGGGCGAAATGCAGGGCATAGGCCTTGGCCAGCAGCGGCATCAGCCGGCGCCGGTGGGTGGGGTAATCCAGCAGCAGCACCTCCGGCTCGTGAAAGCTGGGGGCGAACTGCCGCCGTTCCAGGGCGTACCGAACGGCGATATGGAGCCCCACCTTGGCGGCGCTCAGGCCGGCCCGGGGCACGCATACCCGGCCGCCGACCAGGGTGCCCAGCATGGTGAAAAAGCGGCGCGAAGGATTGTCGATCGGGCTGTTGTACGTTCCGTCCGGGCTGACCTCGCCGAAGCGGTTCAGCAGGTTCTCCCGGGGCACGCGCACCTCGTCGAACCAGATGCGGCCGTTGTCTACGCCGTTGAGGCCCATCTTGTAGCCGCAGTCTTCTATCTGAATGCCGGGCAGCAACCTCCCCTGCTGATCCCGCAGGGGAACGAGAATAGCGTGCACGCCGTGGTTTTCTCCTCCGGACAGGAGTTGGGCGAAAACGGTGGCCATGCTGCCGTGCAAAGCGTTGCCGATGTATTCTTTTCCGGCCTCCCGGTTGGGGGAGTGAATGATGAATTCTTCGGTTTCGGGATCATAGACGGCCGTGGTTTCCAGCCCCCGCACATTGGAGCCATGGCCCGTCTCCGTCATGGCGAAGCAGCCGAGCAGTTTGCCTTCGCCGATAGCTTTCAGGTACCGCTTGTGGTGCCGCCCGGTGCCCAGTTGGTGCACACTGCCGCCGAAGAGGCCAAACTGCACGCCGAATTTTATGGTGAGGCTGAGGTCGTGGTAGCCCAGCATCTCAAAGACGGCGGCGTAGGCCCCCATGTCATCCTGTCCGCCGTGCTCGGTAGGGAAGGCCAGGGCACCCAGCCCTTTTTCCGCCAGCCGGCTCGTCCATTGCAGCACCTGGCGGCGGTAGGCTTCCTTATCTCTGGGTTCCGACACCTTAAAGGCAGGGCTGCTCAGCAATGCCCGCATGCGCTGTTTGAGTCCGGCTTCCTGGCCATCCAGGCGGGCGGCCATCTGCGAGGCCTCGAAACCGGCTTTGTGTTTTTCTGCCTGCCGCTGTTGCTTTTTGGCTTCCGCCGGAAAGAGCGACCAGTACGTGTCGATATCAATGCTGCCGAGGTTTTCCTCCAGTTCTTCCAACTGGGCCAGGATCTCGGGCGCCTGCCAGTCCTTTACTTTGGGGCTTTGGCCTTGGCGGGCCGCCATCTCCGCCATAGCGGCGCCGAGGGCGGCGGGCGAGGGGTGAGCGCCTTCCGGAAACTGGGCGGCAGCGCGGCGCAGCTCGATCTCCCAGTATTTGAACAACTGAGGAGAGGGCGGGCGCCTGGGGTCGGCCCACTGCTGCAATAGCTCCTTTTCCTTGCCCGTGAGGAAATTCGCCCGGGCTGCTTTTTTCTTCAGGGCGCTCACTTCCGCCGGCGTCAGCACCCGGTCGGCCCAGGCAATGTAAAGCATCGGTATCAGGCTCTGGATGCCCGGGGAATAATCGAAATGAGAATGGATCGGCCGGCTCATGGTCAGGTAGTTTTGCTGAAGAAGTGGACAACTCAATAATCTCAACACCATAGCCGGAGCATTGTTTTTATGCCCTTCCGTTCCGTTTGTCAAGAACAAGGCCGCCCTGCTTGGAACAGAGCGGCCCTCTGATAAACATGAGAAAACCACTTTATAGGAAAGTAAAGTTCGTTGTTCGTTTTTTTCACCCGGCCGAAGAACGAGGACGGGCGTGGCCCGCCCCTGTCGGGTTGGGGGGGCGGGTCAGAACTGGTCCAGGTTGTAGAGCTGGAATTTTTCGATGGCCTCGATGAGTTTTTCGGCATAGTTGCCGTCGTTGGTGTAGCCCGACCGTTCCAGGGCTTTGGCCCATTGCTTGTAGTTCTGTCCGGCTTTGAACAGGCCCGGGTATTCGTTGCTCAGCAGCAGGCTGTGGGCGCGCCAGTTTTCCCAGGCGCTGTTGTATTGCCGGCCGGCCAGGGGGAAGCCGAAGTGGTTGTTGGCCTGCCGGGCCTGCGGGTGTTCGCCGGCCTGGCTTTCGAGGAGCCCCTGCGCCATTTTCACGCTGGCGGGGATGCCGAACTTTTCCATCTCGGCGGCGGCCACTTTGCTGAAGCGCCGGATGTAGGTGTGGGCCTTTTGTTCGTCGGCCTGCCAGGAGGCTGTTTCCGTTTGCCGCAGGGCGATGGGCTGGGCCAGGTTCATCTGGTTGCCGGTCGCCCCAACCTCGGAGAGGCCTGCCAGCGGCGCCTTCATATTGATACTGAACTGTATGTCCTTTTTGGTGACGATGAGCAGAACAATGGCAATGAAGGCGATCTTGTACCAGGGGAGCCGGATATCGGTGAAAATGCCGGCGGTGAGCCGGTGAAACTGGTATTTCAGGGCGATCAATAGTTTGCTGAGCCCCACCCACAGTTTGTGGAGGATATCGCCCAGCGTGATGTCGGCCAGGAAATTGCCGTCGCTACCGCGCCGCATGTGGCGGGCTTGCCGGGAAAGGCGCCCATTTTGTTCCTTTCCCTGGCGAATTCGGATATTATCGGGCTGGCGGGTATGCATAACTTTTGGATTTGAGAAACTTTTTGTATCTTTAGCTGTGAAATTACATTTTCTTGTTGCTAATGGCTTCCATTGGTTACAAATATAAAACAAAAAGTTGTTTAAGGTCAACTTTTTTTAAAACATTTTTATTTAAAAATGGGAAACTTTTCGGATAACATTGTAAATGAGCGCTTTAGAAAGGTATATCACGAGTTGGAAAAACACAACTTCATCAAAGGCAAATCGGATATTGCCAAGAAGCTGGGTACTTACAACCACGTGATCAACAGCATACTCAAGGGGCAGCGCAACATCACGGTCGACCAGCTCACCAGCTTGTTTGAAACTTATGGTATCAACGCCAATTTCCTCTTCGGCGTCGAGGAAGACATGTTCCTCGAAGGCTATGGCGTGGAAGGGGAGATCCCCGCCCGGCCCATCAGTGAACGGCAACGCGGAGGGCGGGAGAACATCATGCTCGTCCCGGAAAGGGCCATGGCGGGCTATGCCATGGAACACCAGGACCGCGAATTCCTGGATAACCTGCAGAAGTTCTCCATCCCCGGCCTGGACGGGGAGCTGGTCGCCTTCGAGATCAATGGCGACAGCATGCTGCCCACGATCACCAACGGCGACGTCGTCGTCTGCGAACCCATCGAACGGGGCATGCCCCTGCGCGACAACCACGTCTACGTCATCGTCACCGACGTGGTGGTGGCCAAACGCATTCAGCAGATCCG
>JAGFJE010000307.1 GCA_024103175.1 Phaeodactylibacter sp.
ATCCTTCCGGAGAAGGCTATTTTAGCGATTCTGGAAAACGGTGTATAAGTGTTTTTGTGCATTCGTGGCGGCAGCCCTCGCAAATGCACGAAAACACGAAAACACGAAAACACAACCGACATGCCGACGCCCGAGACTAACTTAAACGAGCCCCACGACGAATCGCCTCCGGCCCTGTTCCGGTCCTGGAGCCAGATGTACGCCTTTGTCCTCATCCTTCATGCCATCATCATCACCTTGTTTTATATCTTTACCAAAACCTATTCCTGATCCCGGTTTCGGGAACAGGCAGGCGAAAGCCTTCTTCCGGCGGGGAGCCCCGGGAGCCAGGCCAACAAGGCCATATAACAATAGCCAAATAACAGTATAGCAATATAAATGAGCACCCTCGATTGGATCGTGATGTTAGGGACGCTGCTGGGCATTGTCGCCTACGGCGTCTGGAAAACCCGCCATATCAATACCGTAAAAGGCTACCTGCGCGGTGAAGACGACTTGCCGTGGTGGACGATCGGCCTGTCGGTCATGGCCACGCAGGCCAGCGCCATCACCTTCCTGTCGACGCCCGGGCAGGCCTATGAAGACGGTATGCGCTTCGCCCAGTTCTACTTCGGCCTTCCGGTAGCCATGGTCATTCTCTGTATTTTCGTGCTGCCCTATTACTATCGGCTGAAGGTATACACCGCCTACGAATACCTGGAGGGCCGGTTCGACCTGAAGACGAGGACGCTGACGGCCTCCCTGTTCCTCATTCAGCGGGGGCTGGCCGCCGGGCTGACCATTTACGCGCCGGCCATCATCCTGTCGACCATCCTGGGCTGGCGCCTCAACTGGACCATCCTGTTCATCGGCCTGATGGTGATCATTTATACAGTGGCCGGGGGGACCAAGGCGGTGAGTATGACCCAGAAGCAGCAGATGATCGTCATTCTGTCGGGCATGTTTGTTGCGGCGCTGATCCTGGTGTTCAGGCTGCCGGAAAATGTCAGCTTCGGCGATGCGGTGGGCGTAGCCGGCAAGATGGGCAAACTCAACGTGGTGGACTTCGAGTTCGACCTCAGCAACCGCTACAATTTCTGGTCGGGTATGCTGGGCGGGGTGTTCCTGTTCCTGTCCTATTTCGGGACCGACCAGTCGCAGGTATCCCGCTACCTGGGAGGCCGTTCGTTGACGGAAAGCCGCCTGGGGCTGCTGTTCAACGGCATCCTGAAGGTGCCCATGCAGTTTCTCATTCTCTTTGTGGGTATTCTGGTGTTCATGTTCTTCCAGTTTCAGCAACCCCCTATTCATTTCAACAACGCCAACCTGGAGAAGCTGGAGAACAGCCGCTACAAAGAAGAACTGGACGCTCTGCAGGCCCAATACAATACCTTGTTCCTGGAGCGCCGGCAGGAGATCAGTTATATGATGGACGCCATCCGGCAGGATAACGAAACGGCCATAGAAACGTCCAGGGCCCGCATCGGAGGCCTGATGGCCAAAGACGGAGAATTGCGCAGGGAGGTCAACGAGCTTATCCTGCAGGCGGCTCCTGCCGCCAAGGCCAGGGATACAGACTACGTCTTTATCACCTTTGTCATGAACTACCTTCCCATCGGCCTGGTGGGGTTATTGCTGGCGGTGATCTTCTCGGCGGCTATGTCGTCTACCTCTTCCGAGCTCAATGCCCTGGCGTCGACCACGGTCATAGATATTTACCGGCGCAGCTTCGTCACCGGTAAGAGCGACCGCCATTACCTGGCTGCTTCCAAAGGCTTTACCCTCTTCTGGGGAGTCGTTGCCATGATCTTTGCCGCTACGGCCGGCCTGTTCGAGAACCTGATCCAGGCGGTCAACATCATCGGTTCGCTCTTCTACGGTACGATCCTGGGCGTTTTCATGGTGGCCTTTTTCATGAAGCGGGTAGGAGGCAGGGCCGTTTTCATCGGTGCGCTGATCGCCGAAGCCCTGGTACTGCTCATCTTCTGGCTGAGCGGGGAGGACGTGTGGTTGCTGATCGGCGGCAGCTGGCGCCTTTTCAAAGTGGCGTACCTATGGCTCAACCTGATCGGCTGCCTGCTGGTCATGGGCGTTGCCTGGTTGTTGGAGCAGACAGGGGGTGAGAGGGGGTAAGGATATGGACTGGCCGTCTCTGTAGCGCCGCAGGTTAAAGTTTTATGTTTTTGGACTGGAGCGCGGACTTCCAAGTCCGCGAATATGATCGATTCAGCGGGCCTGGAGGCCCGCGCTCCAGTTAGTTTACAATATAAGTTTTCAATCTGCGGCGCTAGTGCCTCGGGCACTAAATAGCGGGGTAATATCGCGGGCTCTTTTCCCACCATACGGCGTTGCTCGTCAGTCACGTAGCTCCGGCTATGCTTCTTCCTCGCGCCTTGTCTGGCGGGAAAATAACC
>JAGFJE010000357.1 GCA_024103175.1 Phaeodactylibacter sp.
GATATGCATGCTCTCGCGGCCGTCCTTCGAAAAGGCCGGCCATTCCGGAAGCCCTTCTGCAGCCGGTTTACCGGCTCGTGCGAACTCGACCCAAGCGCTGGAGACGGCCTTAGCCAGCGCCGCCGCGTCTGCTTCGCCGCCGGTCATCACGATGCCCGCCTCTGTGGTGACATTGTCGAAGACGAAGGGGATTTCGATCGTATGCGGCGAATAGAGCTTCCCGTCCAAGATCGGCGTCTGCCAGTCAAAGCGGTAGGCATAGACAGGAGCTGCACCAGGCAACGAGCGAACATCCATGATCTCTGAGCTTAGCGCACCCATGGCATAGTCCGAGAAAATGCGGAACCAGAGGTTAGATTGGCCGTAGTCAGGGAAGTCGCGCCGGTAGCTTTCCAGGATCTGTGAGGCAGCGTCCTGGCCGAAGGTTCTGGCGACGCGCTGCTCCAACCCTGCGCTGTCAAGCGAATAGGCGGATTGATCGCCGAGCATGAAGAGCGTGAACTCGGTGCCGGTCTGCCCGATGAGCAGGGGCACGTCGAGGCTGCTCGGCGCTGCGTTGGGATCGAAGACGTGGCCGGGGATGATTTCTCCGTCGATCACGGGCCAGAAGCCGGCCGGGAAGCCGGGCGCCTGGAATGACATCGGCGTATTGGACATGACAGCAGCCTCGGCCTTCAGAAGGTCCTGGAAGGAGATATCGTATAGTGCTTCGGCGTCTTCCGGCTTTATGCCCAGCTCTGCCAGAACGGCGTTCGCGATCTTGTCGGCCTGCTCGGGGGCCAGGAAACGGGTGAGCGGGCCACTTTGGACGATCGCGCGGTGGAACAGCCCCCTGGCCGAGGGGACGCCCAGCATGGTGTTCACTTTCCAACCGCCGCCGGATTCCCCGAAGATAGTCACGAGGCCCGGGTTTCCGCCGAAGGCGGCGATGTTGTCGCGGACCCATTCCAGCGCGGCGATGATGTCGCGTATGCCGAGGTTGGACGAATTTGCGAACTCACCGCCGAGAACGCGCGAGAAATCGGTCAACCCAGAGGCTCCAAGCCGGTGATTGATCGTTACAACGACCACATCACCGCGGCTGGCAAGATTCTCGCCGTCGTAGATGAAGCATGACCCGCTGCCGCTGGTCCAGCCGCCGCCGTGCAGCCAGGCCATGACGGGCAGGCTGCCGTCGGCCCCTTCGGGCGTCCAGACGTTGAGTGCGAGGCAATCGTCGCCGGGTTCGACGTAGGCCGGCGGTTTAAAAGCCGGGGTGACGGGAGACGCGCTCGTCGGGTCCGATGCCTGCTGCGGAGACGAGTCCGCGTAACGAACCGCCTGCCGCACATCCGTCCAGGGCTCTACCGGCTGCGGAGGAGCAAAACGGTTTCGGCCCGCAATGCTCTGGGCATAAGGAATTCCAAGAAAACGGATCACTCCGTTCCGGATTTCGCCCTGAACAAGGCCAGACACCGTTTTCACGACCTCAGCCGGCACGCTGTCTTTGGCCAAGCCCTCGTCGTGATGTTCAAGTCCAGGAGTAGCAACAATGTGTCCTGTGTAAAAACCAAAAAGCATAAGAAAGATAGACATAAAATTAACCATATCGGCCTTATTTTGAATATTGAGCATCCGAAACCTTCTCCATCCAAACCACCACTTCGCCATTCACCTCTTCCTGTATGGCAATGTGGCCCATGGCTTTATCAGGATTGGCGCCGTGCCAGTGCTTTTCATTAGGTTCAAACCAAACCACATCTCCGGGGCGCACTTCCTCGACCGGGTCACCATCACGTTGCACCCAGCCTAATCCTGAGGTAATGATCAATGTCTGGCCGGCCGGGTGGGTATGCCAGGCGGTCCTGGCGCCCGGTTCAAAGGTGACGCTGGCGCCGGCGGCCCGGGTTACTTCTTTTTTCTGAAATAAAGGGTCAATGCGTACAGATCCGGTGAACCAGTCTTCCGGCCCTTTTACAGATGGTATCGCACCGTTTTTCGTGATTTCCATAACCTCTTTTTTTTGATGATCTTTGCTTAATACTTTAAGCTGAAACCAAATTCATATAAAGGATCCTTACTATCATAAGGCACATCCGTTAGCTGATTCCTAACGGCTTCCATGGATGATGGCAATTCAAACGGTAGTTTTCCCACCGGTTCGGCATTGCCGAAGAGCACCTCACAAACGTTTTTGTCGCTTGCCCCGAAATCAGCGATAAGCACCTTTGATGCCCCGGCAATATCGGGGATCACCGCCGGGCGGTCGAGGTAAATATTAACGATCGTCGGAACCTTATTTAAAAGATCCATGATCCTTGCCTTTTCCTCACCCTTGAAGTCAAGGTCTCCATGGTGAAATGACCGGGCAAACGGATTTTTTGTCTCAACCGGATACCAGGGGGTATTCAACCGGATGATGGCCACATCGGCTTCTTCCGGACTGGCAACAACCTCTGCATACTGAGCCACCACTGTACTGTCCATTCCTTCGATGTATACCTTCCTGGTATTTGGTTGGAGCGGCAGCACATTTTCCTCATTCCTGAGCAGTGTCATGGCCATCTGCTGTGTAGCGTCTCCTGTTTTCCGATACTCATTTAACCCAACGCGCTGAGGCACCATAGCCTCATCAACGAAAGGATTATCAAATAAACCCAGCTGAAATTTTTGTCTCAGCAATCGACGTACAGATACATCAATTCTCTCCTCATCAAGTTTTCCCTCCTTAACCAATTGAACTACCAATTCGGGCCTGTTTTCTCCTCCGAACTGATCACAACCGGCGTTGATGATCCTGAGCACCCTTTCTGCCTCGGTAAGGCTTTCCACACCCCAGGCGCGTGCCGGCCACGTCACATCGGGCCCCATCTGCACATCCGTGACCAGGCCCCAATCGGTACATACCACACCATCATATTGGTATTTATTTCTCAGCAGATCTGTTATGATCGCCTTGTTGTAAGCCATGGCCACATCCTCATCGGTTTGGCCGGTGGGAATGCCGTAGTAAGGCATGATGGAAGCCGTATACATTTTAATGGCGGCTTCAAACGGAATCAGGTGATAATCAAAGTTGTCGCCTGGATAGATCTGGCCCTGCTGAAATTCAAAATGCGGGTCAAGCCCTTCCCGTTGTGGGCCTCCGCCGGGAAAGTGCTTTGTCATGCAGGCAATACTTTGCTCGCTCAGCTCAGGGCCCTGCATGCCTTTGAGGTAAGCCGTCACCATGCGGGCTGTTAAATCTGCATCCTCGCCAAAAGCACCGCTAATTCTCGGCCACCTCGGTTCGGTGGCCAGGTCAATTTGTGGATGTAACGCGACACGAATGCCAACCGCTAAATATTCTTTCCGGACAATATCTGCAAACTGCTCTACCAGAGAGTCGTTGCCAATGGCGGCCAGGCCGAGCGTCTCGCAGAATTGGGTAAGCCCATTAGCAGCCATGGAGAATATGGTATTGCTGAAATGGTGGCGGGGGTCGGATGCGATCGTGACGGGAATACCCAGGCGCGATTGTTCGGCATAGCTTTGCAGGTTATTGTACCATACCGCCATCATCTTAGGGTCGGATGGGATGCTCCAGACATTGAAATGATTCAGTTTACCCTTGTCGATATTTTCGATCGCTGCCGGATACCGGGCTCCCGGCCCTGTAGCATCGGGGCTTTTCTCCAGGCTGCCATCTTCATTCACCGCGACGCCGGGCATGAAAAGCATGCCGGCCTTCTCCTCCAGATCCATTTGTGCCAGCAGGTCTGTAATTCTTTCTTCTGTGTGGGCATTGATGTTTTCATACGTATCAAGTTTTCGGTTTCCGTTCAGGTCCCGAAACAGTTTGCCATTGGCTTCTGCCTTTACTTTCGTCTTTTCCAGCGCTATTGCCGGAATCTCTTTTTTAGCCGTTTCATCACCAGATTGACAGCCAAACAAGACAAGTACTGTAGCTAAGGTGCAGATGATTGTTGATTTCATAATTGTTCAGAATTTAGTTGGCTTCCCGCCATTAATCCGGATGTAACTCATTTATTTCTCCCTTCGGTTGAAGCAAGGGGCTTAATTTTTCAATGATCAACTCTTTTGAAACTTCGAAGGGAAGAGTTTGTCTGATGTCTTCGCTTGAAGCACCTATTTCCACCTGGTATTTCCCAGGCTCCACCACCCACGAAGAACGTCTTGAATCGAAGGATGCGTAATCCCCGGCGCTTATCGTAAACTTAAGTTCCTGGCTTTCCCCCGGGTTTAGCTTGCCTGTTTTACCGAATGCCCGAAGTTCCTTAGCCGGTTGATCCAGTTGATTTCCCGGAGCTGTGATATAAGCCTGGACGATTTCTTTACCTGCGATTTCCCCTGTGTTTTTGACATTGACGGAAAACGCTATCGTTCCATCATCATAGTTAATTGGACTTGCACTATAGTCGAATGAAGTATAAGAGAGGCCAAACCCAAAAGGATAAGATACTTCTTTGTCAAATGTGGAATAGTACCTGTAACCCACATAGATGCCTTCTTCGTATGCCACATGTGAAGGGCGGGCGCGGAATAGAGCATTGATGTTGATCTCCTCTCCATATTCCTCTCCCGGAAAATTTTTGGCGCTTGGGACATCGTCATAGCTGATCGGGAAAGTAGTTGGTAATTTCCCCGATGGGTTCGTTTTCCCGGTTAATACATCCACCACTGCATTTCCAGCCTCCTGTCCTCCCTGCCATGGCAGTAAGATGGCATCCACCATGTCCTTCCAGCTATCGGTTTCAATAACATTTCCGATGTTCAATATTACCACCACTTTTTTTCCGGCCTCATGGTAGGCGGAAGAAACCCCTTTAATCATTGCTATTTCAGCTTCAGCCAGATAGAAATCACCTTCCAACTCCCGGTCCTCTCCTTCCCCCGAAATCCGGCCAAGGGTGATAAGCGCGACATCGGTAGAGGCAACAGCCCTTTCCAGTTCCGATTGGGTAAGCGGGCGTTCAGAAACCAATTCCGGTACTTCCAGGATGAATTCTGGCTTTGGTAGTTTCTCTTTCTCTACTTTGATGTATTGATCGTAGGATGCCCGAAGGCCTTCATCGATTGAAATACCGGCATTCTCAAGGCCCTGAACCAGGGATATTGTATAAGCTTCATTGACATCTCCACTTCCAGTCCCACCAGCGATAAATTCATAAGATCCGATCCCAAAAGCGCCGACGGCCAGTTCGTTCGGGCTTAGCGGCAGGACGCCCTCATTTTTAAGCAAAACGGCTCCTTCAGCGGCAACCTGGCGCGCCAGTTGCGCGTTGACCTCAAGATCAGGCTTATTTGAGTATTCATACCTGTTGAAAGATGGAGATTGTAACAATATTTTGAGGATCCGTTTGGCGTTTCGGTCCAGGATAGCCACGTCCAGCGTTCCATCATTGACGGCCTTCGTCAGTGTTTCACGTTGGTCATTGGTGCCTGGCATCAGCAGGTCGTTTCCTGCTCTCATCTGCTCAGCCGCATCAGTTCCGGCAAACCAATCCGTCATGACAAAGCCATCATATCCCCACTCCTCTCGAAGGATACCTGTAAGTAGTTCGCTGTTTTGGGATGCGGGAGTCCCGTTTATTTGATTGTACGAACTCATCACCGTCCAGGGGCTGGACTCTTTGACTGCAATTTCAAACCCTTTCAAATAAATTTCCCTTAGTGCCCGTTGGCTTACCCTAACATCAACTGCTGTTCTGTTCGTCTCCTGGTTGTTCGCCACAAAGTGTTTCAGGGAAGTACCTACTCCATTGGATTGTACCCCATTAACAACAGCCGACGCCATTTTACCCGAGAGCAAGGGGTCTTCGGAGAAGTACTCAAAATTCCTCCCTCCCCGTGGGTCGCGATGGATATTCAGGGCCGGAGCCAACAGTATATCCATGCCATATTCTTTGACCTCATTACCCATAGCGTCACCGATCTGGTAGGCCAGGTCAACATCCCAGGTTGAGGATAGGAGCGATGCAATGGGAAAGGCCGTGCAGTAATACGTAGGAGTGCCTTCAATAGGAAATATTCGCACTCCCGCAGGCCCATCAGTGGTGATAAGCCCGTTTATTCCCAATGAATCAAAAGTATAAGTGCCACCCACAGCACCGGGTACCCTAAGGGGCTGGGAGGCTTCAAACATGCCGGGAATATTTAATCCAATCCCAACAACCAAATTAATCTTATCTGCTGTTGACAGGCGATCAATGATGTCATCTGCCCGCTCATCCAGGCTTAGGTTCTCGTTTTCATACGGCTCCATTTTGCCGTTACCATTCAGGTCGGTATATTTTGGTGGAGCGCACGCATAGAGCAATGTGAACAGGGCCAAAGTCATTAATTTTTTCATCAGATTTAGTTTTATGGTTCTTTGACAAATCCTGTGATTCGAAGACAGAGGGTCAGGTGAAACTCCTGCCCCTTTTAGGCACATTGCTTCCGCATGGACCTCTATCCACAGGGTTTTTCAAAGAAGGATCGTTTTGTTTTTCAAGATTCCGTTCATTTCAACAGTATCAAAAGAGTGTGGAAAATGTCATTTAAATAATAACGGCACAAATTCCGACAAATATTTACGCCAGTTTTCCCAGGTGTGCCCCCCTTCCGTTTCTCTATACACATACTCCATTCCCAGGTTCTCCAACTCTTTTCTGTAATCCTGAATACCCTGATACAGGATGGGGAAATCGTCTTTTCCAACGGCTATCCAGTACAACTCATATCCGTTATCCAGTTGGGCCTTCAGTTTCTCATCAAGGTCCTGGTAAGCGGGGGCGGAAGGATGATCACCGGGTTTGACATTCAGCGCCGGAGAAAACAAGCCCATGTAGTCGAAGGTATTGGGATAGTGCCTGGAAATATAGGTGGTATGATACCCTCCCATGGATAGGCCCGCAATGGCGCGGCCCTCCTTTGATCCAATGGTGCGGTAATTGCGCTCCACAAAATTCATAATGTCAATGAAAGTCTCTTCAAACTTTCCGTCCATCGTATTGGGCAGCATGAATGTGGGTTGTACAAATCCATTGCTGCCCTCTCCCGGAGCTGCTTCCTGCGCGACATTCCCATTGGGCATAACTACGATCATGGGCTCCGCTTTATCCTGCGCGATCAGGTTGTCCAGGATCTGAGCCGCCCGGCCAGACCCCAGCCACGCTTCTTCGTCCCCACCGATGCCATGCAGCAGGTACAACACCGGATACCGGGTGTCACTGTTTTCGTATCCGGGTGGGGTGTAGATGGCCAGCCTCCGCGTTTTATTATTTCCGGGAGAGTAGTACCACCGGAAGGCGACTGTACCATGAGGAACCTCATTTACTTTGTAGAGGCCGGCTGTACCGCCTTCAATTAAGAATACATTGGATATGGAACCTACATCGCGAATGGCGTGGGCGTTGCTGGGGTCGATCGTCCTCACCCCATCAACGGAGAAGGAATACCTGTAGAACCCCGGTGGCAACGCTTCGGTGGTGTGCGTCCAGAGGCTGTCCGCTTCTTTTTGCATCACCTGAGGTAGAGGCATTAAACCTGTTGCCGACATCCAGCTTCCAGTTATGGTAACTTCGGAAGCATCAGGCCCCATAAGCCGGAAGGTAACCGTACCGTCTTCGTTGATCTCGGGCGAAATGATCTCATTCCTTTGAAATATATCCTGCTGTGCACTCAGGATGCAGGAAATCCACCCTGAGAGGATGAATAGCAAAAAGGCTCTCATTGTCAACATGTTTATAGTTTTTCTGGGCTGGGTTTCTCCGTTGAGGGGGTACAACCGTCGTCCAGCGCAAGGAGGCCACTCAAAATAATGAGTGAACCTGTCAGTGTTTTGCAGGTTAGCATGATTGACTCGAAATAGTGCATGCATTGCAGTTATTAATCTTGTAAGTAAACCTCATCAGACACAGGCTCCATCCATTCCACAATGCCCTTCTCGGTATTCGGCACGATATACATCTGCTGTAACCCGGTGTCCGCACTGGCCCCATGCCAGTGTTTGACGTTGGGCGGGCACTTCACGACATCGCCTTTCCTCATGATCTCTTTGGGCTGCCCCTCGATCTGATGGTAGCCCACTCCGTCGGTAATGATCAATATTTGCCCGGCCGGATGAGTGTGCCAGTTGCTTCTTGCACCCGGTTCGAAATACACGTTGCCGACGAGTGTGGTATAGACCGAGTCATTGGGAACAAGCCCGTAATTATAGGCCGTGCCGGTGAACAATTCCGCCGGCCCTTGCTGCCCTTTGGGGAAGATCGCCTGCAATTCGGTAGATGGAGCCTGGCCTGCCTCCTGTTGCTGACAGGAGAAGAGCATCATGCTGGATAAGAGTAATGGGAGTGTTACAAATCTCATTTTTCTATAGTTGAGGGTTAAACCAATAAGTCAATTTCAAATTGACGGACCGGAACTTAGGGCCGAATCCGTTGGGGAAATAGTTGTCGTTGTATACCAGGAACAAATCGGAAAGCGGCGCAAACCGCCATTGCAGCCTTGAGTTGATTCCGATATTGTCCCGCTGGTTGCTGTATTGAATGGTCGTAGTCCAAAAGATGGAACGGGAAAAGGTCACCTCGGCCCGTGGCGTTAACAACCAGAAATCGGCATCGGGTATATCTCCGGGCAGCCGTATCCTGTCGTATTGAGCATCAATGCTGAAACTGGCGTAGGGTTGTAACCGATAGCCGAGCGTCACGCCATAGGAATAATAGTGGCCGTTGAAAAACTGCCCCAGGGTTGAGGTAAGCGCGTAGGTAAATGGCCGGGTTACATTTGAAGTGTAAGTAGTTTCCAACTGGCTGAATTCATAACCTGTATCGCCCGGTATCGGGCTCCCTTCCTTTCCGGTAGGGTTAAAGTCATTGGCCAGGAATATGTACTGGTCCAGATATCGCATCTCCAGGCTGGACTGATCCCGAAATTCTATGGTGTATTCCGGGCGCCACAGTTGATCGGTCTTTTTAAGATCCAGGCTGGGCCTCCAGAAGGTCAGCGAGATCAGCCTGAAGACATGTTTGTTGACGATCCCTTTTTTGGGATAGAACGTCCTTCCGGCTCCCATCCCGTACTTGATAATATCTTTTCTGGGAATGAACCCCAGGTCCGATTGAAAGTCCTGGTTGATGTAAACAAGGTCCGCAGAAAAATACCAGAACCGGTCATTGTAAGCGGCGGTTGCCTGCGAGGACAAATTGCCCCGGGTATCATCGGGCTGGAGGGATTGGTGCACATAGAATTTTCCTGTCCAGTGGTTGTTTCTGGAAGCCAGGTTATAATCTATACCGTAAACCCGGTTATACTTTTCATCGGAGGTTATAAAATCATAATCTTCGAAAGTTTCCCGGTTGATAAAAAAAGCGCCGATGCTGGACCGTGCCGATACCTTTCGCTGGAGGGCCAGCATCGTGTTGTTATTGGAAGGGATCTCATTGGGGTTGTCCTCATCGGTTTGGATACTCAGAAAACCCAACCTCCAGTTTTGATCCAGCTTGCCGCTCAGGCGTGCCCCTCCGATGATGCGGTTCTGGATAAGGTTTCCCGCCGTATCACGGGCCAGCCCGATCCTTCGGGAAAAAAATGGAGAGGCATCATCGTATATGCTCCCGAATAATCCGAAAAGGTCGCTGTTGTCGATGAAAAACTGGCGCCTCTCGGGGAGCAGTATCTCAAACCGGGTCAGGTTAGTGAATATGGCATCCACTTCCACATTTGAAAAATCGGGGTTCACCGTGATGTCGAGGTTCATCCCATTTCCGATCGCCACTTTAGCATCGCCGCCCATCTTGAATTCCACATCTGACTCATCAATGAGTGAATTCTTCTGAGCCAGGGTATTCACGTAAGGGATCAATGCCAATGGCGTCCTCGATTTGCCCAGCGGTTTTTCAAACTCCAGGGTTCCCATAAAAGCGAGGCTGGAAAGCAGCTGATTCTGAGGCACACGAGCCCAGGCGCTATGCTCCTGGGCCTGATAATCGAACCGATAGGCCTGAAATCGCCAGCTTTGAGCGCCTTCCGTAAACTTCATGGAAGTAAAAGGTATGGCCATCTCCGCTACATAATGATCATCGAACCTCTTAACCTCTGCCCGCCACTTCATATCCCATGCCGGATTCAGGCCTCTTTCAGAGCCTCCTTCCGAGATCAATAATTCACGTTGAACCCCAAAGGGGGTAATTCCAAAGAGGAAGGCATTGGCCCCATCGCTGAATGTGTCGAACAAAACCGATACATTATCATTGCTTGCTCCGCTAAAATCCCTTTGTAAACTGGTGGCTACATAATCCGGGCCTGCAGATTCCGCATAAATACCTATGTAAATGGTTTCGTCGTCATACAGGATCTTTACCTCAGTAGATCTATGCGCACGAATAGAATCGGTGGGAAAATACTGCCAGAAACCTGAAATGGATCCGGCCTCTTGCCAGGCAGCTTCATCCAGGGCCCCATCAATGTTAATTTCTTCTGAAATATATTTTACGGTCAATATTCCTGGGTTTTGTTGTCCCAAACACCCAATAGAAATAAGAACAAATCCCAGCAGGAATATTAAGTGATTTTTCATACTCTCATGAATTTCAATCCTCTGCGATCAAAGTTCGATGAAAGTATGTACAATTAATTACACGAGTCAAACCGATAGTTGTAAAAATCAAACAGATGCTCTGGGGCTTGTATTCCTAAACGTAGACGGATTCAGGTCCATATGTTTCTTGAAAAAATTGCTGAAGTGGGTCACTTCCTTGAACCCCAAGGCGTAAGCGATCTCAGAAACACTCCATCCGGTATGTTTTAGCAATACTTTTGATTCCTGCATGATCCGCTCGGCGATGACTTCGGAAGTAGTTTTACTGGTGGTTGACTTAACGGCCCGATTGAGGCTGTTTACATGCACATTCAGTTTCTCGGCAAATTCTGAAGGAGATCTCAAGTCAATGGAGGGGTGTTTGTCATCAACGGGAAATTGCCGTTCCAGCAATTCCATGAATAGCCTTGAGATACGGTAAGATGCATTCACCGAGTGATCCTTGATGGAAGTGGACGGTTCCAGCTTCAGGCCATAATGGATGAGGTCCAATACCCTGTTCCGAATGACATCAAACTTATATTTGTATCCGGAATTGAACTCCTGCTCCATCACCTCGAATATTTCCCGGGCCTCACCGGCTTGTTCGTCCGTCAATTCAAAGATGTGGTTTCCATGGGGTTGAAAAATTTCGTAATCCCCGAATTGGCTGAATTGATGAAAGAACTGTGTGTTAAAAATACAATAGACGCCATCGTACATTCTGTCGAGCTGTTCCCATTTATAGGGGATCAGTGGGTTGGAAAATGCCAGGGCCTGCTTTTGTATTTCATACACCTTATCTGCAAAGTAGACACGGCTGTTGCCTATTAACAGCATGACTTTATAAAAGTCCCTTCTCCGATAAGGCACAGAGGTGGCCCTCCCTTCCCGGAAAGGCGCTATGTGAAAAATATTGAAGTGGCCGATATCCTTACCCAGTTCTTCCGGCAACAACGCAAACTTTCGTTTATAAAATTCTTCCAGGGTTTCGACGGAATCCATAAGCTGGCTTATTTCATTAAAAAAACGGATCCATACGGTTTGCATTCTCCTGTCTTTTTGAACAAAGAAGCAGATTAAAATAGGCATTTACCAACAATAATCAAACTGATAATTACAAAATACAAACAGCCTAAGCCCGGGCGGGCCCTGCCTGCCATAGCTTGTAGTGGCGGCCGATCAGGATGATCGCGCTACTACAACTGCTGGATGATGGCCAGCGCCTGCCGGTTCTCCGGATTGATCTTCAGCACCCGTTCGATGAGCTTTCTCGCCTCTTCGGTATCCTTCTGTACCAGTCTTACGGCCGCTTTGTTGAGCAGGGCCTGTTCGTAGTCCGGGTCCAGGGCGATGGCCTGGCTGTAGAGTTCTTCAGCTTTCCGGAACTGTCCCTGCAAAGCATAAGCGTAGCCCAGGTTGGAAAGGGCCACCGGCCGCCTGGGGTTTTCCCGCAGCACCCATTCCAGGGTTTCCATGGCCTGTGGCAGTTGCTTAAGCTGTATGTAGGCGGCGCCCAGTTTTTCCTGAAAATCGAGGTTGTAAGGCATGAGTTCGACAGCGCGCTGGTAGAAAGCCAGGGCGCGGGGATAATCGCCCAGTTTGTAGAAAGCTTCCCCGGTGCGGTAGGCCGTCCAGCCGTCGGCAAGGGCCGCAGGCTGGCGGGCGGCGGCCAGTTCGGCAATGGCGTTGTAGTCCTCGCGGGCGAAGAGATAATGTGTGAGTGTGGGTAGTTTCTCTTCCAGGGGCCGGGCCGACTGTTCCAGATAATAGTAGGCGGAATCCAGCATGACGGAAGACTGCACGTACTTGTCATACAGGGCGATATAGCCTTTGGCCATTTCCAGGGGCGTGGCCTTCTCCTTGGTCAGGATCTGCAGGCCCAGGAAATCGGGCTCGCCCGTGGCCGCCGCTTCCCATTCCTGCCCTTTGATATTGTTGCGGCTGATGTAGTGGTCGGTGATGTTGACGTGCGGGATGTCGATGCTGCCCGAGCGGGGCATGTGGCAGCCGGAGCAGTTGTCTTCTTCGGCTTGCCGCTCGGCCATGGGGGCCGTACAGGCTGTCTCCCTTTTTGGCCCGTGGCAGCTCAGGCAGGCGTTGTTGTATTTGCTTTTGTCGGTGGCCTCAATACTCTCGTGCGGGTTGTGGCAGGTGATGCAGGTCATGTCCGACTCCAGGTAGCAGGGGCTGAGGCGCAGGCGGTCGGCCTGAGAGGCCATGATAAAGCGCTCGTGGGAGTTGGTGTAGCGGGGCAGGAACACGTTGAACACCTCCTGCAGGCGCATACCGGGCTTGAAGTCGAAAAAGTCCTTGCCGTCGTTCAGCACGGCGATGCCCTGCAGGTGGCAGCGCTGGCAGAGGTCCATCTGCAAATCCCGGGGCAGGTCGCTGGGCGTGACGATGGTGTAGTCGATGAACTTCGAGGTATCCACGATGTGGCCGGCCAGTTTTTCGCGGGCGTGCACCTCTCCTGGGCCGTGGCAGCGCTCGCATTCGATGCCCGTGGGCATTTTGCTGTACTTGTTGAGGGAGCCTTCTATGAATTCCGGCAGGTGGTTGTGGCAGGTGATGCATTCGGTGGTGAGAAAGCGTTCGAAGCGGATGTTGTCGCCCCGGAAGCCGGGCGCCATGTCCCAGCGCCCTTCCTGAGTGTAATAGGTGATCGGCGCCTGGTATATGTAGCCGTTGAAATCCACGATGTGGGAGTTGGTGTGCTGCCCGGAGCCGACGATGTAGTCGATGCGCTCCAGGCGCCGGTGCACCGTGTCCTTGCCCTCCAGGCGGAATTCCAGCACGTACATGGCGCTGTCGCGGAAGAAGGGTTTGTAGTACAAGTTGGAAGCCGTATCGTAAACGAGGGCGTGCTCGCCGAAGGTGGCGTCGGTCTTTTCCAGGGTTGCCTTGTCGAAAGAGCGGCCCATGCCGGTGTGTATGAAGGTGGCGTACACGTTGGGGTGGCAGGACTTGCAGGTATTCATGCCTACGTACTGCACTCCTTCGGCGAGGTTGAGGTACTCGCCTTCGCTGGATGTCTTGGGCAGCTCCCGGCTGCAGAAGAGCAGCAGGAGGGCGGTGAGGAGGAGGATACTGTAAATGAGGTATCGCATGGAGGTATACGGGTTCTTTGACTTATGTTTTTTTGCTCTGAATACGGTAAAATTAAGGGAGTGGCCCGGAGTTGCCAAGCCGCCCGGCCGGTAAATTGGAAAGTGATAGACATTGGATGGAAACCTTGCGCGGCGCCGGCTTGTTTTGTAATTTGAGCAGTTGAATAAGATAGCCTTCAAAAGTGATAAACCCTTTCCATGTATATCGATTCGATAAATATCGAGAACTTCCGAACCTTTCGTAAGTCAAAGAACACTTTTGTCCATAAGGACCAGGACTTTGAGGCGCTGGAGATGCCCGAACCTGCATTGCCCAATATCAACCTTGTCTTGGGTATCAATGGCCTCGGAAAAACCACTCTGCTTAAAGCAATAGCCCTGGCTGCACTAGGCCCGTCGATATAGGATTCTGGGATTTTCCCCTATAGGCTGATTCGTCGGGAACCGGTGGGCTCCGGGCTTGAATCTGTGGAAAAAGCTACTGTTTTTGCAAATTTTAGGCCCCATGAGCAGGACCGGGTAGGAAACTTTTCTACAGTGGAATCGCGGATTATCATACAACGAAGAGGCGACTTGGAGGCCCTGCGTTGGGGCCATTCTGAGGAAAAGCTTTGGCATCCGATATTCAGCTCTACTTCCGACGCTTTCTTTTTTGTCGGTTATGGAGCAAACCGGCGAGTAGAAAAGCGGGAAAGAGTGGATATGGGTAGCCGTAAAGCTTCCGCTTCTGCCCGTGCACAGCGAATCCATAGTTTGTTTGAAGAATCCTATTCGCTCATTCCATTGAATGCCTGGCTTCCTCATTACGAAACCAGTAATCCAGGCCGTTATAAACAGGTGATTAACCTGATTAACCGGCTCCTGGGAAAAGGGCATTATGAATTTAAGGGAGAAATGGAAGAGGGCGAGTACCTCTTTGAGCAGCAAGGCCTGAAAGTCCCATTTCCGGCTCTGTCGGATGGCTACCGAGCTTTCCTGGGATGGGTGAGCGACTTGCTTTACCACGTTTGCGAAACCTGCCCTAGCGGGAAAAAACTTGTGGATAATAAAGGAATAGTGATGGTCGATGAAATTGACCTTCATTTGCACCCGAATTGGCAGATGAATGTTTTGCCAACAATTTCTAAAGCCCTGCCCAACCTTCAGTTTATCGTCACAACTCACAGCCCCCTCATCGTCGGATCCTTAGAATGGATGAATATTGTAGTAATGGCAAAAGCACCTCATCAGGCGAGTACGGTGAAACATCTAAAGCGGGCAGTTCACGGCTTGGATGCCGACCAGGTTTTGCTTACGGATTATTTCGGCCTTAAATCCACCAGAGCATCCAAAAAGGCGCGCCAAATTAAGGAGCTTAGCTTGAAAGCCAGAGAAGGTGACCCCGATGCCGCCAAAAAATTGCTGGAAGAAATGATGCAGGGCGAAGAGGAAGCATAATGATCAGGTATAAAATTACATACTCTGCCTTGCAGGGGCTCATCGAAGCCGAAAAACCTGGCTGGCTACAGAAGAGCCTTTCCTAATCTATCCGATCG
>JAGFJE010000360.1 GCA_024103175.1 Phaeodactylibacter sp.
CGCGTCGCCCAGGCCGGCATGTTTGTAGGCCAGGATGTTGCGGCAGGCGGAGACGCCGGAGCCGCAGTAGAACACCGTTTGGGCGGGGCCGGTTTCACCCAGGGCTTGCCGGAAGCGTTTTTTCAGCGCTTCTTCGCTTAGGAAGACCCCTTCTGCCCCCACATTTTCTTCATTGGGGAGGTTGAACGCGCCGGGGATGTGGCCGGCTACCGGGTCAATAGGCTCCACTTCGCCCCGGTAGCGTTCAGCGGCGCGGGAATCCACCAGCTTGTATTCAGGGCCTTTCCGGATATTTTCAACGGTATCGGCATCCACCAGGAGTTCCGGCCGTGGATGGGGAATAAAGGCCCTGGGTTCCGGTTCAGGGATGGCGGTTTCCAGGGGGCGCCCCTCACTTACCCACCGTTGCCACCCTCCATCCAGCACGGCAACGGCATCATGGCCGAGCCAGCGCAGCATCCACCACAGGCGGGCGGCGATCATGCCCCCTGAATCGTCATAGGCCGCCACCTGCACATTATTGCCGATGCCCATCCGCTCAAAGCGCATGGCCGCCACGTCGGGGTTGGGCAAGGGATGGCGGCCGGTTCTGCCCGGTATGATATGCCCGGAAAGGGCCTCGTCGAGGTGAGCATAGCGGGCGCCCGGAATATGCCCGTTGCGGTAAGCGCGCCGGCCCGCTTCGGTATCCGAAAGGTTGAAACGGCAATCGATAACCGCCCAGTCCGGGCCATCCAGGTTCCGGGCAAGATCTGTGGTAGAGATGAGCGTGGTGTACATGGATCGAGATTTTGAAGCTATTATAACCATTTTCGGAATTATTCCGTTAATGATTTTTTAATTGGCGAAAGAAATATAATTTTCCCGGGAGAATTTACGTATCACAGTTGCACGTGAACTCAAAAAACAAGCGCAATGAAAAGCCAGATAATCATATGGGTAGCAATGCTTTACGCCATAGCTCTGCCCGCACAGGATAAAGTTCGCTATACGGATGACTTCCAGTTTACCCGGGGGATATACACCAACCTGGAGGACTTTAAAAACAACAACCCGGCCACGCCCTCAGAGATCATTACCGATATTGACGCCAGCTCTCCCAAGTTCTTCCAGTTCCTGCTGGCCCAAGAAGAATTCCGCTTTCCCCGCAACCACCAGATCGTCTATATGAAACCGAAAGAGATTTTCGGCTATGCGGACGGACGGCAGGTTTACTACGGTTTGAAGTATCGTTTTGAGGTGATCGGCAAGATCTGCCTGCTTAAAGAGGTGGATGTGGTCGATTCCTACTCTTCTTTTATCAACCCAGGCGATAAATACGAAGCTGCCCGCGAGCAGGGCTCCGGAAAACTTTATATCCTTGACTTTGAAACGGGGGACTTTTTCCGTTTTAAACCGAAAAAGGTGGAGGCTATTCTGCAAAGGGATGAGGAGCTGTTCCGGGAGTACGAAATGGCAAATGGCAAAAGGAAAGAGAAAGCACTGGATTTCATCAAGGAGTACAACTTCCGGCACCCGGTTTATTTTCCGGAATAGCTTTAAGGTGGGTAGGTTTAAATGTGTATAGGTATATAAGTGGGAGGGCGCGCCGGCCCTGAACATTTACACTTTTACACTTTAGCACCTACACACCATATACCTACGGCTTCTCCGCTTTCATCTTTGCCCCTTCCACAAAATCGAGGGAAACGGAATTGATACAATAGCGCAGGCCAGTGGGCTCCGGCCCATCTTCAAAGACATGGCCCTGGTGGCCGCCGCAACGGGCGCACAGCACCTCCGTACGCATCATGCCCAGGCTGCTATCGTCTTTCAGCCAGACATGATCAGCGCGGATGGGCTCCCAGAAACTGGGCCAGCCGGTGCCGGACCTGAACTTGGTTTCAGCGGAAAAAAGCGGCAGGCCGCAGCCGGCGCAAGTATAGACACCTTGCTTTTTGTTGTCCCAGTACTCGCCGGTAAAGGCGCGTTCGGTGCCGGCTTCACGGAGGACGCGAAACTCCTGTTCAGTCAGTTCCGCTTTCCATTCTTCTTCGCTTTTCTCAACCGGCTCCAGGGTATCGCCATCCAGTGCCAGGAAGGTACGTTCATCGGTAGCGGAGCCGTCTTGGCTCTTGGTTTTATTGTCCTGAGCCTGGTTACAGGCCCAAAGGCTCATCATACAGATGAGCAGGCAGGTGAAATTTTTAAATTGCATAACTTGGTTTTTTTGAAACAACAGACATGCAGCTTACAAAGTGTAGCCGGAACCGGAATTTAACAAACCGCTAAAGGAAATTCCGGCTGGGGTGTACAGAAGCGGACAAAAGGAGCATATTCCCGAACGGATCACCCAGACTGCTATTTATTGTTCTTCTTCGCCTTCATTGAGCTCTCCCGGCTTTTTTCTGCCCCTGTTTCGCCGGATACGGGGGTGGTTCCACTCTTCCCGCTGGGCAAATTCGACGATCCTTTTCATGAAGGCCATCATACCCAGGAAAACCAGGTAGCCAATAGTCAGTACGACATAGATCCAGCGATAAGAGCCCGCTTCGTCAATTGACATGGCAGAAAAAAAGTAAGCGGCCACACCGGACGCAAAGGCCAGGCCGAGGTAACTGTATATGGACCGCCCCCAGTATTTCAGCATATTCTCGGCCGAAAGGGAAAATACGCTGTTGAACATGGCAAACAACAACAAAAAAGAGGCCGCCGTCATCCAGGGAAAGCGGTCGGGGACGTAGAGCAAGCCGGTCAGTTTGACTAACTTTGCCACGAGGATAAAAAGGATTACTCCGCCGAAAGTCAGCGCAGCCTGGAAAACAGGGCTTAACCCCTTGTCAAAGATTGAAGTAGAATCGGTCCGGTTCATTGCAATATTTTAGCGTCAACTCACTCCTGTAGAACAAATGAACGAATTAATGTTGAGTATAAAGTTCAGAATATTTATTGGGATCTCACTATTTGGAGTATTTCTAAATAACACCAACGCTCAATCGCTCGAGATCTGGGAAATACAGGGCAGCGGGGCCGTCAGCCCTTATGCCTTTGACGTGGTCACAACAGAGGCGAACATCGTCACGGCCAAAGGGAACGGCTTTTTTTTCCTGCAGGCCCCTCCGGATCGCAGCGACAACAACCCGCTCACGTCGGATGCGCTACTGGTCAACACCTCCTATGCCGGCCAGGTTGGGGACGTTATTAGCGTCACCGGCCGGGTTCTGGAAACCGACGGGACGACGAGCATCAGTTCGTCCAACATCGCGATCACCTTCCTTTCGGGTGGATCCGCCCTCCCCCCCCCGGTAATACTTGGAGAAGGCCTGCCCTCTACCGAGCCATCCGCAGTGCACAGCCTGGAGCGGGTGGAGAACATGATCGTGCAGTTTTCCGCCACGGCAAGCGGCCCTACTTCGGGCCTGGAGCTGGCGCCGCTCACCACTTCCGGCCAACGGCCCTTTCGGGAGCCGGGCATTCAGTATCCCGGGCTGCCCGGCCTTCCTGTGTGGGACGGCAACCCGGAGATCTTCTGGTTTGACCCTAATGGCCTCAACGCTCCCAATAACCGTTTTATCAATACGGGGGCCAGTGTCGATGCCACGGCTGTTATGCTGGAAGCCGAACCCGGGTTCTGGCTGGCCCTGCCACTGTCTTATACCGTGAACGGGGGCCCGGTATCGCGCCCTGTCCGCGACCCCCTGCCCGCAGAATTCACCGTCGGCTCGCTCAACGTGCTGCGGCTTTTCGATAATACTTCCAACACCAACCTGCGCCTGCAAAAGCTGGCGCGCTACATCGACCGGCGTTTGCGCCTGCCCGACATACTGGCGGTCCAGGAAGCGGGCAGCCTGGCCGTGTTGCAAGACCTGTCCTACTACATCAACCTGGAAGCGCCCGGCGCCAACTACGCACCCTATCTCATACCCAGCGGAGGAGAGATCGACCTCGGTTTCCTGGTTCGGCCCGGCCTCCTGGAGGTACAGGTGAGCCGGCTGGGCGCCAATGAGTCGTTCACCCTGGGCGGAAGGTTGCACGACCGGCCGCCTCTCCTTCTCGAAGCCTTGCTCCCCACTTCGCCACCCATTCCCATCCGGGTGCTGAACCTCCACCTGCGTTCGCTGATCGGCATCGAAGGCCCCGACGCCGCTTTTGTGCGGAACAAACGCCATCAACAGGCCATCTCTGTCGCCAATATGGTGCAGGCGCTGCAACAGGAAGGCAACCTTATCGTTGTGGGAGATTTTAACGCCTATCAGTTTACCGACGGGTATGTTGATGTAGCCAACCAGATCAGCGGCGGCCAGTCTCTGGGCGCTCAGTTTCCACCCCTGCCGGCCGTCAGCCCCCCTCTCGTCAACCAGGTGGAATTGCTTCCGGCTGAAGAGCGGTATTCTTATGTTTTCGAAGGCAGCGCCCAGGTGCTGGACCAGTGCCTCACCTCCGCCCTGAATGGCCTGCAGGCCAAGGGAATGCAGTATGGCCGGGGCAACGCCGACAACGCCCGGGCATACGAAGACAACCCTTTCCTGCCGGAGCGTTCCTCCGACCACGACGGTTTCGTGCTCTTCCTCGAAGCAGAGGGCGTACTGGCTGCGAGCCCCAACCAAGGGGAAGAAGAGATGCTCATCCAATTTGCCCAGCCTATCCGGGAGAACGGCGAAATTTACCTCCACAGCGGTTACCGGGGAGCACTGAAAAGCATCGAACTCTTCTCTCTGCAGGGGCAGCTGATCTGGCGGTCGGCCCTTTCCGGGCGGGAAGCCAGCCTCCGGCTGCCGCCCACTGCCCGGAGCGGCCAGGCCTATGTCCTGAGGGTCGCGAGTGAAGAAGGAGTGAAGGTGATGAAGATGCTCGTCGATTAAAAAGTATACTGTAGCGCCACACTGGGCAGAATAGGCAACTGGTCGACCCGGCTGTTGGTCACCCGGTCTACGTAAAAGACGTTGTCCCGGTTGTAGACGTTGGTCACGCTCAGGGTAGCTTCCAGCTTGCTGTTCCGGTTGAGGTCGAAGGAACGCTTCAGCGAAGCGTCCAGCCGGTGGTAATAGGACAGGCGCCCGTCATTGAGATCATCACTGAGTATGGTGCCCAGGTCGAAATTCCCGGTAAGGATGTCGGTGAAAATGAGATCGGAGTAGTTGTTCTGCTCGTAGAACCCCTGCGTCTGGGTAAAGGGAAAGCCGGAGCCCAGGTTCCAGCGCAGGCCGGCCTCCCAGTTCTTGTCCTTTCCGAATACATAAGAAGCCAGGAAGTTGATGTTGTGGCGCCGGTCGAAGATGGTGGGGTATTCCTGTTCCCCGTCGTCACGGCGCACATAGCCCAGGGAATAAGTACCCCAGAGATAAAGATCACTTTTTTCATACCGCACCGAGAAGTCTATCCCGTAGGCGCTGCCGGTCTCCGTAATGAAGTTGGGATCCGTTTCGCGGACCTTATTGCGGTTGATGTTGATCAGCTGGGTAAAGCTCTTGAGGTATGGTTCTACATTAAGGGACAGATTATCGTTCAGGTCAACCTCCAGGCCGCCAATGGCGTGGAAGGCCTTTTGCAGGTTGTGGTCCGTGGGCGTGCGGGGCGCCCCGATCGGAGCCGGTTTGAAGAGGCTCGACTCCGGCCCGGCCAGAAAGCCGATGAAGAAGTTGACGACGTCCAGGTCGTTAACCGTGCTGATGAGGTTCTGGGAATAAAAGCCGCCGGCGAACTTAAATCGGAGGTAGTCGGTAATGTTGAGTTTCAGGCCGAGGCGCGGCTCGACGGACATCTCCGACTGGGAAGCGTAATAGTGCAAACGCAGGCCGGGTTCCAGGATGAGGTTGCCCAGTTGTTGTTTGTATTTAAAATAGCCCGCCAGTTCGGTCGTAAAATCCTCCTGCTGGAAACGAACGCCCAGTGCGTTGCGAAACTCAAAGTCCGTATTGAAGCCGATAAACTCAAAACCGTAATTGATCTGGTTGTTACTGCCGAAGTAAGAGAAGTTGAGGCTGGCATTATAACTGTTCACCCCGCTTCTGCGGGGGCGGCCGTCGGCCTCTTCCAGCATGATCTCATAGTCGGAGATGGCCACCGTCCCGTCCATGATCACGTTGGAATTCGGTGGTATCAGGGTGAAATTGGCGCCGGCGCCCACCGTCTGCCAGTCCAGCTTGGCCAGGCCGATAAAATCGAAGCGGTCGGTGAAATTGAATCCAAACAGGTTGAGTTTGCTGCCGTTACCCCCAACAAAGGAGAGTTTGCCGAAAACATCCGTATAGGTATAGGGAAGGCCGATATCTGATTTTTTCAGATCCTGCAGGTTGGTATCGGCGGAAGCGAAGGAAAAAAAAGTAGGGTCTACAGCGTAGCTGTACAGGGCCTTTGAGGTCTCATTGAGATAGGAATGTTTGCCGGTAAGCAGGAAAGAGGTGCTGCCCGTTCCGGGGCCTTCCAGCTTTTTGATTGGCCCTTCGATAAGGGCTTTGGCCTGGAAGGGGCTGGCCGATACCAGCCCGCTCAGCCTCTTTTTATTGCCCTCTCTGGTTTTGATGTCGACAATAGCAGAGATCCGCCCGCCCTGGTCGGCATTGAAGCCTCCGGTAAGGACATCGACGCTGCGGATTGTCTCCGTCTCAAATACAGAGAAGAACCCGATGGAGTGGAAAGGGTTGTAAATGGTCATTCCATCGAGCAGGATCTTGTTCTGGACCGGTGAACCGCCCCGAATGTAGAGTTGCCCGCCCTGGTCGCCGGAGACGATGATCCCCGGCAGGACCGGCAGGTACTGGGCAATATCTGACTCCCCCCCGGTAGAGGGCAATGACCGGATCTGCTTGGGGGTGACTGTTACTTTGGAGACCTGAATGTCGGACCGGGCCTGCTCCCGCCGGCTCGATACATTGACAGTCTCGAGGTTTACCGCGCTGGGTTTCATGTACAGGCTTTTGTATACGATACCTCCCTCTTTTAGCTTGATGTCAACCGTGACGCTGTCATAGCCCAGGTAGGTCACCTTAAGGGTATAATCGCCGGCCGGCAGGTTGCCGATGCTGAAAAACCCGTCGAAGTCGGTATTAGTCCCATAGCTGGTGCCTTCCAGCAACACATTACCATAAATAATAGGTTCTCCCGTTTCCTCATCGTATACATTTCCGCGAATGGTCCCTCCACTTTGCGCATTGGTATAGTTGTAGCTCAGCAGAGTGGCGAAAAGCAGCAGTAAATATCCTATTTGCTTCATACGGTTGGTCATTGTTCAACAGCCGGTAAATTGTGCTTTCAAAAAAGAGACACAAAGATAACCAGCTTTCCCCCTTTGCCAAGGGATTCTTTTGTCATTTTAAAAACAAAGGGAAGCGGCAGTTTGAAGCGGACACCGTCCGCCGTAGCCTTCCACCGGGAAGTATTCGATTGGAAAAGGCGGAAGCAGAACGAAAAGAGCCCGCCTTCGCGTACCCCGATAGCTATCGGGGCGGCGGGCGGAGGCGGAGGAGGAGGGATTGGCTGCGCCCATCCCCAAAAGGGGGGCTTCAAAACTTTCAGATGGCCTTGCAGGCTTTTTTCTGTATACGGGCGGCAGCCATGAGCGAGCTCCCGCTGCCGCCTGTATACAGAAAAGGCCGCCAACTTGGCGGCCCATCTGAA
>JAGFJE010000361.1 GCA_024103175.1 Phaeodactylibacter sp.
ATTGGGTTGATTGGGTTGATTGGGTTGAAAAGGGAGCCTTCCAATCAACTTGATCAACTGAATTAACTAAATCAACCAAAACTCCCAAACAGGACAGGAAAAGCCCTCAAAAGTTTAAAAATGGGAAAAGAAAAAAGGTAAGGCGAGCGCTATTTCAGGCAAAACTATTTTCCGGGTTCCGGCCTTTCACGCCTCTGAAATATTCGGTGATGAATTCGAAGTCGGCCTCTTTGTCGCCGGTTGGGAAAAAAGGTGGGCTGAAGGTGATCGTTTTGTTGGCCCAGTCGAACTTCACCATGATGATGGGCACCCCCGCGCCCAGGGCGATGTAATAGAAGCCGGTCTTGAGCTTGTCCACCTTCTTGCGGGTGCCTTCGGGGGCGATGGTGATGGCAAATTCCTCTTTGCTGTTGAAAATATCGACCACGGCGTCTACAAAGTTGTTGCTCTTGCTGCGGTCTACAGGATAGCCGCCCAGCCAGCGCATAACAGGGCCCAGGATAGGTATTTTAAACAGAGAATCCTTGCCTACATATTTGGCGTCAAACCCCAGGACGCTTCGCACCATAATGCCAATGGGGAAATCCCAGTTGGAAGTGTGAGGGATAGCGATGATCACGTATTTCTTTGGCAGCTCGTCGAACTCTGTGACGATCTTCCAACCCAGCGCCTTGAGTAAAAATCTGCTGATTGCCCTGAACATGCCTGTGTTTTTTTCTTTAAAAGAAAATCACAAAATAAGACATTCTGCCTATTGTGTCCCAGCCTCATTGCCGGAAAATGTAACCTCCGCCTCCGGCTTACGTATATTTGTTTTGTAAGAAGCTGTCGCGGCCGGCAAAAAAATTATGTTGATAATTCATGCCGTCGGCCGGAGAGGCCTTGCGCCTCCGGCGGAAAAAGTATTAATTTGCATCACTTGAAGGGAAATGGGCTTCTGAATCAAATTGGAAATCAACAGTTTAGAGGCCGAATGCCAAAAATCAACAACTACTTTGCAGAAAGCGCCCCTCCTCATATTATTTCTCCTGCTCTTTGCGCCGCTGCGGGCGCAGAAAAAGCCGACAGCACCTTTGGAAGGGCCCCCTCCGGTAGAGCTCCATTTTTCCGTGGATGGCGGTTTTTTTCCGGCTGAAGTGGTGGTAGAGCTCTCGGCGCCCGGCGCCGAGGCCTATTATACCGTTGATGGCAGCGCGCCTTCGCCTCAGTCCCCCCGATACAAACGCCCCCTTCGTATCGGGGAAACCACCGTTTTGCGCGCCGTGGCCTATCATGCCGACGGGAGGAAGAGCCCCGTAGTCAGCCATACTTACTTCATTGACGAACCCCGCACCAATTTCCCGGTGGTCTCTATTGGCATTTCGCCGGCTATTCTTTTCCATCCCCGCACCGGCTTGTTCATGCTGGGGAATAACGCCGTGGACAGCCTTTGGAAAAAACCGGGCGCCAACTTCTGGAGCCGCAGCGAATTTCCGTCCAGCGTCGAATTTTTTGAGGCCGACGGCAGGTGTGCTTACCGGAGCCAGTCCGGCCTTCGCCTCTTTGGAGGCATGAGCCGCCTCTTTCCCCAGAAATCCATTGCTATTGTAGCCCGTCACCGTTACGGAGAGACGCGGATAAGGCACAAGGTGTTTGGAGAAAAGGGGTTGGATAAATTCAAATTCCTCGTCCTGCGCAATTCGGGCAGCGATTTTGGCAAGGCTCATTTCCGCGATGCGCTAATGACGAGCCTGGTGGATGACTGGGATATCGAAAAGCAGGATTACCGACCGGCCCACGTCTACATCAATGGCCAGTACTGGGGCATCTACAATATCCGTGAGAAGGTCAACCGCTATTTTATCGGCGGCCACCACCCGGATGTGGACAAGGACAGCATCGACCTGATCGAACACCGCTACACCCGCAAGCGCGGCAGTGCCCGCCATTACCTCGATCTCCTGGAGTTCCTCGAGGGCCATAGCCTGGCCGAGCCTGCCAACTATGCCTACGTGCAATCCCAAATGGATGTCGAGAACTTCATAGATTTTCAGGTCGCCCAGATCTATTTCGATAACCAGGACGCCGGCGGCAACATCAAATTCTGGAGGCCTCAGAAGCCAGGCGCCCGCTGGCGGTGGATCCTCTACGATACCGACTGGGGCTTTGGCCTGCACGGCAGGAATACTTACCGGAACAACAGCCTGGCCTTCCACACAGAACCGGACGGGCCGTCCTGGCCCAACCCGCCCTGGAGCACTTTCCTGTTGCGGAAGCTGCTGGAGAACAAAGATTTCGAAAGGGATTTCGTCAACCGTTTTACCGGTTACCTCAGCACCTCCTTCAGTGCGGAAACGGTGCTCGACCGCATCGATTCCATTTATAATCACTTATCGCCGGAAATGCCCCGACACCTCAAGCGCTGGAACCTCAGCCGCCGCAAGTGGGAGGAGGAAGTAGGCATCATGCGGGAGTTTGCCCAGGAACGCCCGTCTTATGTGCGAATGCACCTGATGAGCCGCTTCAGGACCGGCCCGCAGCGCCGCCTGGTGATCAGCACCACGGGCGGCGGCCGCATCCTGATCAATGACCATATTATCGTCACCAACGATACCGTCGAACTCGTATATTTTGAAAACTTTCCCATTAAGGTCAAGGCCGTAGCCCACCACGGATACCAGCTATCGCGCTGGGAAGGCATCGACGCCAATGAGACGTGGCGGGAATTTACCCTCAGCCTTACGAAAGACGTCACCCGCCTTCACGCTCGTTTCGATGAATTCATACACCCCATGGAGGGCAAACTGGTGATCAACGAGATCTGCCCGAAAAACGGTAAGGCCGGCGACTGGCTCGAGATCTTCAACGCTTCCCGTAACCGGGTCCCGCTTAAAGGCTGGACGCTGGGCGACCTCAAGCACAATGAGTACATTTTTCCGGAAGTGTATATCGGCCCCAACGATTATCTGGTGCTGGCCCGCGATTCGGCCAGGTTCGTCCAGGCTTACCCCGGCGCTTACAATGTGCTCGATGGGCTGGACTTCGGCCTGAACAAGCGGAAGGAATCTCTTGCCCTCTACTCCATCCTCGGCGCTATGGTCGACAGTATCGCCTATGAAGTGCCGCCGGTGGACTCTTCCTTCACCCTCAGCCTGCTCCTCCCTTATCTGGACAACGGCGACCCCGAAAACTGGGAATTCCGCTACGGGGAGGGCTCCCCCAATGCCGCCAACCCCTACTATCTGGAAAGCCGCGTCCGCCACGAACAGGCCCAGTGGATGCAGATGGGCCTGGCTGCCGGCGTATTCCTCCTGAGCCTTATCCTGCTCGCCCTGAGACAGAGAGGGTTGCTGTGAATCAGGGTTTTAAAGTGTAAGTTAAGTACTGTGTCAATTAAGTTTTATAACGTCAGGAAAGACTTGACAAGTTTTCAGCGGAGCGTCTGCCGGGAAACTTGTCAAGTCTAACCTCCGGCAAAATTTGTTATAGCATTTAATTGACGCAGTAGTAAGTGCCTGGACTGAATTGCGTAGCCATGCATTGAAATGAGGAAATGCTGTCCGAGGCAATGCCCAGAGCGGATTTCCACTATATTTCTACACATTTCCACGAGTTTCCGTATTTGTGTCCATGTGCTTTTCAGTGCTCCACTTCTTCGTTGTCCCCGGCGCCGGGCCAGCTTCCTGATGCGCTCCCACCAATGCACAAATGCACCAAAATACCTATACACAACTGCTTCCACTCAACAACCCTGCCATCCACGCATTTCCGGTTGACACCTGAGGCAAAAACCGCCACATTGGGGCATAATTTACCTCACCTCAAAACCATTGGCCATGAAAACCACCCCCGTCGCCCTAATCTTTTCCGGAGGCCTCCTCCTGTCATCATTCCTGCTGGCCGTAGCCATCCGTTCCGAAGACCCGCTCGAGGCCAGATACAATGAATGCATACGGAAGGCCTGCCGGGCCAACAGCTCTGTGCAGGATGAAGCGGAGGCTTTGGAAACCTTCTCCTTTTTGCAACTGGCGAATGAAAAGCTCCGCCGCTGCCGCAGCCTGAAAGCACAGTTGTGCCGCATCAGCATCGGGCCGGCTGCCGGCCTGGATACCGATCCCGGCCACTGCCG
>JAGFJE010000382.1 GCA_024103175.1 Phaeodactylibacter sp.
TGAATGTGCACCAGAATAACAATTGAAGTGATGTTTAACCCTTTTATGGAGGCTTCGACGACTTGTTGGTGATGAGATGAATGGTTTCAATGGTGAAGTTGTCCTGGAAATGAATGGCCTGGATTTCGACAAGTTTCTGCCCTATAATCAAAAGATGCTAGCCGAATGGAGACTGGTATGTCATCAGCGCCCAAAAATCCGTTACGCGGATAAGCTGCCAATAACGGGCGAAGCCCGGCTGGTTCAACCAGTCCGGGCTTCGCTCCATGATGATCAGAAGTGAAATCAGTATCTTCTGTCTCGTCCGCCGCCGTAGCCACCGCCGCCGCCGTAGCCACCACCGCCGCCGCCGCCGCCTCTGCGGGGGTTGTCTTCTCTGGGACGAGCTTTTTTCACGACAATAGTCCTGCCATCGAGCTCTGAGTCGTTCAAATCGTTAATAGCCGCCTGTGCTTCGTCATCGTTCGGCATTTCAACGAATCCAAAGCCTTTGGACCTACCTGTAAATTTGTCCATAATGATCTTGGCACTGCTTACTTCACCAAACTCTTCGAAGGTTTCCCTCAAAGTGTCTTCTTGAGTGTCGTAACTCAGTTTTGCTACGAAAATGTTCATTACTAAGAATTTAAATTGTGGTAATTTGAGATTTTGTTGCTAAGCAAATTCAGGCTGGACAGACGGGCCTTTCAGGCTGGACCGAGCAATTTGCTAGACAAAAAAATGCTCATTCATTCTATAAAGATATTTATTATAGGCCAGTAAGTAAAGGTTTGGCGGGAAAAAGGGTGAAGAAAAACCGAAAAAGCCACCGCACAATCCAAAAGGAGGCGGTGGCTTTTCTTTTTTTCGGAAAAAGTACCGCACAAGTATCAGGGACGTTTTTGGACCCTCGAAAAGAACACGTATAAGGCAGCCGGCGTGGTTCAGTAATCCCCTTGTCTCCGTAGAGAACCCCGATAGCTATCGGGGCTGAGGCCCGCCCTAGTCACACCAAGTCAAACCCTAATTTGTTAAAAATGTAGAGTCAAAACTTTTGATACTTGCACGGTGGCTGATAGCAGCAGTTGCTATCGATAGCTACAAAATAATATGGTTTTCCATGAAAAGGCAACTTTGAAATGTAAAAATTCTTTCCTTAATCTTTTTTTCGGGGCTTGATCTCCAGCATCAGGGAAATGACATGGGAGAATGTATTTTCTTCACTGCCCAGGTCGGTGAAGGCATAATCGACCTTCAGGCTGGATATGCGCAGGCCTACCCCCAGGCTGGGGCGCATACGCAGGCCTTCGCTGTTGTCGAAATCCCGGATGCGTTGAAACTGGTTGATGCCGGCGCGCAGAAAAATGAACTGGTTGTAATCGGCTTCCAGCCCAAAGGCGGGATCAATACTGAAGGGGCTGGCCGACATCAGGGTATTGCGTTGGCCGTCGGTGGTGACGATGAGGTCCAGTTCGGGCAGAAGGCCTACGCTACCCAGGTCGAAGCGCCTTGCCGCTCCCAGGATCAGCTGTGGCTTGGTTATTTCCACACTGTTGATGGGGATTTCATTATCCGTCAGTTCCAGGACCTCTTTTTCTGCTTCGGTAAAACTGAATGACCATGCGTTGAAAGTAGTTGTCACGTCTTTGGCGAGAATACCGAACTGCCAGCCATTGTTGCGGTACTGCAGGCCGGCGTCTATACCAAACCCCCAGGAAGTGGCGAACGGGCCGATCCGCCGGTGGACCACCTTGATGTTTCCACCGAGTTGGAGGCGCCCTTTCTTTGTTTTCACCACCTGAGCATAGCTGAGCAGGCCGGCGTAATCAGCGGCGGAAAACTCGACGATGTTATCGAAATTGATGCTGCCGTCGCTTTCATAGAGGCTCAAGGTATTGGGGATCTCATCGATGCCGAAGCGAATGACGGACAGGCCCAGCCGCCGTTGTTTGTTGGACAATGGCAGGGTGATGCCCAGATAATCGAATTTTCCGACTCCGGCAAACCACTCGGAGTGCATGGCGCCGACCTGAAAACTTTCGGATTCGCTGAGGTTGGCCAGCCCCGCCGGGTTCCATACGCCCGCCGTTACATCCGAGGTGCTGGCGATGACGGCATTGCCCAATGCCTGCGCACGGGCGCCGACGCCAATGGAAAGGAATTCATTGCTGTACTTTTGTGCCTGAAGGGCGGTAATGGCCAATACCATTAATAGTGATGTACCAAGGAGGCGTACTTGTCTCTTCATGCTTTTGAAATACCTGTTTGTTTTGGTGTGGAAAGCAACCGGGCTGCCAGGTGCTTTCCAGCAATCATAACGCAAGTATAGGGTTTTAAGTGTAAGCGAAGGCCGGCAGCCGTTAATTTTGTCGCCTTCCAGCTATGGAAGGAAAATTGTCCTGATGGCCTGATGGCCGCGCCTGGTTTGCAGCTGGCAGAAATAGACACCCGGGGAGATGCCATCGGGCAGCCATTCGAAAAAATGGCTGCCGGCAGGGAAAACGCCTTCCGCCAGTGTGGCCACTGTCCTTCCATTGATGTCCCGGATACTCAGCCGGAGCCAACCTGCTTCCTCCTGCCGGATACTAGCCATTAGTTGGTCTCGGAATGGAGTAGGCCAGGCCTGTAGTTCGGTTTCCGGTGAGCTGAGCATGAGGGCATTTACAACCAGGCCTTCTCCTTCCGTTACCAGATAGCTTTGGTTCGCCGTTAGTTGCTCGTATTCTTCCACCAACCCGTTGGGCCACCGGATCGCCAGCCTGTCTATCATTGTTGCGGCGCCCAGGCCGAAATGGAGAATGAAGCTGTTGTGGGAAGCATAGGATGCCCCTGCAATGACTTCATCTACCATTTTTTTGCCCCCGGCCTGTATTTCCACCCTGGCGCCAATGGCGGCGCGGTTGCTTTGTGTGCCCTCCAGTTTTACTTTGACCCAGTTGTTGGCATTGTTGGTGAGGTTGACAAATAGCTGATTGCCGTCATTGCCGCTATTGGCGAGAAAAATGTCAACCCGCCCATCAGCGTTGAAATCAGCGGAAGCGACCCCGTATCCACCATACATGCTGGATAAGGGAGAACTGTGGCTAATGGCCTGAAAGGTGTTGTCTCCTTTATTCCTATACAACAGGTTGGGGAAGGGGGAGAAGTAACTGTCATTGCTGACATAGATATCCTGCAGGCCGTCGTTTTCACAATCCAGCCATATGGTTCCCCATCCCATCCCCAGGTCGCCGACTCCGGCGGAAGCCGTCTGGTTGGAGAAGGCGCCGTCGCCATTATTCAGCAGCAGGGTGTTCTCGTACAAATTGGTGATATAAATATCCAGGTAGCCGTCGTTATTCATGTCTCCGACATCGACGCCCATGCCTTGGCCGGCATAGTTGGTATTGGACTCCTCGGATACATCTGTAAAACGCCCGGTACCGTCATTCTGATAAAGGATATAGGGCTGGTTGGCGTCGTGGGTGAGGTAGAGGTCCAGGTCGCCGTCATTGTCGTAGTCGAAGAAAATAGAGCCCATGGCTATCCCGTAATCCTGGGTATTGGAAGCCAGGGTTATATTCGTGAAGGTGTTATCGCCGTTATTGCGGAACATGTAGTTGGGGGCGGCCATATTAGCCACATACAGGTCAATGAAACCGTCCCGGTTGATGTCGCCAAATAATACCGCCCTGGTGCGGAAAAGGGTGTTCACCCCGGCGCTTTCGCTGATATCGGCGAAGGTGCCGTCTCCGTTGTTAAGGTATAGTATATTGGCTTCATCACGGTTGCCGAGGTAGAGGTCCAGGTCTCCGTCGTTATCTATGTCGCCCCAGACGCTGCAGGTGGTGGTGCCTTCATGGGCTACTCCCGCCGGGCCCGCCATATCGGTGAATGTTCCGTCACCGTTATTCCGGTACAGGAGGTTGGGCAGAATATGGCGGGATACGTAAATATCCTCTCTGCCGTCATTGTTGTAATCGCCAATGGCCACTCCGTAGTTCTTTCCAGTATTATTGACCCCGGCCTGGAGGGACAGGTCCTGGAAGTAAGCCTGGCCGTACCCCCGTAAAATCAACAATGTAAAGCTGAAAAAGAGTGCTCTTCTTTTCATGGTGAATCATTTAATGATGCAAAATTAAGGGAAAATAATTCACTCAGGGATCTCCTTTTGCCAGGAAATGCAGAAGAGGTGTAGCGCTTAAAGGTCTTCCTCTTCGAATTCAGCCTTAAGGTCCCGGTTAATGGCGATGCTGGCATTCAGCTCAAACCCCACCAGCAGGATAAGCGAGTTGAGCTGAATCCAGAGCATAAGCGCAATGATAGCGCCAATGGAACCGTACAGCTCATTGTAGGTATTGAATTCATTGACATAGGCGGAAAAAGCAAGAGAGGTGATGATACACAGCACGGTGGCAAGTGTGGCCCCCGGAGAAAAGATCTGAAATTTTCGGATGGCGGATGCTCCATACCGGTAAATGATGGCAATGCCGAAATAGAAAAGAAGCAGAATGGCCAGCCAGCGCAGGAACTGTATCATTACTCCGGTGAATACGTCCCAGTGTACCAGGCCGTAGAAGAGGCCCAGGAGGAATTCGCCGAGAATGACCAGGATAACTGCTCCCATAAGCAGGATGCCCAGCAGGAAGGTCAGCCCGGTGGCAATAAACCGCTTTCTGATCTCTCCCCGCTTTTTGAAGGTTTTCATATAAGACTTTTCGAACCCCTGCATAAGGGCCATCATCCCATTGGAGGCAAAATAGATGGCCATAATGAAACCAAAGGAAAGCAGGCCAAAGCGGGGGTTGTTCGTGATGTCATCCACAAAGGCGAACAGGCGTTCGCCTGCCACGCCGGGCAAAAGGCGCTGGATCTCACTGCGCAGGTAGATGTCGAAATTCTCTCCTTCCGGAAGGTAGTCGATGAGCGCCCACTTGAAGATGGGGATCAGGGTGAAGAACGCGATGAGAGAAGGGAAGATCGACAAAAAGAAGCTGAAAGCAATGGCGTTGGCGCGGGTGAAAAGGTCATAGCGCTGGGATTCGTGATAGAGGAAAACCACTACATCGTAAATGGGCACCTTAAAAAATCCCGGCAATGAATGTTCTTTCGTCCATCGTATGGTATTCTTTACCCAGGGGTGGTTCAGGAAATAATCCTGTATCGCTTTCAGGTCAAACTTTTTCAAAATACGGCCTCAGTTTTTCCACTAAAAAATCGGGAGCCGGAATGGTGCGCTGGGAAGCGGCCTCCACAAAGCACAGTTTCACCGTTCCGCCATTGACCAGCTTTTTCGCTTCATTGAACAACTCCATATGGAAAACAATGAACTGATCAGGTAGTTTTCGGAGGGTCGTCCTTATGGTGATGAGCTCATCGTAGAGGGCGGGCCGCACATACCGGGTGTTCATGCTCATCACCGGCATGATGATGCCATGCTCCGCTTCCAGCGCCTTGTATGTCAGGCCAAGGGAACGGATGAGTTCCACCCGCCCGATCTCGTAGTACTGGGCGTAATTGCCGTAGTAGAGATAGCCCATCTGGTCCGTTTCTCCGTAGCGCACGCGCTTTTTGAACTCGTGTGTATACATGTTTGTGGTTGATTGAGTCGCCCCTCGACAAGCTCAGGGTAAAATCGGGTTGATTGAGTTGATCAGGAGCTTCCCACAACCAACCCAGTCAACCAATAACGAGGCCGCTTATAGGTCCTCCCGCTCGATCGGGCAGGTCATGCAATGCGAGCCGCCTCTTGCCCGTGACAGCTCGTTGGAGGGCAGAAGGATGATCGTATCCTTGATCTCGTCCGGCCGGATAATCCCGTCTTTGAAAGCTGCCAGCAGCTCACGGGCATGGGCGGTGCGGTAGCCGGCCTTTTCGAAGGCTTTCTCCGTCATGGGGTTGCGGTCGTAAGTGAGCGCTACGCCTGGTTTTATGGCCACCAGGTTGCATCCGTCCGTCCATTGCTCTCTTTCCTGATATGGAGATTCGCCGTCCCCGCTCCAGATAAATTGCATTTTGGAGTTGATCTCCGACAGGATAAATTCCTTAACGGTAGGGTAGTGGCGTTCTACTCCATCCTGGCCGTAGACGGTGACGTAAGAACCTAATCCGTCTTCGACAATGGGTTTATACCCGACGAGGTGATTGCGGTTGACCTGGGTGAAAACGGTGTCGATGTGCATATAACTCCGGTCCGTAGGAATATTGACCTGGACGACGTGCTTGATCACGCCTTTCTGCAGAAGCACATCTTTGAGCGACCGCACGGCATATTCGGTAGTGCGCTCGCTGCAACCGATGAGCAGGTATTCCTTGTTGAGGACCATCATGTCTCCACCTTCGATGGAGATCATTTCTCCCCGGCGGGAGGGCGGGAATTCATCTACCCGGTTCATATTGATGATGCGCCCGCTGTCGCGCAGTTCCCGGAAAATGGGGTGAGCCCAGATGATGAAGCGGGTCAGGTAATTCTCCCGGAAACGCGCTTCTTTTGCCGGCTTGGTAATGACCACATGGCCGTTGACGGTAACGGCAATATCCCGGGTGAAGATGAAATTGGGAATGGGGTCGAAGAGAAAGTAATCTTCTTCCGGATAATAGCCATTGACCAGGACTTTGGCGAGCAACTCATCGGGCATGTCGAGCAGCATTTCCCGGTAGCTGGTCGGCAGTTCCTCGTAGTCGACGATCTTGCTCAGCATTTCCCGCTTGCTTTCCTCATCATGCCGGAGAGCTTCGCGCAGCAGATTGGTGGTCCCAAGGACGTTTTCGGTGCCGATGAAGGCGCGCAGTACGTTGGTGAAAATGTCATGTTCTTCCTGCATCTTGGGCAGGTACACGATGTCGTCGAACAACAGTTCTTCGGCTCGTTTAGGGGAGATGCGGGCAATGCCTTCATCCGGGCGGTGCACAATGACGCGCCGCAGCATCCCGATCTCGGAAGATACGTGTACTTTGTTGGCCATATTTGTTAAGGCTTTTATTTTCAGGGCTAAACTTTCACCACCTTTTCCACTTCATAGATGGAGTTGATCTTTCCGGCAAAGATGCAATAAAATCGTGGATTTTCATTGAGAATGGAGATCTCAGTAGGCCGCCCGTCGTCTATGTAATTGGCTTTCAGTTTGGATTTGATGGTAAACATGGAAGTGAAATAGTGAAATTCCACATGATCGGCGAAGTAGTGCTTGATCTGGCCGATCATCTTGCGGTAATTGGAGCGGGGGCGGGCGGGGCAGGAACTACAGACTGACGGAAAATCGGGCCGGCACTCCGGGTTCAGCGCCTGGCAGTCGAAGGTAGGCAGGTTGTCGTAGGAGACTTTGTGGTGGGTGTAGGCTACTGAGGAAAGGGAGAGCATATCAGAAAGGCCATAGGGCATGAGGGAGCCGAAATTGCCGTCCATGACGGTTAGCCCTATGTTCTTTACCTGAGGAGATGTGACGAATACCATTTCCGAGATCTCGTGCATCAGGTCTATGTCCCGCATACCGAACAGCCGGTTGACGGCATTGCTGCCGGCGTAGGTGGCGTTGATCACCTGCGCCGCCTCCACTTCCCGGCGCCGGCCGTTCTCCAGGCTGCAAAGCTCCACGGCCCAGGCGCCGCCCCGGGCCTCCGCCTGTTTTACCTCGGTGTACATCTGTACTTCAATATCCCCATCGTGCTGCTTAAGCTGTTGCCGGTAATACTCGGCGATAAGGATGGGGTCGAAAGAATATTCAATGGTATGATACAGGGCTTCCAGGCGGTGGTAGTTGAACAGCGGATGCCGCAGGACGGGCTCGCAACGGATGTTTATAAACGCACAAAAGCGCTCGAACTGCTGGCTGTCGGTAAAGGACCCATATCGTTCAATGCCGTAGTACTTCTCGAATTCCGAGTTTATAAATTGCTGATGGTCAGCTGTAAAGCGGGCTTTGTTGTCGTCCGACATGAGGGCGGTGGCCACGCTGCGGGGGTAGTGGTAACCACTGTGCAGGCGGGCCTGGTTGACGATGGAGGCCTTCTTCAACAGCTCTTTCTCCTTTTCGACAATGCAGATGCGCAGGCCGAATTTCGACAGATAGAGCGCCGCGTAGATGCCGAAGATCCCACCGCCAATGATCAGGAAATCATATTTTTCCCGCTTATCGCTCATTCAGTTTGTTTAAGCTTTGATACAAATCCTGGTAATCGTAAGTTTTAAGGGCGGCGTAAAAATTGAGGCTGTCTTCAAGCTGGCCCATCCGGGAAGGGCCCAGGAGTATACCCTCGATATCGGGGCTGTGAAAGGCATAAGCCATGCCGCAATGGTTGAAACTGGAAACCGAAGGGCGGTTGCTTTTGCGGTTCGCTTCCTCAATAATGCCCCGCAGCGGCCGGGTGATGGGGTGCTCTGTATCGGTATTTCCTCCTCTGGCTTTCAGGGAACTGCTTTCCCGGTATTCGCCGGGGTCCAGTTTGATGCCCCCGGCATTGATGCCATAGGTGATAAAACCGGCTTTGCCGTGAAAAGCCGAATAACGCGGATAGTCGGAAACCAGGAGGTTGTGTTTGATCTGTATCCGGAACGGAATGCCGAATTCCTGGTTCAGCCGGGCATATACCTCCGGGTGTTGGATGCCGGACAGGCCGACCCTCAACCCTTCCTCCCGGGCTATGGCCAGCGCTTCCAGGCTTTCCCGAACGCTTTTTTCCTCTTCCCGGTTATCCCAATGAATCATAAAGGTATCCAGGTTGGGGCCGAAAATGCCGCGGTATTCATCCAGCAGCATGAGCAGGAAGCTCTTGGTAAGGTTGTTTTCCGGTGTCCTGAGGTTATTGATACTGCCAATTTTCATCATCACCCGCAGGTCCTGTACCTTATGAGCTGTGATCCATTCCTGCAGGATGCTTTCGGCCTTTCGGAAATCTTCCGGCCTTTTGTTGATGGGGTAATTGGTAGCGCCATCCACCTCCCGAAAGCCCTGCTGATAGAACCTGTCCAGCAGATCGAAGCAGGTTGCCCGGGGCGTAGTCCAGCCCCACATGGCAGTGCCGAGAATGAGGGTGGGAGGGTAGGTCATGGTTTGATTGTTAGATGGTTAAAATTGTTCGATTGTTCCCTGATGCCCCGTCACCCCCTCGCCCAATCACCCCCTCTCCCCGTCACCCCGTCACCCCAACCTCAACAACCGGTAGATCTCCTTCTTCTCCATCTCCCTGACTTCCCCCACCTGCATATCTCTGGCCTCCAGCCGTTCTATCTTCGACCGGATGAGGCGAAGCACAGGGAAGCCTATCTTGGCGCACATGCGGCGCACCTGCCGGTTTTTGCCTTCCTGCAGTTCCAGTTCGATCCACGAATCCGGAACGGTTTTGCGTACGCGGATGGGCGGGTCGCGTTCGGGGGCAGGAGGAGGCTGGGGGAGGAGGCGCGCCTGGGCCGGCAGGGTGGTATATTCTTTTTTCCCTACCCGTATGCGGACGCCTTTTCTCAGCTTTCCAAGATCCTCCTTTTGCGGTTCCCCCTCCACCTGAACCAGGTAAGTGCGGCTGTGCGCGTAGGAAGGGTCGAGCAGGAGATGGTTCAGGCGCTTGTCATTGGTAATGATCAGCAGCCCTTCGCTGTCCTGGTCCAGCCGCCCGACAGGATAGACGTCTTTGGGAAACTGGAACAGTTCTCCCAGTGTCCGGTGGCCGGGGTGTTCTCGGGTGAACTGGCTGAGTACCCCGTAGGGCTTGTATATGATAAAGTACCGTTCCATTACACATTGAACCGGAAATGCATCACATCCGCGTCGGAAACCACATATTCCTTTCCTTCCACGGACATCTTTCCCGCCTCTTTTACGGCGTTTTCCGAACCGTATTGGATATAATCCTCGTATTTGATCACCTCGGCGCGGATGAAGCCTTTTTCGAAGTCGGTATGGATCACGCCGGCCGCTTGCGGGGCTTTCCAACCGCGCCGGATGGTCCAGGCCCGGACTTCCTTTTCGCCGGCGGTGAAGTAAGTGATCAGGTCGAGCAGGTGGTAGCTGGCGTGGATGAGCTTGTTGACGCCCGGCTCTTCCAGGCCCATAGCCTCCAGGAACTCTGCACGTTCCTCCTGGCTCTCCAACTGAGCGATGTCCGCCTCGATCCCGGCGCTGATCCAGATGATCTCTGCATTTTCACCGGCTACCGACTGGCTGAAGGCCTGGGTGTACTGGTTGCCTTCATGGACGGAATCTTCATCTACATTGAGCACGTAAAGCACCGGCTTTGCCGTCAGCAGGAACATATCCTTTACCAGGGCCCTCTCGTCATCGTCCAGTTCCAGGGCCCTGGCGGGGACGCCCTGTTCCAGTTTTTCCTTAACGTGTTCTACGACGGCCAATGCCTTCTGGTCTTCCTTTTTTCCGCTTTTGGCTTGTTTGCGCACCCGCTCCAGGCGTTTCTCCACCGTTTCCAGGTCTTTGAACAGCAGCTCCATATCGATCACCTCCTTATCGCGCACCGGGTCGACCTCTCCATCGACATGCACCACGTTGGGGTTCTCGAAGCAGCGGATGACATGCACGATGGCGTCTACCTCCCGGATATTGGCCAGGAACTGGTTGCCCAATCCTTCCCCCTTGCTGGCGCCCTTGATCAGCCCCGCGATGTCGAGGATCTCGATGGCGGTCGGGATCACGCTTTTGGGTTGAACGAGTTCGGCCAGCTTGTCCAGGCGCTTGTCCGGCACGGTGATCACGCCTATGTTGGGGTCTTTGGTCGCAAACGGGTAATTGGCCGCCAGCGCCTTGGCGGAGGTCAGCGCGTTGAAAAGGGTCGATTTACCGACGTTCGGCAGGCCTACGATGCCACACTTCAGTCCCATATATTTATTCTCGTTTATTTTTTGCGGCGCAAAGATAAGAGAAATACCTTCTTTGGCAAATACTCCGTGACAGTGTGGCCTTTATTATAAAAATGGGCTACCCGTTTAACGTTGGACACTATTGATAGCCAAAGGATGGCGGAACGTCCAAAGCCATTCCGACTTCCGCGTTCCGACTTCCGACTTTGTCCAACGCTAGAATGGTGGCCTACCTGCCGGCCTTGCGGCGCACGCGGACACTGGAAGGTTACGGCCGTCCGATCAAACTCTTACTATCATTTTGTTGTATTCTTAGGAAACCACGAAAACCGGCGCATGAACTTTCTGGCACATTTTTACCTCTCCGGCGATCGGGAAAGCCTGCTCCTCGGCAATTTCCTGGCCGACTACCTCAACAACGAGCAGGTCCGGCAGTATCCGGAGGCCATACAGGAGGGCGTGCGCCTGCACCGCGCCATTGACACCTATACCGACAACCACCCCGAAGTGCTGAAGGGCGTGCGCCGGCTGTACGAACCCCACGGCAAGTACGCGTCAGTCATCATCGACGTTTTTTACGACTATCTCTTGTCCTTCAACTGGCATCGCTACTCCGATCAGCCGTTGCCGGAGTTCACGCAGGAAATTTATCAGGTGCTGGAAGACAATATAGGACTCATGCCCCCCGGCCTGAGAAAACACCTGCCGCTGATGATCGCCGACGACTGGCTGCGGTCCTACGGGTCGCACAACGGGTTGTCCATCGCTTTCCAGCGCATGAAATACAGGGTGAGCAAACCCGAGTACCTCGATGGGGCGCTCGAAAGCCTGATCCTGCATTTTGAAGCGCTCGATGAGGAGTTCAACGCTTTTTTTCCGGAGGTGATCGGGTATGTGCAGGAGGAGTATTTCTGAAGCGCGTACTGCAATCTTTGGCCCATTAAAAAAGCCGGCGGCTTTGCCGCCGGCCGGTTCGATGGGGTTATACAGGGTGTTTTTCTCGGGAGTCCTGTTCTGTTACAAAGGTACAATATGGATTAGCTGAAGGGTATTCCTGCTTTTACGTAGGCGGGTATACTTGTTTTTCGGTAACGACTACTCATTAGTAAGTATTTTCAATGGGAGAGATATTGCTTTATTTGTGGGCGAAAACCAGATTAATCCTATTTTACAGGTAGGATTGGGAGTCCGTTTTTTTAAAAAATGTTAATTTTATACGGAAAAACATTACAAGGCCTGATACCCATGCCGGACAACCCGAATATCCATAAACGCGGCCTCTCCTCCCGAGCTGATTTTATGCCTTCCCCACGGGGAAAGTCGTGGTTCTTTGGCATTGGCATCAACCGCTACCGGCACTTTCCCAACCTGAACAATGCCGTGAAGGATGTGAAGGATATGTTGGCGCTCCTGCAGGGTCAGTACGATATCAGCCCGGATTGCATACTGACACTGTACGATGAGGAAGCCACCTATCGAAACATCATACAAGGATTCGACCGCCTGGAAAAAGAAGTAGGGGCAAAAGATAAGGTGCTGATCTACTATTCCGGCCATGGGCACCTCACCGGCCAAACTGAAAGGAAAAAGGGGTTTTGGATACCCACCGACGCAGAAAAAGACAATAAGGCCCACTACATTCGAAACTCGACGATCCGGGATTATTTTGATTCAATCGGCTCCCTGCACACCTTGCTGATCTCCGATGCTTGCTTTTCCGGTTCCCTTTTTATGCAGGGCGGATATAAGTCGACGCTTGCCATCGATCAGCTGGAAAAGCATCCCTCCCGCTGGGCATTCTGTTCCGGGCGGCACGACGAGCAGGTGTACGACGGCGAGCCGGGGAAGAACAGCCCGTTCGCGGAAAGCATTTTATACGTCCTGAGGAATAATGAACAGGCGGGGCTGAACATTTCGGGGCTGGTGGAACATGCCATGCACATCACCCGGGCTGACTACGATCAGTTGCCCATTGGTATGCCCCTGTCAAAGGTGGGCGATAGAGGCGGGCAGTATATATTCCGGAGAAAGGGAGGGGCGATCGCAACGCCTCAACCTCAATCTCAACCTCAGCCTCAACCTCAGCCTCAGCCTCAACCTCAACCTGCCCCCAACTGGTGGATCCGCCGCCGTAAATGGATAGCCGCCGCCGCCCTGGCTTTAGTGGCCGCAGTAGGGGCCTGGGCGTTTTGGCCAGAGTCCATTGCAGGGGTTCCACAGGATGCGATTCCTACTGGCTCCGTATCGGATCCCGCTGGGCAATCCTATGCGACTATTGAGCTGAACGGTCTTACCTGGCTGGGCGAAAATCTGAATTTTCCCGTATCGGATGGAAACTCCTGCCTGCAGGGCGATGCGGCCAACTGCGATAAATACGGCCGCCTTTACACCTGGGAGGCTGCCAAGAAGGCCTGCGCGGCGCTGGGAGGAGGC
>JAGFJE010000448.1 GCA_024103175.1 Phaeodactylibacter sp.
GGGGCCGGCAGCTGAACCCGCTGTACTTCTCCCTTCCATTCCTGGACCTTTCTCCCTTTGGCATCGTAAAGCACCGCCCCCAGTAAAGCCATACCCCTGCCCGGGCGGATCTCCACCTGCCCGTCAATACTCGGGTTGGGGAATACCTTTATCTGGCCGGCTAACGCATCGGAAGTTGAGCTAACCGACGGGAACTCCACCTCCGAAAGCACATGCTCGGCCATCAGCACCGGGGCATTGTCCATGCGGTTGAACATATGGCGGAAGGTGTCGATCTCCGGCGTGCTTTCGGCGAAGATGGGCGCCAGCCAGCGGGGGGGGAGGGAGTGGTAGTAGGCGCGGGCCGTGGCCTGGACCCGGCCCTCGTAGCCCAGGGTGGGGATATGAAACTCGAGGACATCGCTGCCGGAACCTTCCGCTCCGTTATCGTAATTGAAATTTTCGTCATTCAGGGCGCGCCCCACGATCCGGGTGGTGTCGTACACCTCATCGGCAGTGCGGAAGCCGCGGGGCGGCAGGCGGTTGTCTTTCAGCGTGCTGTAGGCGTGCTCCAGCACGACGGTGAAATTGCCGGTATCATCGCCGGCGGCCATCTCGTAGACCTGCACCTGATCGGGCCGGTTGATGACGGCGTAGTGGGGTTCCACGCCGGCATCCTCATCGACGAGTTCATATTTTTCGTTGAAACGCCCGGAGTGGAAGAGGGTATCGCCGTCGGCCGTTTCCACCACAAACTCGATGAACAGCCGGCGGCTGGGGTAACCGGAAGGCAGCTTGTGCCCCGCCCGGTTGGTGAGTTCCAGTTGGAAGTAGGCGGTGTCCTGTTCTACCCCCATCCAGTTGAGGCTGGAGGAGAGCGACCGGTTCTGCAGCATGTCGAAGGTGGCCTGGATGGCGGCGTCGAAGTGCTCGGCCCGGGCGTCGATGCCCAACTCCTGCCGGTGTTCTTTCATCAGTTGCAGCATGAAGGTATTGGCGCCGGCCAGTTCGTGCAGGCCGTAGGGTGACCGCCCTTCCAGGAAGAGGTAGTTGGCGGAGATGACGATAGGCTCTTCCAGGCGCGGCATGTGGCAGCCCTGGCAGCTCTGCTCCTGCTCATAGTCGGAATTGAGCCATTCGTGGTAGGTGGCCTGCTCCACGAAAGTAGTGCCGGTCAGCTGGCCGCCGGTACTGATGGGCTCGGTGAGCAGGGTATGGCAGGGCGCGCAGAGGCCCCCCTCGGTGACGTGGTCGCCAAACAGGGGCTCCAGCCCGACAAAATCGGCCATGGGCGGGGCAAAGGGCAGGAAATAGGGGCCGTAGACCACCCGGTTGGTGTCGAATCGGATGTCGCCGGAGTGTGTGTTTCCGAACTGCTCCGCGCTGATCTTATGGCAGGTGGTGCAGGTGACGCCGTCCAGGCCGATGGTGTCCTGCAGCAGGTCCTCCATGGTGTATTTACCATGCCCGCGGTACAGGGCGGTATAGTGGCCGTTGGGGGCGTGGCAGGAGGTGCACTTCGTCTCGATGGCGTCGTGGAACTCGGCGGGTGTCACCAGGATCTCGTGGCTGACCTTGGCCCGCCAGAAGGGGTCCTTCGCCGAGTTGGCCATCATGGTGGCGCGCCAGTCGTCGTGGATGTTGACGTCATTGCCGAAGAAGTCGACCATGGCGTAGCCGTTGGTGTCGAAGCCGTGGCAGCCTTCGCAGTGCACCGCCGTGGGGAAGATGATGCTGGAGTCGATGGGCCCTTCCAGGATCTGGAGGAGCAGGGCGCGTTCAGCTTCAGTGTGGAATGCCTTCACGCCGTTATCGACGGGAAAGAGCGTGGCGGAGAGGACGATGAGGCCGATGAGGCTACCGAAGAGGAGTTGCTTGGACATTGGTTTGTGGTCTGTTGTCAGTTGTTAGTTGCCGGTGGTTTGTCGTCAGCTGCCGGCTTGCCCAACGAGGAACCAATAACCACCAACGGACAACAAATAATTCCGGCCGGCCGGAACGGCCCTGCTAAAGTCCGGAAAGTTTGGGGGATGGGCAAGGATTGTGGACAGGATTAAAGGATTTTTTGTGATTAACAGGATAGGCCGAAGAGCGTTCCTCCCCAGCCTATCCTGTTAATCGTGTTAATCCCGTCACCCTGCCCCTACAAGGGCTCGAACCGCGCCTGGAAGAACCTTAACCGCTTCGGCTCATACACCATCTTCAGCCCCCGGGTTTGTTCCCGCAGGTTGTACACCTCTTTCACCGACTCGGCCACCACATCCATGTGCGCTTCCGTGTACACCCTGCGCGGGATGGTCAGTCGCGTCAGTTCCAGCCGGGGATGGCGGTGCTCCCCGGTCTTCGGGTCGCGGCCGGCGCTGACGATGCCGCGCTCCATGCTGCGGATGCCGGAATCGAGGTAGAGCTGGGCCGCCAGCATCTGGGCGGGGAAGCGCTCCTGCGGGATGTGGGGGTAGAACGCCCGGGCGTCCAGGAAGATGGCGTGGCCGCCGACGGGGCGCACGATGGGGATCTCCCAGTCGGTGAGCAGCTGTCCCAGGTAGAGCACCTGCCCGACGCGGGCGCGGATGTGGTCGTCCTGAACGGATTCGCGGATGCCGATGGCCATGGCCTCCATATCGCGGCCGGCCATGCCGCCGTAGGTGTGCAGGCCCTCGTAGACGACGACCATGTTGCGCAGTTCATCGAAGAGCTCCTCGTCGTTGACGGCCAACCAGCCGCCGATGTTGACCAGGTGGTCCTTCTTGCCGCTCATCCAGGCGCCGTCGGTGTAGCTGCAGAATTCTTTGAGGATCTCCGCCACGGGCTTATCGGCGTAGCCTTCCTCGCTGGTTTTGATGAAGTAGGCGTTTTCCACCATGCGGGTGGCGTCGAGCATCAGCAGGATGCCGTATTTGTCGCACAGCTGGCGCAGGGCTTTCACGTTGGCCATGCTCACCGGCTGGCCGCCCGCCATGTTGACCGTGCCGGCCAGGCTGACGTAGGCGATATTCTCCGCCCCCTTCTCCTTGATGAGATCTTCCAGCTTGTTTAGGTCGACATTGCCTTTGAAGTGGTGCATATCGGCGGGGTCGTGAGCCTCATCGATGATGACGTCCACGAAGATGCCGCCGGCCATCTCCTGGTGCAGGCGGGTGGTGGTGAAGTACATATTGCCCGGCACGTACTGCCCCTTTTTGATGAGGGCCTGGCTGATGAGGTGCTCGGCGCCCCTGCCCTGGTGGGTGGGCACCAGGTATTGGTAGCCGTAGTACTGCTGTACTGCCTGTTCGAGGTGGTAGAAGTTGACGCTGCCGGCGTAGGCCTCGTCTCCCAGCATCATGCCCGCCCACTGGCGGTCGCTCATGGCGCTGGTGCCGCTGTCGGTCAGCAGGTCGATGTAAACGTCTTCCGACCGCAGGAGGAAGGTGTTGTATCCGGCCTCCCGGATCGCCTTTTCCCGCTCCTCGCGCGTCGTCATAGTGATGGGTTCGACCATCTTGATCTTCCAGGGCTCGGCCCAGGAGCGCCGCCCGGCCTGTTCTCCCATGGTTCTGAAACGATGTGGACTCATAGATATGGTTTTGTTCGGTAAATTGTCTTCGCGGCCATATTACAGCGGTTGGAGAAAAGGGGAAAGGACTTTTGTCATTGTTTTACGAATTTTTAGTGTGCTAACTAATTTTTTCTTACAATCTATTTCAGCTTTTTCGTATTTTACGGTTGCTGTAACAAGAAGTCGCCCATTTGCAAGCAACCACCCTCATAGCCATCCTCAGCGCCCTGGCCATTGGCCATGCGCTTTTTCTCGCCGCCTACCTGTGGAGCTATGCGGAGGGCCGCCGCCTGCCCAACCGTTTGCTGGCGGCGTTGTTGCTGGCCCTGGCTCTACGTATTGGTAAATCGGTGATCATTACATTATTTCCGGAGAGCAGTGAGGCCTGGCCGGCCATTGCCCTGGTGGGATTATTTGGCATCGGCCCTGCCCTGTGGTTGTACTCACGTGCAGCGGCATTATCGCTTTTCCGCTGGAAGGCTGCCTGCTATCTGCATTTTCTTCCCTCCGGCCTGCTGGCTGTTGTTATTCCCTGGATGCCGGACGCCTTTTTTTTCTGGGCCTATGCGCTAGGTAACAGCCATTTACTGGTATACTGGCTGCTCAGTATTCGAAATACTCAGGGAACGGCGGTGGCGGCCATTACCACCCGGTGGTTATTTTGGCTGCATCTTGCTTTTATCCCGATCCTTTTGGTTTTTATTTTGCAATTGTTCATCAATAGCCTGAGTATTTATGTGGCTGTTACCGCTCTCGCTGCCGCTACACTTTACGTGCTCAGCTTCCTGGCGTTGCGGTGGCGAAGCGCCTTACACCCACCGCCAGGTACACTGCTTTCCGATGACCCTGAATTGCTCCGCCTGGGCCGGCGCATTCAGCGTGTTTTTGAAGAACAAAAGCTGTACACCGACCCCAACCTCACCGTCGCCAAACTGGCGGATCACCTGCAGAAGCAGGCTTACCTCGTTTCCAAAGCCGTAAACCTGCACTTTGAGAAAACCTTTCCCGAGCTACTGCACGAATACCGCATCCGGGAAGCGGAAAAGTTGCTGCAAAGCCCGGACGCCAGCCACCTCAGCATCGAGGCCATCGCCTACGACAGCGGCTTCAATTCGCTGTCCGCCTTCTACGCTGCCTTCAAAAAGATCAAGCAGGTGACGCCCGCCGAATTCCGCAACGCCAACGGCGTTTCCTGATTTACAAATCCGTATTCCTGATTTCTGAATGATGTTGG
>JAGFJE010000452.1 GCA_024103175.1 Phaeodactylibacter sp.
ATGCCGGAGGGGATGATCCTGGAGATCAGCACGATACCCTCGAAGCTCTTGCAGCGGCTCAGGGCCACGTACACCTGCCCGTGGGCGAAGGCCGCCTGCGCGTCGAGGATCACCTTTTCGAAAGTCAGCCCCTGGCTCTTGTGGATGGTGATGGCCCAGGCCAGGCGGAGGGGAAACTGGGTAAAGGTCCCGATAATGTCTTCCGCCACTTCTTTGGATTGCTCGTCGATGCTGTATTTGACGTTGTTCCATTCGGCGGGCAGTACCGTGATCGGCTCCGTTTCGCCGGGGCAGAGCACGTATATTTCATCCTTACCAATATAAGTGACTTTGCCGATCTTGCCGTTGTAGTAGCGTTTCTCTGGCTCCGTATCGTTTTTGATGAACATGACCTGAGCGCCGGTTTTCAGTTCCAGCAACTCATCGGCGGGGTAGGCATGGGTGGGGAAGTCGCCTTTGACCTCCGCCCGGAAGGCGCGCGCCTTTTCGGGGATCTCTTCCAGCTTTTGGGCATTGATATTGTGGGCGGAGGCGTTGTGGGTGGTCAGCGTAATGTAGCCATCCTCTTCGCCAGCCTGAAAATTGGGGTCGAAGCGGCTGTTGAGGGTGGCCAGCACGTCGTTGTCGATCTCGTTGTTGCGCACCTTATTGAGGAGGCGGATAAAGATATCGTCTGATTGGCGGAAGATATGCTTCAGTTCGACCACCACCGGGCGGGTTTCCTGCAGGGCCAGGCTGCCGAAGAAGTAGGGCGTGCGGTAGTGCTCGCGCAGCAGGTACCACTCCTCGTCTTTCACTACCGGCGGGAGCTGGTGCAGGTCGCCGATCATGAGCAGCTGGACGCCGCCGAAGGGCCGGCTGGGGTCTTTATAGCGCCGCAGCACGTCGTCGATCCCATCCAGGAGGTCGGCCCGCACCATGCTCACCTCGTCGATGACCAGCAGTTCGAGGCTGCGGATGAGGCGCCGCTTTTCGCCGGAGAAGCGCCGCTGCCGGGCGGCCTCCCGCGCGTTCCCCGGCAGGTAAGGCCCGAACGGCAGCTGGAAGAAGGAATGGATGGTCATGCCCCTGGCGTTGATGGCCGCCACGCCGGTGGGCGCCACCACGGCCATGCGCTTGGGGGCCTCCTCCTTGATCTTGTGCAGGAAGGTGGTCTTGCCCGTCCCGGCCTTGCCCGTCAGGAAGATGCTGCGGTTGGTATAACAGACGTACTCATAGGCCAGCTCTAGTTCGGGGTTCGATTGGAGGCGCATGGGCTTTTAGGGTAAAGGTAGGGATTATTCGGTGGGTTTGGAAATGGGAGTGGGGGGAAGGTTTTTTTGCATTTTGAATGGTTGTAGGAGCTTGTTAAGCTCTGTAAATCAATTTTTTAGCTCTTTTTTGGATTGGTTTTTCGGGAAAATGGCTTGGTAGAAATTGCGATCAACTGTCCTGTTTTTTGTGGGAAGTACTAATTTCCATGACTTTGGACGGCCTGACGCTAAAGTCGGAAATCGGAAATCGGAAGCCCCTCCGCCGGTTTCGTTCGTGGTGAAAATTAACTGGCAGTGGTTTGGCCGGTTTTGGGGTACGGAAGAAAAAATGAACGGGAGTGTTCGGAATCCGCTGTTCCCGCGCTGAGGGCAAAATCTTAATGTTTTCCTAAATTTTAAAAAAATCCCCTTCCAGCCATTTCTCATTGCCACCTCCCCTTCGGTTTACCTGTCTAAAGCAAACAATCATCATTAAAAAACAGATTATGAAAACCATACTGAAGTCCCTGTTCTTTCCCGCCCTCCTGGCCCTGGCCTCCTGCAGCACGCCGCAAATGGCGGTCGATAACGAATTGCAAACCGCTGCCCCCATGCCTGTAAAAGGCAGGCAGGGATGGATGCTGAACCAAACCCTCTCCTTCGGGGAATTCACTACCGGTAAGGTTAAGCGCGGCTGGCTCAAGAGTTATGACATCCCCTTCATCGTCCGCTTCTCGGGCGCCAAGGAAAAGCTGGCCTATGACATCTCCGACGGGCAAGGCAACACCGCCGAGGTGTTCTGCATGGGCAAGCTCCGCGAGCAGGACCTGCCTCTGTTCAACCAACTCTTCGAAGTGAACCTCAACTGGCAGGATGCTTTCTCTGGCGCCATCAGCCTGAACGAAGGCCGGCAGCACTACGACTTTCTGATCACGGACCTCAACCAGAACAACTGGTTCCGCCCCGCCGAAGGCTTCGTCCGCTACGGGGATGGCCTGATCGAGATCCAGCCGGTAGACAAGCTCTCCAACGGCAAGCGCGCCCTGGGCATGCAGTCCCTGGGCTTCCAGTTTGTCTACCGCGGCGAGGTAGTGGGCGCCGTGGAGACGCTCAACAACGGCCGGGTATGGCTAAAGGACGGCCTGGCGCCGGAACTGCGGCTGGTGCTGGGCAGCGTCTCGGCGGCCCTGCTGCTGAGGAGCGAACTGGAGGCGGGCAAGATCGATAGCTAATAAGTTTCCTGGTTTAACACTTCATTAGCACCTCCCCCCTTGTTTGTTTTCTCAACAAAGAAGATCTTAGGGCAAAGACCAAGCTATGCCCTTTCGCACCTGCCTT
>JAGFJE010000458.1 GCA_024103175.1 Phaeodactylibacter sp.
GTCATCGTGCTGCGCACCAGCCGGGAGGCCACCACCGTTTTTTCGGTGGACGGCTTCGTGGCCGACTTCGTCCGCTTCATCGAGCAGGCAAAGGTGGAGCAGACGGGCTTTACCGAGAAGATCATCCGCATGAAACCCATGGTGTTCGGCGATAAGGCGCAGTTCCTGGTGCTGTACGAGGTTAGCATTCCGGGTACGGACTTCCCGCCCCAGCAGGGGGTCGACAATTTTTCTTTGATCAGAAAGGACGGGCAGTGGAAGATCGCCGCCATCACCAATGAGGTGCCGGCCGAGGGGCGGCCGCTGCCGGAGGTATTGACAGAGTGAGTAGGGTGAGTTTTTTGTGATATAGCAGGAGAGGAACATGGGCTTGCCCATCCAAATCGGACGTACTACTTTTAAGTGGTGCATCCAAAAAAAAACCGGCCGCATCGGGCCGGTTTCCAAAAGAGCTTTGAGAGGCTATCTACATACCAAAAATGAGGACATCCTTTGATATCCCCGAAAAATCTTACATGGGATTACAATAGCACATGGGATTACAATATAAAAGCATTCGTGGGATTACAACCTTTGTTTCTTCCTCTTCTTCCAGAGGAAGCCGTCAACTATCATTCTTTCTCGTTGACAATACAAAAGTGAGCAATAATCGGGGTCTTGCGAAGTGTAATTTTCAGCATCTCTGGAATTTAAAAAGTTATTTTTAAAAACCTAATTCACTGATTATCAATTTTTAAACATTAAAAGACAGGCGCATTTCTGAAAAGAAATACATTATTTTTTTCGTTATGTGACTTTTTTTTGGGGAAATCCCTATTGTGTTCAAATGAAAAAACCTTTGAAGTTTCCGGAAACCTCAAAGGTTTGAATTTTCCAAGGGCATCAACCCTCAAAAATGCACCCACCCCAGGGCATAGCCTACCGTATGGCCCGGTTGGCCGGTATACAGGCCAGGCAGGTCATCCTGATGGCCGATGGTACGGGCATAACAACAACCATAGGCATCTTTGAACCTGCCCGTGCCGCCGGTAAACTCGAATCGGTCAATGAGGATAATGGAGCCGTCCTCAAGAAATTCCGTAGAGATCCGGGTATCCGTATTGTACAGATAACTGTTCCGGTAGCGGAACCATCCGGGGGAGGTATATTCCCAACCGGTGTTACAATAGATCTTGCCGTCCGAACCGGTCGTAACCGGGCCTTGTGCAGGCGCACCCGGCGGATAAAATCGGAGAGGGGCTGATTGGCAATGGCCCGGAACTTGCGGTAGAGGGTGGCCCGGCTCATGCCGATCTGCTCGCAGAGCTGGCCGATGCTGAACTCCGGGGCGGACAGGTTGGCCTCGATGATGGCGTGGAGCTCCCGCATGAATTGGTCCTCGGGATGAAAGTCCTCTTCCGGGATTGCATGCCGGGGCCGGAAGAGAAAGCGGATATCGCGGTAGCGCTCCTGCAGTTGGGCGCGCAGTTCGATGAGTTTGTTGATCCTGACCAGGAGTTCTTTTTCGTTAAAAGGCTTGGCCAGGTAGGCGTCCGCTCCGGTGCGCAGGCCTTCAATGCGGGAGTCTATATCGGCCCGGGCGGTGAGCAGGATGATAGGAATGTGGCTGGTAAGCTTGTCGGCTTTCAGCTGTTGGCACATTTCCAGGCCGTCCATGGCCGGCATCATGATGTCGCTGATGATGATGTCGGGGATGGCCTCGCGGGCCTGGGCCAGGCCCTGTTTGCCGTCGTAGGCTGCCAGGAGGTGAAAGCGGGGGCTCAGGATGATGCGGAGGTATTCCACCACATCCCGGTTATCTTCGACGATGAGCACGGTATACTGCTGATGGCCGGGTGTCTTCTCATCGGGCTGCCCTGCCGTTTCCTGCGGAGCCATGTAGGTAGAAACCGCCTCCTTTATATCTGAGCGTTCGTAATCATGGCCGGCCGGCGCGTTGCGGGTAATGGGCAGGGTGATGGAGAATACCGTTCCCCGGCCCGGCTCACTTTCGACGGCAATTTCCCCATTAAGGAAGTGGACGAGTTCGCGGGTGAGGGCGAGGCCGATGCC
>JAGFJE010000460.1 GCA_024103175.1 Phaeodactylibacter sp.
TCCGCCACCTGCTGCACGATGAGGTGCATCTTATAGGCCTCTTCGTCCTCATCGGCCAGCAGCCATCCCTTTTCGCGCAGGGCTTCCAGCCGGCCGGGCAGGGCGTCGCCATATACTGTTCCCAGCATGGCTTCCAGGTCGTCGTAAGTGATGAAGGCGGGGGGCAGCAGGCAGAGGTGCCGCAGGAGAGCGGCTTCCTCTTCCGGGATGTCGCTGAGGTTGAAAATGGCCAGGAAGTAGGGGAAGAGCTCTTCGATGGGATTGTAGCGGCTGTGGGCGGCGGTGACGCCCGCCGGGCGCTGTACCTTAAGGCCCTGCGCCTGCAGTATATCGCGCAGCTCAGGCAGGCGGATACGCTGCTTATGGGCGGTTTTGGCGGCCAGCTCCACCGCCAGGGTGTGGTAGTCCAACCGCCGGAGGATGTCCTCCAGGGCTTGCTCCTTGACGCGCCGCCGGTAGTGGCGCAGGAACAGGGCTCTCGCTTCGGCCGGGCTCAGGAAATCCAGCGGGAAGCGGCGGAACTGCGGGATCTCTTCACGGGAAGTCACCAGCACATGCCACTCGGGTGGGGTGGGGAGGAGGTGGGCAACGCGCTGCACGGTTTCAGTGGCGTTGTCGAGCACCAGCAGCCCGGGAGCGGGCAGGGACTGCAGGGCGGAGAGGATGCGCCGCAGGGCTTCCTCCTCTTCCAGCTTGTCGTCGAACTGCAGCTCCAGGCGTTCAATCAAGGTTTTGTTGCTGAGGAAGGCCTGCCCGGCCAGATCCGCCTGCTCGATCCAGGCGATGTGGCGGTAGTCCTCGTAGTGGCGCTGTACGTAGGCCTGCGCGAGGGTTGTCTTGCCGATGCCCCCCATGCCGTTGACGACCAGCACGCGGCTGGCGCCGGAGAGGGCGCGGCGCAGCCGACGGAGGTCCTCCTCCCGGCCGATGACATCCTGCTCCACGTTGATGGGCGGGATGTAGGTGAGCTTTTTGGGCGGTGTGGGCATGGGCCAGAATGTATGCCGCTAAGATAAAGAATAGAACACGGATTTGCGCGAATGCGGCGGGTTTGAGCGGGTTAGGGAACGAACGAGCATCCAAATCCGCGCAAATCCGCCCCACCCGCGTCATCCGCGTTCTATCCTCTTACTGGTCGTGTAGGCTCATCTTGATCTTCTTTTCCAGCTCCGATACCGTATCCTTGAAGATGACGTCCGTCTCCATCAGGTCCTGTACGGTTTTGCAGGAGTAGATGACGGTGGAGTGGTCGCGGCCGCCGAAGTTCTCCCCGATGGCCTTGAGCGACTTGTCGGTCAGGTTTTTGGCCAGGTACATGGACAGCTGGCGGGCGATAACCACCTGGCGCTTGCGGGTCTTGCCCTGCAGTTTCTCCACGCCCAGGTCGAAGTGTTCGGCCACCAGTTTCTGGATGTAGTCGACGGTGATCTCCTTGTTGATCTGCTTGACGAAGTTGCGGATCACGCGCTTGGCCAGCTCCATGTCGATCTCCTGCTGGTTGAGGGACGACTGGGCCACGAGGGAGACCAGCACGCCTTCCAGCTCGCGGATGTTGTTCTGGATGTTGTAGCAGATGAACTCGGTGACGTCCTGCGGGATCTCGATCCCTTCCTGGTTCATCTTGGCCTCCAGGATGGCGATGCGCGTTTCCAGGTCGGGCGCCTGCAGGTCGGCCGACAGGCCCCACTTGAAGCGGGAGATGAGGCGTTCTTCCATGCCGTCCAGGTCTTTGGGCGGCCGGTCGGAGGTGAGGATGATCTGCTTGCCGTTCTGGTGCAGCTGGTTGAAGATGTGGAAGAAGATCTCCTGGGTCTTCTGCTTATTGGCCAGGAACTGGATGTCGTCGACGATCAGCACATCGATGAGCTGGTAGAAGTTGACGAAATCGTTAACCGCATTATTCTTAATGGACTGGATGATCTGGTTGGTGAACTTTTCCGAAGAGACGTACAGCACCGTCTTGCCGGGGAAGCGGTTGAGCACGTCGTTGCCGATGGCGTGCGCCAGGTGGGTCTTGCCCAGGCCCACGTCGCCGAAGATGACCAGCGGGTTAAAGGAAGTGCCGCCCGGCTTTTTGGCGATGGCCATACCCGCCGAGCGCGCCAGGCGGTTGCAGTCGCCTTCTATGTAGTTGTCGAAGACATAATGGGGGTTGAGCTGGGGGTCAACCTTGATCTTTTTGATACCGGGGATGACGAAGGGGTTCTTGATCGCCTGGCTGTCGATCATACCCGGAGCGATGCCCTCGCGGGCGGGCTTGCTGTTGCCGTTGGCCTTGCCGGCGTGCCCGCCGTTGTTCTGGCTCATGAGGATCTGATACTCCAGGCGGCCGCGGTCTCCCAGTTCCCGGCGGATGGTTGTCTTCAGCAGGTTGACGTAATGCTCCTCCAGCCATTCGTAAAAGAATTTGTTAGGCACTTGAATGGTCAGTGCATTGTTATCCAGGCGGACCGGCTTGATGGGTTCAAACCAGGTCTTAAAACTTTGTTGGTTTACGTTCTTTCGAATTGCCTGAAGACAGTTATCCCAGACTGAAGCATGATCTCTTGTCATCGCCAGTTGTAATGCTGTAGTTAACAAATAAGTGTGTGTTGGACTTAAAAAGCCTAGAGTATCAGCAAGTTAGGTTCATAAGGCTGCGCTTGGCGGATTGTAGTGTGTTGCCCAAAAGCCGCTATTGCGCAAGTGGTTGTGTCTCGTGCCCTTCATTATAGCGGAGGAATACAAAGTTGGCAAAAAATCTCTAAACATAAAACCGATGTTGAAAAGTTTTGCCATTTTTTTGGCGGGCCTGCCGTGTAAATACCATACCCTGCCCGGCAGGCGTAACATAGAGAAAATTCAATGTACACACACGAGGGCAAAAACTTATTACCGCTGAATGTGGATAACAATTTGCCCATTGTGGATATCTGTTTTAAACGGCTGATAGTCAAATGCATCCCCGTTCCTCAAATGAGGGCGGGGAATTATTAAAATGTTAATCTTTACTTCGGGCCGGATAAAGCCGAAAGGGAATTGCTATTTTCCATCGATTCAAAAAAAGAGAACATGCTGCGCTCAAGGACAATCCTGCTCATTATCGCCATTCTGGTCATTGGCGCCACCGCTTACTGGTATTTCCAGCCATCTGAAAAAATCCAGGAGGAGGATATCAAGGTAGAGGTTAGAAAGGGCCGTTTCGAAATAACGGTAACGGCTACCGGAGAACTGGCTGCCAAACGCAGCATCAAGATACAAGCCCCCCAGGGTATGCGGGCCGCCGGCATCTATGAGACCTCCATATCCGACCTGGTGGCCGAGGGAACCATCGTTGAAAAAGGAGCGTACGTCGCCTCTCTGGACCGCACCGAGCTGGCCGGCAAGATGGCCAATGTGCAGACGGAGGTAGAAAAGATACAGACCCAACTGGAACAGGCGCGGATCGACACTGCCATCGAGATGCGGGGCCTGCGGGACGACCTGGCCAACCTGGAATTCGCCAAAAAGGAAAAACTGCTTCAGGTAGAACAGAGCCGTTATGAGCCCCAATCGGTGATCCGGCAGGCGGAGCTCGACCTGGAACGCACGGAGCGCGACTACAAACAGCTGCTCAAGAAGTACGAACTCAAGGAACAGCAGTCTATCGCCAAGATTCAGGAGATCGAGGCCCTGCTTCGGCAGAATACAACAAAGCTTCGGGAGTACGAATCCTTGTCCGCCGAGTTCAACATCAACGCTCCGGAATCGGGCATGGTCATCTACGCCCGCAGCTGGCGGGGAAAAAAAGAACCCGGTTCCCGGGTCAGCGCCTGGGACCCCATTGTGGCCGAACTGCCCGACCTCACCGATATGATCTCCCAGGCTTATGTCAATGAAGTAGACATCAGCAAGGTACAGGAAGGGCAGGAGGCCGCCATCAAGGTAGACGCCTTCCCCGGCCGTTCCTATTCCGGGAAGGTCACCAAAGTGGCCAATATCGGAGAGCAGCTCAGCGGATACGACGCCAAGGTGTTCGAAGTTATTATACAGCTCAATGAAACCGACTCCATTTTGCGGCCGGCCATGACGACCAGCAATGAGATCATAACCGGCATCTACGACAACATGGTGTACGTTCCCATCGAAGCGGTGCAGAGCGACAGCCTGCCCTTTGTCTACAAGGGCGACGGCAGCCAGGTGGTGCGCCAGGAAGTCATAACCGGCCTGGCCAACGCCAATGAGGTCATTATTCTCCACGGCCTGGATGAGGGCGATGAAGTCTACCTGGCGCCGCCCAGGGAGAGCCGCTCGGCCCCCTTTGTCTATATCGATCCGGCAGTGAAAGAGGAGGTCCGGCAGCAAAAGGCGGAAGATGAAAAGAAACGCCAGGCAGAGGCTATGGAGAAACGCAGGCAGGTGGATGGCATGGAGCCGCCTACTTCCCGGCAGCGCAACCGTGGCGGAATGATCATCGTTGAATGAGCAAACCCGTTGCCATGGATCGTTTACTTTTCAACTTCGTACTGGCGCTGGAGGGCGTCAACGCCAATAAACTTCGTTCCTTTCTCACCGCCCTGGGAATCATCTTTGGCGTTTCGGCGGTGATCGCCATGCTGGCCATTGGAAGCGGCGCCAAACAATCCATCCTGGAACAAATGCGGCTTATCGGCACCAATAATATCGTCATCAATAGCGTGGCGCCCAGTAGCGAGGAGGGGCAGGCCCTGGGCCAGGCCTCCGACGGGCAGGAAAGCGGCCAGCAAAGCCAGGGCAAAAGGCCCTATTCGCCGGGGCTCAGCCTGGAAGACGTTTCTGCCATAGAAACAGTGTTGCCGGCCGTGAGCAGCATCAGCCCGGAAGTGGTGATCCCCCTGAGCGTGGTGCGGGGAAACCGCCTGGAGCAACTGCGGTGCGTGGGGGTAACCAATGCCTATTTTGGCCTCAATAACCTGGGCCTGTCCGCCGGCGCCTGGTTTCACGATATGCACCTGGAAAAGGGCGCCGCCGTCTGTATCATAGGCAAAGAAATACAGGCCCGGTTTTTCAGCCAGGAAAACCCCATCGGCCAGCAGGTCAAATGCGGCAACAACTGGCTGAGGGTCATCGGAGTGCTCGAACAGCGCAATGTCAGCCGCGAAAGCCTGAGCCAACTGGGAATCCGCAATTCCAACGCCGATATTTACATACCGGTAACAACGGCCATGCTCCGGTTCAAAAACCGGGGGCTGGTCAGCCAGGACGACCTGGGCCGTGACGACTCCGATGAGAACCAGCCGCCGGAGAACTACCATCAACTGGACAGGGTAGTGGTGCAGGTTGATGACTCCAGAAAACTGAGGGCCAGCGCCGACCTGATCGCCCGGCTCCTGAAACGCCGCCACCTGGACCAGGTGGACTTCGAGGTGGAAGTGCCGGAACTCCTGCTGGAGCAGGAACAAAAGACCCAGGATACCTTCAACCTGGTGCTGGCCGTCATCGCCGGCATCTCCCTGCTGGTGGGAGGGATCGGCATCATGAACATCATGCTCGCCTCCGTCCTCGAACGCATTAAGGAGATCGGCGTGCGCCGTTCGCTGGGAGCCAACCAGCAGGACATCGTCCTGCAATTCCTCTTCGAAGCGGTCTTCATCAGCCTCATTGGCGGGCTGATCGGCATCGTCCTGGGCATTGCCGCCGCCCGCACCATTTCCGCCTATGCCGAGATCCCTACCGTCGTTTCCGCCTGGTCTATCCTGCTTTCCTTTGGCGTGGCGGCCACCATCGGGCTGGCTTTCGGCATTTTCCCCGCCCGGAAGGCGGCAAAGCAGGACCCCATAAAGGCCTTGCGGTCGGACTAAAGTTCATTGTCAGATGGCCTCATGGCCAAAGGGGTTCATGGTGGCCAACGTCGCCTGTGAAACTGTGAAGCAAACCTCAATTATGAAAAATATCCTATTTATTATTTTCCTCGTTCTCTCTTTTACCTTTTCCCGGGCGCAGGTAGACACCATTCGGATCGGCCTCAAAGACGCCGTGGCCCTGGCCCAAAGCGATGCGCCCGATGTGCAGATCGCCAATACGGCCTTAAGCAACAATTACTGGCGGTACCAGGCTTTTCTGGCCAACTACCGCCCCCAGGTCAACTTCGGCTCCACGCTGCCCAACCTCAACCGCTCCATCGAGGCGATTACCCAGCCGGACGGCAGCGATGTTTTCATCAACCGTTCGCTCATGCGCAACTCCGTGAGCGTCAGCCTGGAGCAGGATATTGCCCTGACCGGAGGGTCTATATTCGCCACTACCAGCCTGCAGCGGATCGACCTGTTTGCCACCAATAACAACCCAGGGTCGGTGTCTTACCTGAGCACCCCCTTCGCCATCGGTTTTCAGCAACCCCTCTTCGCCTTTAATGCCCTGAAATGGGAAAGGCAGATACAGCCCCTGGCATACGAGGAAGCCCAGCGGGGTTATTCCGAGGACATGGAGAATGCCGCCTACCAGGCCGCTCAGTTGTTCTTCGAAGTCCTCGTCTCCCAGCTCAACCTGGAAGCCGCCCGCCGCGATAAGATCGATGCCGACACCCTGCTGGCCATTTCCCGGGGGCGTTACGAAGTGGGGCGCATTGCCGAAACAGAACTCCTCCAGATCGAACTCAATGCTATGAACGCCGACGCCAGCGTAGCGGAGAACCAGCTCAACCTGCAGACCAGCATCGAACGGCTGCGCAACTTTCTGGGCATCCGCCGGGCCGTATATTTTCAGCTGTTTCCTCCGGATGACCTCCCCGGTTTTTATATCAACCCCGAGCAGGCCCTCCAATATGCCCGCGCTCACCGCAGTGAAACCATCACCTTTGAGCGCCAGCTGATGGAAGCGGAGCGCGACGTGGCGGAGGCCCGCGGGAACGCCGGGCTGGAGGTCAACCTCAACGGCTACTTCGGCTTGTCCCAGACCGCTTCCCAGATCGGGGACGCCTACGTGCAGCCGCTCGACCAGGAACAGGTGCGGCTGGGATTGAACTTCCCCATCGCCGACTGGGGCAAAGCCCGGGCACAAATGGAAATTGCCCGCTCCAACCAGGAGCTGGCCCAGCTGCAGGTTGCCCAGGAAAGGGTCAACTTCGAAAGGGACATCCTCATCAAAGTGCAGCAATTCGGCCTGCTGCGCAACCAGGTGCAACTGGCCCTGCGCGCCTACGAGGTGGCCCAGAAACGCCTGGACATTACCCGGAAACGCTACCGCATCGGCAAAATACTGGTCACCGACCTCAATATCGCCATCAGCGAGGAGGCCAATGCCCGCCGGGCCTATATCTCCGCCCTGCGCGCCTTCTGGCTGGCCTACTATGACCTGCGCCGCCTGACGCTTTATGATTTCGAGAACGACAGGCCCCTGCTCGAACGGCCGGATGTGGGAAGATGAAGGGGCGGCCCGCCTTTACCCCTCCACCTGGCGAAGCAGCCAGTCCCGGTTGTGAATGGCCTTCTTTTCCTGTATTTTCCGGATCAGGCTTTCATTATTCCCGGGTAAACGGCGAAGAACGGCGGACAGCAAAGAAACGAAATTGACATAAGGCTCTTTCACTTTGGTGGAAATCGACCGGTTGCGGCGGAGGAAAACGCGGAAGGCATTGAGCAGGGATTCCAGGGTATCCCATTCGGCCTGTTCGAAGTAGATCTTCGCCAGCAATGCCTTACTACCCAGGTTGTAGTGGATGTCGCTGAACTCTACCTGCCGGAGCCGGGTGAGGGCTTCTTCATATTTCCCCTGGGCAAAATGCAGCTCCGCCAGGTTGTAATGCAGGGCGTCATTCTTTTCGGATTCCGGAAGGCAGGCGGCGTAATCTTTAACAAACCGCTCCACCCACTGGTACCGTTTGAGGTTTAGCCCCAGTTTTACCATGTTTTTGTAAGTCCAGGGAGACAAGGTATTGTTGTCCAGCAAAATGCTTTCCTCTATACCTTTATTGTATAATCGAAAAAGTTCGGATGCATAGGACCGTTCCCCCTGCCGAACCTTACCAATACAGAAATTGATGGCGTAATACAAAAGTACCCGGGCTTCTTCCTGCCCCAGCCGGCTGCCGTATTGGTTGAAGAGCGCAACGTATTGATCAAAGGGCCCCGGTGCTTCACCCTCATGCGCCAGCATCCGGTACAACTGATAATAAAGCCTTAACAGAGGCTTGTCTGTAAGGCATTGTCCTTCCAGGTACTCCTGCAAAGCAGCATCAAAGGTGAAACGATATTCTTGAGGGATCAACCCCTGGCGGTTGAGCATTTCACAAGTGTAACGCAGCTTCTGCAAAGCGAAATAGCTATCCAGCGCGTCGGACGCCTGTTGGAGAACCGGGTCGGCCCGGCGCAGCTTAAGGCTGGCAAAATAATGCTCCTCCAGGTCGTTCAGCTTATGCCTGTAATAATACTGTTCGGGTTTGAGTGGCGCTTTCTCTATTGCTTTCTCCAATGCCCGGCTGGCCTGGCGGTAGTGTTTGTCCAGTTTTAACTTCAACAGCTCCTCCGCCTTCAGGCTCTCCATCAATGCCGGTTCTTTTTCCAGCCGCTGCCAGATCAGCCAGTTCTCCGCCAGCCTGAGCAGGTGGCTCATCAGTTGATTGAGGCGCTGATACCGATAGGCAGAACCGGGAAATAAACAGGCGTAAACGGCTTCACGGCTCAGGTTTTCCTCCGTAAACCCTTCCTGCCAGGCAGAATGCAAGTATCGGAACAACGCCGTGATTTCCGGATTGGAATTGTGATACGGGCTTTGTACAAAAGCTTCCAGGCTTTTCCATTGATAACCGTCGAGTTTAGCCAGCAGCCTGATCAGTTTGCTCTTCTTCATAGGCGGATATTCCGGTGTTCAACACGGTAATGAAATAATTGTTTTTTATGCCCTGAATATTTTTTGTTTAGCAAAACGAATGCAAGGTGCTGTTTATCAGTTATTTGAGTTTAGTTGCGTTCGAAAGTAGCCCAAATAAACGCTCGAAAATGTTGTTGTAACACCAATCTCCTGCCTTTACTTTTGTAACGTGAAAGAAACATAACAAAGAAATGCAAAAAAAACTCTGGATAGTCATTCTCTTACTGTGGGCCAAGGCGCTCTCCGCCCAGGTCTACCCGGGAGACGCCAACCGAAGCGGCCGGGCCGACCAGCAGGATATGCTGTACATTGGTTATGCCTATGGCGCCGCCGGCCCCTCGCGGGTCATTGCCGGCACGGCCTTCACTGAAATGCCGATCGCACTGGAATGGGCGGAGGCTTTCCCCGGCGGGATCAGTTATGCCTATGCCGACGCCAACGGAGACGGGCAGGTCAACATCACCGATATGCTGGCCGTAATTTCCAACTACGGCCTGGCGCATACCACACCTTTAGCGCCTGTTTACCCGCCGGCTTCGCCCGGTATTGACCCGATTTTGCAGTTCGGCCCCGGCATACCCGGCCTGCAACTGACGGCCGGCTCAGCGATCACGATACCTATCGCTCTGGAATATCCCGGCCCTGCCCATACCGACATCAACGGGTTGGCCTTTTCCATTGACTTCGACAAGAGCTACATCCGGAGTATAACCCTGAGTTTTGCCACCACCTGGATGGGCGGCCCGGCCGCCTCCTTTCGCTTTCAGAACATCGACCCGCAGCAGATAGGCCAGCTGGATGTGGCGACAACCCGTTACGGCGTCAACGGCTTTCCGGCAGAGGGGGAAGTGGGGGCCTTATCCATTATCATTGAAGACGACCTTATCTCATTTATGGAGGCGGATAGCGCTGAAGTACTCGTCAAATTCAGCCAGATTATGCTGGTTGACGAGGAACTCGCGCTCCAACCGGTCAACAGCGACAGCGTCCTGCTCACCGTTTATAACCCCAATTACCTCACTTCCAGCCAGCGGATGGAAAACCGGAGGCCCTTCCATTGCTTTCCCAATCCGGTGCAGGGCGGCCAGCTGAACCTGGCGGCGCCCCACCGCATATACGAAGCCCGGTTCTACAACATGCTGGGGCGGGAGGTGTACCGGCTGCGTTCCCCCGGCGCCCGCAACTGGACGATCCAACTGCCCGGGGAGTGGCCCGCCGGCTATTACCTGCTGAAGTCCCACTCGGAAGGGGGGCGCATCAACGAACAACTCTTATTTATTCCATAACGCTTTAAAATCACCTGATGATGAAAAATCCGGCACTCTTGTTTCTATTTGTTCTTTACTCCATGGCTTCGTCCGCTACGGAATGCACCCTGAGCGGACACATGCGCTTCGGCACAGGAGAAGAGCCTCTCGCCTCCTATGTTGTCGGGCTGTCCATTTTTTCAGAAGGAATATTTCTGGAAGATACTACCGATGAAAACGGGGCTTTCTTTTTCTCTTTTGAACATGAGTTCGACGGGCCGGCCCCCATATTTGGCGTCGTGACGGCAACGGACTTCTGTACCGGAGAGGTGCTCGCCGCCACCGCCGCTTTCCTGGAAAGTTTTCCGGATACGGAAGGCGTGGCCTTGGTGGCCTGCAGCGATGTGGACCCCCCGAACCCGCCGCTCAACTGCCAGGCCTACTTTCACTTCGAGCAAATGGAAAGCGAGCCGTACCTCCTGCAGTTCTACGACATATCGAGCACGGCGGCCCCTGTCCAGTCCTGGAGCTGGGACTTCGGGGACGGCTCCACCAGCACTCAGGCGGATCCCCTGCATGAATATAGCGCGCCCGGAAGTTACGAGGTGAGCCTGGCCGTGGTTGCCGACACTTGCGAGAGCATTTACACCAGCCATGTCCTGGTGCGGGAAAACTACCCCTGCTTTTGCGATTGGGCGCCGGATCCGGCCTGCGTAACGCTCCCCGGCGGGCAGGTGCTCACCTTCCGCAATGGGTGCGAAGCCGAGTGCGCCGGCTATACGCCGGATCAGCACGAAACCTGTGATGGTACAGGAGGAGTAGTGTGCTATCCCGATTTCGCGGCTGTTCCAACCGGCGAGCCCGGGCAGGTAAGGTTTACAGACCGCTCGGTGGCCGTTGGGGCCGAGATCACGGAATGGTTCTGGGACTTTGGGGACGGCGCCTCCAGTACCGAACAAAACCCCGTGCACAATTTTAGCGAGGCGGGCATGCTCGATGTCGGGTTGCGTATTGTAACCAATGGAGGATGCGCCGGCGCCCTGTATCAGCCGGTATTTGTGAACGTGGTGTCGAGTACGGAAGAAGCCGCGGAAGAGTTCGCCACGATCCGGGCGTTTCCCAACCCGGCGAGCAGCCAGCTTACGCTGAGCCTCAACCTGGTGAGGAGCGGGCGTTACAATGTGGTATTGCACAATGCCGCCGGCCAGGCGCTGCGGCAGCTCTCCTATGGCCTGCCCGCCGGAGAGCACCAACTGGAAATCGGGCTGGAGGACATCCCTTCCGGCCTGCTGTTCCTGCAGGTGCAGGGCGAAAATACGGTAAAAACCCTGCGTATCATACGGAAGTAAAGCCCTGTACAAATAAGTGATCACCCGAATCAGGATAAGGGCCCGTACGCGTGCATTCGTGCGGGCTTTTTCCTTATATTCGCAGCTAAGCAGTGGTCAAAAAAAAGTCGAAACCGACAACTTGTTTTTTGAAGTTTACTAAACCAAATAAGGCTAAAATGAAAAATATAACAGTCATCGGCGCCGGCGCCATGGGCAACGGCATCGCCCACGTTTTTGCCATGAACGGCTACCCCGTAGCCCTCGCCGACGTCTCCCGGGAAGCGCTCGACAAAGGCCTGGCAACCATCGAAAAGAACCTCGCCCGCATGGTGGCCAAGGAAAAGATCAGCCAGGAAGGCCAGGATGCTACGCTCAAACGCATCAGCACTTTCACCGACACCGCTCAGGCCGTCCGAGAGGCAGCATTGGTAGTGGAAGCTGCTACCGAAAACATTGAGCTCAAGCTGAAGCTCTTTAAGGAGATCGATCAGCACGCTCCAAAGAACGCCATCCTGGCGACCAATACCTCCAGCATTTCCATCACCAAAATTGCCGCCGCCACTCAACGCCCGGAGCTGGTGATCGGAATGCATTTCATGAATCCGGCGCCCGTCATGAAACTCATTGAAGTGATCCGAGGGTACGCCACCAGCGATGAAACTACCCAAGCGGTCATGGCGCTCTCCAGAAAACTGGGCAAAGTACCTGTCGAGGCCAACGATTATCCCGGTTTTATCTCCAACCGCATCCTTATGCCAATGATCAACGAGGCCATCTATGCCCTTTTTGAAAGCGTCGCCGGCGTGGAGGAGATCGATACGGTGATGAAGCTGGGCATGGCCCACCCCATGGGGCCCCTGCAACTGGCCGACTTCATCGGGCTGGATGTCTGCCTGTCTATTCTCAATGTCCTCTACGAAGGGTTCGGCAACCCCAAATATGCTCCCTGCCCCCTGCTGGTGAATATGGTGGCGGCCGGCAAACGTGGGGTTAAGTCAGGAGAGGGCTTTTACAGCTACGGCCACGGGACGAAAGATCTCATCGTGGCGGATGCTTTCAAGTAGCCGGCTTAGGTCAGCCTGGGCATGTTGTTGGTTGTTTCCAGGCATTGCCGCCGGTAGTGGACTGCGTTGGAAGCGCCCCTGGCTAACAACGGCCAACGGGGCCGTGCCGGGCATAAAAATAAAACAAAAAGTTTTTATTTTTTTGTTTTAAAACATTTTTTATTTTATTTTTGCTCAATCTCATTTGTTTTCAAAACAAAAGGTTGAGCATGATGGATTATACACTCGGGCAACCCCGCCAAAACCGGCCGGAATACGCTTTACAGGGAATATCGGACTACATCGGCAGGAATTGGTTCCGAGGCCTGCTCCTTGGCCTGGGCATCTATGTTCTTTTTTTTAAGGATATAAGTATTCAGTTCAATCTCAATGCCGCTTCAACCGGGCTTCCGGAACAAGTGGTCATCAGCCCGGAAGGGGTGGAGCCTTATCAGCCGGCCGCCATGCCGGCCAGTTACCGGGATAATGGCCCGCGCAATGTTTCGCAAATTGCCGCTCCTGCCAAAGAGGACAACCAAAAGAAATGGGACAGCCGTAAAGCGAACGACTTTTCCAACCTTACCTTTGTCCTCAGCCCCGGCTATGCCCGGCGGCACAATGTCCATCCTGACATTGTCCGGCAGAAGATAGACAATTGCAAGCGCTACGTAGAGCAGTATGCTCCCGTTGCCCTGCAGGAAATGCGGGAGTACGGGATACCCGCCAGCATTACCCTTGCTCAGGGGCTGCTGGAGTCCAACGCCGGAGACAGCCGCCTTTCGCGCGAATCCAACAACCACTTTGGAATCAAATGCCGCCGCAAGTGCCGGGGGTGCACCTGCCGCAATTATACGGACGATGACATCTACGATATGTTCCGCGTCTTTGAATCTCCCCGGGAGAGCTATCGCGAACATTCCATCCTGCTGTCCAGCGCCCGGTATAAGCACCTGCTGAAATTGCGCAAGACGGATTATAAAAAATGGGCCCATGGCCTGAAAAAGGCCGGCTATGCCACGGATAAACGCTACGCGGAAAAGCTGATACAGATCATCGAGTTCCTGGATCTGGGCCGATATGACCGCGCGGCATAACAAACCGCCTGAAGGTGGCCGTCCAAAATAAAAGCCCTTTCGAATTGCTCTCGGAAGGGCTTTTTCATTATTTTTCCCAGGAAATAAACACCACCGCTAATGGTAGAATGGCTACAAACCCTGTCCAGGGGCATTCACCGGCTCAATGAATCGGTGGGCCGGAGTGTTTCCTGGCTCAATACCGCCCTGGTGATCCTGGTGTGCTTTGATGTCATTACCCGTTATCTTTTCAGTGACACCAGCGCCTGGATCATGGAACTGGAGTGGCATCTTTTCGCCCTTATTTTCCTGCTCGGGGCCGGCTATGCTTTGCGGCACGACCGCCATGTGCGGGTCGACCTCTTCTATGCCGACTTTTCACCTCGCGACCAGGCCCTGGTAAACCTTTTGGGGGCAGTCATTTTCCTCATCCCCTGGAGCGCCCTGGTGATCTATACCTCCTACGAATATGCGCTGATATCCTATCGTATAGGAGAGACTTCTCCTGACCCCGGCGGCCTTCCCGCCCGCTACGTGATCAAATTTGCCATTACGGCCGGCGGCCTTTTGCTGCTGTTGCAGGGTGTCGCCAGCCTGATCGATTCGGCGATGATCCTGGGCGGTTACCGAGAACCGGAGCCGCCGGCAGCAGAAGATCTCAAAAAAGAAAACCTGTAGGAGGCTATGGAAATACTGGCAATAATACTTTTCATCAGCATTTTTCTGCTCATTCTGTATGGTTATCCCGTTGCGTTCACGCTTGGCGGCATTTCCGTCATTTATGCGCTGTTGTTCCTCGACCCTGCTGCCTTCACCAATTTACCCCCAAGGATTATGGGGGTTGTCAGCAATTACGTATTGCTGGCTGTTCCGCTCTTTATTTACATGGGGATCATGCTGGAAAAATCGGGGCTGGCGGAGAGCCTGCTGGAAACCATGGCCATCCTTTTCGGTAAGCTGAAAGGGGGGCTGGCCATTAGCGTGGTGATCGTTGGGGCGCTGTTGGCGGCTTCCACAGGTATTGTTGGCGCCACAGTGATCACCATGGGGCTGATCAGTTTGCCGACCATGCTGAAGCGGGGGTATTCCGCCGAACTGGCAACGGGCACCATCGCAGCTTCCGGCACGCTGGGGCAGATCATCCCTCCCTCGGTGGTGCTGGTGCTGCTGGGCAGCGTCCTGAACGTGTCGGTGGGCGACCTCTTCGCCGCCGCCTTACTGCCCGGCCTGTTGCTGGTATTGGTTTACGTAGCTTACATAATTGTCATCGCCACGGTGCGCCCCCGGTCTGCTCCCGGCCTGCCGGCAGAGGAGATCCGGGAATTTAAGAAGGAAGGTTATGCAAGAAAAGTCATTCAGGCGTTCGTATTGCCCTTCTTCCTTATCGTGGCTGTCCTTGGCTCCATCTTTGCCGGTATCGCCTCGCCTACAGAAGCAGCTGCCGTAGGGGCCCTTGGCGCCACCATCCTCACCATATTTCAGGGTAAATTCAGCCTGGAAGTCCTCAAAGTAGTGGGCAGAGAGACGACCCACCTGACCAGCATGGTGTTCATCATCCTGTTAGGCGCCACCACCTTCTCCTTTGTTTTCCGGGAAATGAACGGCGACGAGTACCTGGTCAACCTCATCAGGGAGGCTAACCTCTCCGCTATGGCTTTCCTGGCGCTGGTTATGATCGTCGTTTTCATTGCCGGCTTCTTCATCGATTTCATTGAGATCGTGTTTATTATCGTGCCGGTAGTGGCGCCCATCTTCGTACAGTTTGGCATAGACCTGGTGTGGATCGGCGTATTGCTGGGCCTCAACCTGCAAACCTCGTTCCTGTCGCCCCCCTTTGGCTTTTCTCTCTTTTATCTGAAGGGAGTGGCTCCCCCCGGCGTAACTACCGGGCATTTGTACCGGGGCATCGTGCCTTTCGTTGTCATTCAACTTGTTTTTCTGTTGGTGGTGATTCTTTTTCCGGAAGTGGTGTATGTGTTTCTATGACTGAAGTGACGCTTCCCTTCTAAGCCCTGAGGCGCAGCTTTCTGTATTATTATAATCTTTTTTTACTCAGTTAAAATTTTCTTTCTAACGAAATCAAAAAACAACAAAAACACCACTCTCCAACTAACAACGCAAATTCTGGCGCCCGTCACTTCCCTCAATTCTGCCTGAGAACGATCCGCCTTGTTATCACCGCCTTCCCTGACTGCAAACGCAACAAGTACAAGCCGCCCGGCAAACCCGCCAGCGACAGGCTGGGGGAGGAGCCGCCAAAAATTAGCCCCGCCTTCAACAACTGCCCGTCGTAACTATATATGGTGTAATTCAGCATATCCCCTGCCTCAATGCCTTCGAAAAACATTTCTCCAGAGGTAGGGTTGGGGTAGAGTAGGAGGTAAGGCAATTTCGGTTCCTCCGCCGGCGTGATGCCCGCGCATCTGGCCAGCTCCTGCCTGAATTCTTCATAGCTCTGCTCCTGGACACCTTCGGCTATATTGCCTTGTACTTTGCCGTCATTGACCGGTAGCCAGAACTTTCCACAGCCGGAGAGGTCGTAGGCGCCCTCTTCCCAGTGGCTTTCGCTGATCATCACGATATAGGTTTTTCCTTCTTCAAAAGGGTTCAGGTACTCATTGCAGTTCAGCCCGTCCTGCCCGAGGATGGTCAGTGATCCGGGGAGGCTGTTCTGCAGGTTGTCGACAACTTCCACATCCATATAATAACTATAGCGGCTGGATACTTTTACCTGTGCAATGTACTGAACAGAGCCGCCTCCGTTGGTATTGATCCAACTCGCCGAGGGGCAGAAATAATCGGAAATGTAAAAGCAGCTGCAGGCGTGCCCGCTGTAAGCAAGAAAGGCAAATAGGGTGGATAGTAAGAATGTTTTCATTGTTTTTTTCCTTCAGGACGAAAAGGGTTGCTTTTTCGTTGGGGTGGAATTTCAAAAAACAGTACTCAGATATCGATATTTGGACGAGATGACATCTTTTGAGGTACCAAAAAGATGTCATCTCGCCTAAAGCGGGAATTGCCGCTGCCTATCAGTTAGGCCGGTGGGTGTCAACTCAGGCGGGGAGTCAGGTGTGTTGTATCATTCACCCCAGGTCCAGCTCTCCCTCCTTCTGTATCTTGTCGTAAAATTCCTTCTCCGTTATCAGGGAATAGTTGGCCGCTTTTTTGCGGAAGCTGTCGTACGACTCGTAGACTTTCCGGCTGAAGGGGTCGTTGGCGGCCATATCGGCGACCACTTCTTCGGTGTATTGCCGCAGCTGGCCGAGGACCTCCCTGGGGAATTTGCGGATGGCTACGCCTTTCTCCAGCAGTGTGGCCAGGGCTTCGGCATTTTTGGCCTCCATTTGGGAGAGCACCCAGTTGCTGCTCCAGGCAGCCGCCGTTTGCAGGATGGCCTTCAGGTCTGCCGGCAGCTTGTCGTACAGTTCTTTATTGACGATAAACTCCAGCATGGTCCCGGGTTCGTGCCAGCCCGGAGTGTAGTAGTACTTTGCGATTTCGTGAAAACCCATGAGGATATCATGGAAAGGGCCCAGCCATTCGGTGGCGTCGATGACCCCTCGCTCCAGGCCGGTATAGATCTCTCCGCCGGCCAGCAGCACGGGGGCGCCGCCCGCTTTTTCCAACACCTTGCCTCCCAGGCCGGGAATGCGCATCTTCAGGCCCTTGAGGTCTTCGAGGCTATTGATCTCGCGGTTGAACCAGCCGCCCATCTGCACGCCGGTATTGCCGCCCGGCATGGGCGCCAGGTTGAAATCGCGGTAGAGCTCTTCCCAGAGCTGAAGCCCGCCGCCGCCGATTACCCAGGCGTTGAGCTGCTGGGCGTTCATGCCAAAAGGCACTGAGGCAAAGAATTGAGCGGACGGCGCTTTGCCCGCCCAGTAGTAGGCGGCGCCGCTGCCGATCTCCGCCCCGCCGGTGCGCACCGTATCAAAGGTTTCCAGGGCCGGCACCAGCTCGTTGGCGCCGTACACCCGGATGCGCATGCGGCCTGCGGACATCTTTTCCACCAGCTCGGCGTACTTGTTGCAGGCTTCCCCGAGGATGGGGAAATTGGGCGGCCAGGTGGTGACCATCTTCCAGCGGTACTGTTTCGCGGTAAGTACATTAGGCGCCCCCGTGCTGTCTTCCTGCGCAAAATTCCTGCCGCCGAAAGCGCGGATCAGGAAAGGAAGGGAGATGGTGCCCAGGGCGATGCCTTTGAAAAAGCTTTTTCTGGTGATCTTCATGAGACAGGATGATAAAATTTACAGCCCGCCAGCTGAGCCGCAGGCCGGCAGGGATTAACAGGATCGGGATTATTCGCTTTCCTTTTTGAGGGAAATACCTTCGTAAATATCTTTTAGTTTTGTGGTAATTCCCAGCTTTGGAAACACCAATTGGCTGTCAGGTTGCTCCAAGGCTTTAAATGCCCACTCATCTTCAGTCGACCTGATATAAGACTCCACCGCCATTATTTTTTGTGAAACAAATACACACTGTTCAACACTTGATATTCGCTGATATTGGAAGAACTTTTCCGTCCGGTCGTAATGTTCCGTTCCATCCGACAACACTTCGATGATGATGCAGGGGAATTGCACGATCAACGGGTCATTATCTTTAGGGTCACAGGAGATAACAATATCCGGATAAACATATTTTCGGCCGCTTTTCAGTTGAGTCATTACATTTTCGTCGAACAACTCGCAATCCGATTCCCTCAACAGCGGTACATCCAGTTGCCGGATGATGTTTCGCTTGATCCGGTTGTGCGCTTTTGTAGTAGCTTCCAGTTCTACCAGCTTTCCATCCCAGAAGTCGAAACGTTTATCGCTGTGCCGCTGTAGTTCGAAATACTCCTCAACTGAGATCCGCTCTTCTTTTCTGGCCAGGCTCATGTCGGTGAATTTAAATGTTCAGAACAAAATACGGAATTCCGGGGAAAGCAATAAAAGTTTCAGCCGAAGTAAAACTGTATCCGCTGAAGCGCTTGTTAATATAAATTTTTTGTTTTAAATTTGAAAAAATAAAACAAAAATGAATTATTCCGAGCCAGATCCGGTCTATATAAAGGGTAGGGGAGCGCAGATCAACCCGGCCAACCGCTTTCACGACTACGTCCACGACCCCGAACCGCAGGAGCGGGCGCCGCGTACCCAATACATCGAGGTGTACCCCAAAAGCATGCTCAACCGGGTCAGCAGCCCCGACATTGGCATGGGCTGGTCGATGAACCCCTATCAGGGTTGCGAACACGGCTGCATTTACTGCTACGCCCGCAATACGCACAACTACTGGGGATACAGCGCCGGGCTGGATTTCGAACAGAAGATCCTGGTCAAGAAGGAAGCGCCAAAAATATTAGAGGCGGAGCTGAAGAAGAAGTCATGGAGGCCAGAGCCCATCATGCTGGCCGGCAATACCGATTGTTATCAACCCGTCGAAAAGGAACTGGAGATCACCCGCCAGATACTGGAAGTGCTCTGGAAATACCGCCACCCCGTTGGCATTATCACCAAAAACAGCCTTATTCTGCGCGACCTGGATATTCTTCGGAAAATGGCGGAACACCGCCTGGTGCGCACCTCCATTTCCCTGACTACACTGGATGAAAAACTGCGAAGGACACTTGAGCCGCGCACAGCCACAGTACACAACCGCCTGAAAACAATACAGGCACTGGCGGAAAGCGGCATACCGGTGAACGTCATGCTGGCGCCCATCATTCCCGGCCTGAACGATCATGAGATACTCTCCATGGCGGAAACGGTAAGCCGCCTGGGCGCCCTCTCTATCGCCTATACCATGGTCCGGCTGAACGGAGATGTAGCGGAGATCTTTGAGGACTGGATCCGCAAAAACATGCCCGATCGGGCGGAGCGCGTGCTGAACCGCATCCGGGACTGCCACGGGGGAAAGCTGAACGACAGCCGCTTCGGCGCCCGGATGCGCGGAGAAGGCAAGATCGCCGAGATCGTAGCCCAGCAGTTTAAACTGGCAAAGCAGCAGTTTTTCCGGGATAAGGTGAAGCCAGAATACAACCTGGAGCTTTTCGAACAATACCGGAACCCGCAGTTGAGCCTGTTTTAGGGTAGCTTTGCCGCAAACATAACCCACAACAGTTTTCAGTCAGCCTTCCTCTTCGTATATTGGGGCTTTAGATAATACGGACTCAATAAGATGAATAAAGAACTCCTCCAGGAAGCCCGGCAATATGTCTATGATTTTCTCACCGAACACCTGCCGGCGGAGTACGTCTTCCACGATTACGACCATGCCGAAGAGGTTGCAGAGATAAGCGCTCTTCTGACAAAGAGGGCAGGCTTCCCGGAAGAGGATGCTCTGCTTCTGCAACTGGCCGCCTGGTTTCATGACGTGGGATACGCCGAGGGTACGCAAGGGCATGAAGAACGCAGCGCTTCAATTGCTCGCCGGTTTATGGAAGAAAAAGGAATGGTAGAAGAGAACATCCAGTTCGTTGAACAATTGATCCGGAGTACCCGGCACGATAACGTCCCGGAGGCAATTCCGGAAAAGATACTGCATGACGCCAATTATTCTTTCCTGGGAAGAAAGCGCTTCGAGAGAAGGGGGCAGTTGTTGCGGCTGGAGGAAGAACGCCTTTCCGGGGAGCGGTACACCTTGCTGGAATGGAACCGAAAGTTGCTGGACATGCAGATGTCCACGAAATTCCATACCATCTGGGCACAGGAGGAATTTTCGAGAAGAAGGAATAAGAACATTGCCGAACATAAGGAGAACCTGGTCAAAGCCCGCAAGACGACCATACGCAAACAAACAGGCAAGGATTTTGGCAGGGGAGTAGACACCATCTACCGGGTGACCCTGCGCAACCACATCAACCTGAGTTCTATCGCCGATGGTAAAGCCAATATGATCATCAGCATCAATACGCTGGTGCTCTCCATTCTCATTACAGCCGCCAGCGCCGGCATCTCCCTGTCACAATTAACCATCGGAGACAACCTGAAATTCGTCATTCCCGTCTTCATCCTGATGCTAACCTCTCTTACCGCCATTACCTTCGCGGTCTTTTCCGCCATGCCCAAGGTTTCCGGGCAGGAGTTCACCGAAGAGGATGTCCGCCAACATCGGGTAAGCCTGCTGTATTTCGGTAATTTCCTCAAGATTCCCAAAGATGAATTTGTATCCTATCTCCGGGGGCTGAAAGAGGACCAGGCCATACTGTACGACGACCTTTCCCGGGACCTGTACAACCTGGGGCTGGTATTGCAGAAAAAATACCGCCTGCTGACTTACGCTTACCGCGTCTTTGTCGGCGGGCTGGCATTGAGTTTTATCGCCTTTCTGGCAACTTTCCTATTCCTTTAACCGCCAGTCGGCAACTTGGCCGTCAAGGCGGAAAGCGAGTATTCTAAGTTCGCAGTTCGGTATTATTACCCGGACTGAAATAGCTGCCGCAAAATTTTGCCAAAATTTCCAACGTTTTGTGGTTGCCTGTCGTCCTTCTGGGGAAGAACGTAAAATGGAGACGATGGCCAAGGATTTTGCCAGGTTGACACCTTTATCTGTGGTGGTAGAACGCAAAGAAGAAACATCGGAGCTCCCGAAGATCATCGAAGCCTGTAAATCCGGGGAGCGGCAGGCACAGCAGCAACTGTATCAACAGTTCTACAATGCCCTTTTTGCCATTTGCCTGCGTTATGCCACAGACCACGACCAGGCCAAAAGCCTGGTCAACCAGGCTTTCCTGAAGGCTTTTCAGTCCCTGCACCAGTGCCAGGATTACCAAGCCTTCCCGGCCTGGATCAACCGCATTGCCATCAATACCTGTATTGACCATGTGCGTAAAGCCAGGAAAAAGCGTACTGCCGCACTTGAGGAAGCTGCGGAGCTGGCCGTCCCTTCTTCTGTCCTGGATAAAATAGCGGCCGAAGACCTGCTGGCTATGCTCCAGAAGCTGCCGCCTATGTCCCGGGCCGTTTTTTCTCTCTATGTCATAGACGGATTCAAGCATGCGGAAATCGCCGAACAACTGGGCATGAGTGAAGGGACGTCGCGCTGGCACCTGTCGTCGGCAAAGCAGGAATTAAAGAAGCTGCTGCGAAATTATAACCGTCTTTAAGAACGAGCAATCATCAAGGAAAGTGTAATGAGCCATCACGACAAATTTTGGGAAAAGTTCAGCCGGAAGATCCGGCAGCATCAGCCGGACGGATACGCTGATGCAGACTGGCAGGCCATGGAACAACTCCTGAATGAGCGTGCCCGCCCTTCCCGCGGGCTGAACCGGAGGCTGGCGTCCCTCTTCCTGGCGGCAGCCCTGTTGGGCTATCTTGCCGGCGCTCGCTTTGGCATGCCTTCTCCAGCCCTTGAGATCAGCGCTTTCCCCATTCCCGTTGCCGGTATTGCTCAGAGGCAGCAAGCTCCGGTCCAGGAAGGCGGCGCCATGGATACCCAAAACCAGAAAACCAGAGGGCGCCTCAATGAAAGCAGCCAAATTGAAAAACAGGCCGCTCGCTCCCTTCAACCTTCAGGACAAGCAGAGGCCCGGCGCTCCAAAGAACATCCGCCGCTCCCGGCACGAAGTTCTAAAGGGATACTGTTGCCTGGAGAACCAGCCCGGCAAATCGGGCAAGGACGCATAAAAGAAGCTGCGGCGCCGGCAACTGGCCAGTTATCTGACAACAATAGCCTGGATATTCCTTCTATCCCTATCCCTGAGAAGCAGATAGCGCCCCTTTCGGCGCTCCCCCCGGAGGCCGTGCGCGTAGCAACGGCGGAAAGAAACGACATCCTGGCCGGCGCTTCCGGCCCCAGCCGAAAAGCCCGCCGTAATTTTTATGCAGGAGTACTCCTGGGAGGAAACCTGTCTATCGGCAACCCGGGAAGCGCCGGCTATTCCTTCTATCCTTTTGGAGGTTTTTTTGCGGGCGTCGGGGTAGGGCCGCGCTGGGCCATACAGGCAGAGGCCCATATTAAGTACACCGGTAATGTGTCGGCGGAATACGAACGAACGACAAAGGTGCAAACCAGCAACGGGTATCTTTTCGACCAGGTTTCCAGGGGCACGCTGGACAAGAACTATTTATCCGTCGAAACCCCGCTGGAAGCCAAATACCGCCTGAGCCCGGCCTGGAGCCTCCTGGCGGGCATCCGGCCGGCCCTCATTATTGAAGAAGGGCCTTCTTTATTCGGCGGCGCCGTACAAGATGAGGCCTTAAACCCCTCGTCCGGGTTTGGCCAGGGAAGAGCCGAATCCTACAGCGATGCCCGGCTCCGAAAATTTGACCTGGGGGTATCGGCGGCCCTGGAATGGGCTTTTCACCGCCGCTGGTCCTTGAACGCCCGCTTTTCCCGGGGCCTGGTGGACCTCAGCCCGGAACAGGTTTTCAGAACACAGGAAAAGCATTTCAATTCCGGCTTCCAGCTCTCCATTCGCCGGAAATTCTGAATACATTCAAATTTTCTCTCCTGTAAGTGTAACAATTGTTAATACAAGGCGTATACCGGTATCAAGATACGGATTTTACAAGGGCGGGAAAGAACCTGTAGCCTGGCAAAAATTCAAAAAAATGAATAGCACCACCAAGTCCCCTGACAGTAAACCTTCCTCCCATGAAAAAAAAAATTGGCTGGGCAAACTGAATGAAATAATTGCCGGCCAGTTGCACGACCCAAACCTTACCATCCCAAAGATCGCGGAAGAACTATATATGAGCGAACGGCAGTTTTACCGCCGGGTCAAACGGGAAACCGGACATACTCCCAACCAATACCTGCAGGTCGCCAGGTTGGTAAAAGCCAGGGAATTGCTCCAGGCGAGAAAAGGCATTACCATAAAAGAAGCGGCCCTGTCGGTGGGGTATTCCCGGCCCGACTATTTTTCCAAGTTGTTTGAAGGCTATTTCGGGATACGCCCGGCGGTATTTATGCGGAATAGCCATTAGGATATATTAAAAAAAATACAAATTGGCAGAATATCCGGGGAGAATGGCAGAATATTGAGATTCGATGTGTTTATCTTTGCTCTCGACATCAAGCGTTACTCCCCCCTTATACTCAGCCACCTGCAATAAGAGGCTTAACCTACACGCCAAAATTGAAATCGTCCTTTAAATAAAACAAGGCTGTATTCTTCGGCCGGCCAGGCCGGCCTCCGGATAATTCCGGGGCCTGGCCTTAAAGCGTTTTGCCCGGAGAATAACGGAATTTCAGCGAATTCAATTCTTACTAACATTTTATAATCTTAAAACTTTCATTCGGACATGAAGAAAATTTATTTAATGATCACAGCACTGCTCTTCGTCGCTGGTACGGCCATGGCCCAGACGGAAAACAAGTCGGACGTTACCATCTCCGGCGGCAGCGATGATAACACCGTTACGGTCAAGCAGAACCAGGACGACGATGAAGTAAACGTTTCTGAGGTCAACATTCTCGATGAATCCGACTTCAACTCCGTCAAGGTGGACCAGGATGGTGAAAACCAGGAAAGCGAGGTCAACATCACCAACGTTAGCTTTGGCAACAATGTCGACATCAAACAGGAAGATGAAGACAACGACTCTGAAGTCAACATCGACGGCAGCTTTGAGAATGAAGTTTCCGTACACCAGGAAAGCGATGACAACGACTCTGAAATCAACATCATCGACTTCTCCGACGGCAACATCGTCGACGTTTACCAATCCGGCGACGGCGGCCACGAGTCGGATGTCGACATCCTCTTCGGTAGCACCATTAACGAAGTAACTGTTGAGCAGCAGGGCGACCGCCAGGACTCCGACGTGACCATTGCCGATATCAGCGATGAAAACAGCGTGAATGTCTATCAAACTGGCGAAGACAACGAATCCGACGTTCTGATCAATGAATTCGGCTTCTTCAACACAGTGAACATCGACCAGGATGGCGACGACAACGAATCGGATGTCTCTATTGTTGCCGACAACGTCATGAACGAAGTTGAGGTAGGCCAGGAAGGCGACGACAACGAATCGGACGTTCACATCTCAGACGGCTCTGACGTGAACTACGTCAAGATCGACCAGGACGGCGACGACCTCGACTCCTATGTTGAGATCGCCGGCAACTCCAACGACAACTGGGTTGACGTTGACCAGAATGACCAAAACCACGAATCCTACATCGGTATCCTCGATGAAAGTAGTGAGAACAACGTATTCGTTACCCAGAAGGGAGACTACAGCACCAGCGACGTGTTGATCATGGGCGACTCCAGCGGCAACACGGTTGACGTTTCTCAGAAGTAAACGAACCGTATACAAAGGAATTTGGTTAGAGAAAGGGCGGCGCCGCTCTTTCTCTTTCCTGGTTTCTTCGGACGGGCCGCTTTTCAGTGGCCGGAAAAAAGAGAAAACGAAAGCGGGCCAGGCTGCTTTCATTAGGTTATCAACATCAAATACTGTACCCATGAAAAAAATGAACCATCTGACCATACTTGCCTTGCTATTCGCCCTGCCTTTTGCCGCCTTCGCCCAGGTGAACGGCAATATGGAAGACGAGCTGATAGAAGCCCTCGAGATCGTACCGGACCTGGATGGCAACCTGAGCCGGGTCGTCCTGGACCAGGCGTCCTCCAACATAGTCGATATCGAATTGTACAACCGCCAGCTGGCCGATATCCAGCAAACCGGCAGCTACAATGAGATCTATCTCACCATGGACGGCAACCGGAACGGAGCGGCCATCCGGCAGAACGGCAATGGAAATTACACGGATATCGACCTGCTGGGCGAGGAAACTACAATTGGCGTTCTTCAGAACGGCAACGACAACTACCTGCGCCTGGATTATCAGAATATTGAAGAGGTCAACGCCCGATTTATCCAGAACGGGTCAAATATCAATGTGACCCACAGAGCGGAAGATATTGAGGGTATAGACTACACGATCGAATTCACCGGATATGATATGAATATCCAGGTACAGGACCTCAACCAGTACATCCGGTAGGTGTTACATCTCCGGTGGGGGAAAACTAAAAACTCCTTCCGGGCTTTACTGCCGGAAGAAGTGAAAGCCAATGTATTGCGTAGCCTGCCGGTTTCCGCGGGCTATTACAAACCTGAAAACTATAAAACATCAATTATGTGTAAATTTTTCTCAGCCGTAGCGGTCTTTTTGTTTGGTGGCGTTTTTGCTTTTGGGCAAGGCATGGGAAAAAAAGCAACCGTAGAAGGGCAGATCTTTTATGAGATCGAAGGCAACAAGCTAAGGATAGAAGCTTATTGCGAGAACCTTTCGGATAAAAGCCTTGAGCTTACCTATAAAATGAAAATCGCGCAGACAGACGCGCGAAACAACTCCGTATCCAACAGCCAGGGGGGCAGGAAAGAACTGGCTGCTTTGGAATCCAAAACCCTTTCGTCTTCCTCCTTTTCCTGGAGAGAAGGCAGCCGCTTCACAATAACCCTTGATATTTACCACAAGAAAAAACTCCTGGACTCCGACACGCTGGAACTCTCTGCTACAGAAGAAAGCGAAGGAGGGGCCGAGGAGTAGCCCTTCGCTGCATTCTTTTTCCCGGGAAATGATTTTTTTTTGGTTGAAGGAAACATTCCTTCGGCAATTGCCGTACAACAAACCAAAAGTAGGTTAAACAAGGCAGGTACTCTGCTTTGGGGCCTGCTCAAATTCCAGGGTGTCTGAAAAAAGAAAACTACATACCCCATAGTACACCCTAATATCTTAAGGAGGCACACATACCACCATTCGTTTTCCTGTTATTATTTCGGGCGGCCCGCCCTGTCGGCCTTTGGGGCTGTGGGCGCAGGCTGTAGCGTTTCCGGAAACGGGTTAACGTTCGAATAAGTGCATATTAATCCCATATCGAATTGTTATGAACAGGCTATTATTTGTATTGGCTTTGGCTGCTTTTAGTGGAGTTTACGCCTTTGGGCAGGACCTGGAGCAAGAAGCTGCTCTTCAGGGGAAGATCAATTATGAAGTGAACGGGCAGGAGATTATCCTCAGGGCGCAGGCGGAAAATACCACTATGGATGAAGTGGTCATCAGCTTTGATTTCTTCATAACCGGCGCCGATAAAAACAACAATGCTTTGTCCAACGACCAAAGTGCACAGGCAAAGTTGGGCGCCGGAGAGGCCAAAGACCTGGCCGCCACCCGGATCGCTGTAGCGGAAGTTAAGGAATTTGAAGCCGTCCTGCTCCTTTACTTTCAGGATATTCTGGTGGACGCGGACACCCTGGCCTATGCTGCCGATAAACAGGAGCAGGAGCCCGGAGCAGAATTTGAGGAAGACGTTTCCCAGGAAGTAGACTACGAAGGCCAGGAGTCCGGTTTTGAATTCGGAGGGCTGGTCATCGACAATACCCGCACCCGCGCCGGAAGAGACCTGTACGACATCTTTTATTCTCAGTGGGAAGGCCCTTCCGGAGCCGGAGATTACTACATCAAGCTGGAGGAGTTTCCGGGCAGGGGCCGAACGACCCGCCTCGTCGTCTGGCTGGATGACGAGCGGATAGTGGAAACCAACCTGCAACCCAATTACGAATACCTCGAAGGGCTGGCCGGTTATGTGAATTCCCGCCTGGAGAGGATACTCCGGGAAAGAGCCGAAGCGGGAGAAAACCTCGATGAAGAACTACGAGGTGTGTACTGAATATTATAATTCCATTTACTAACAGTTATAATTCCTTGAACCATGAACTTCAAATCCAAACTCTTAGCTCTTCTTTTCTTACTCGCCGCCCCATTTGTAATGTACGGCCAGGATTTCACGTATACGCCTATAAACCCGGCCTTCGGGGGCAATTACCTGAACTACAGCTGGATGCTCAGCTCTGCCAATGCGCAGAACACCTTCACGGCCCAGGATGACCGGAACAGCGGCAGAAACTCGCTCGACCGCTTTACCGAATCGCTCAATAACCAGCTCCTGAGCCAGTTGTCCCGCAATCTCATTCAGTCGGAAGGCTTTTTCGGAGAGAATGGCATTCAGGCCGGCACCTACGAATTCGGGGATATTTTGGTTGACGTCGTTCCCGGCCTGGACGGGCTGGTTGTCACGATCAGCGACCTGTCTACAGGCAACCAGACACAGATCACCGTTCCGTATTTCTGACACCATATCCATAATATCTATAAAAGTTAGAGTTTGGATGGCTTGGCTACCTGTGCCAGGGTAGCGGCGCTATCTTATGGTTGCGGGTAGTCGAGCTTTTTCCAGATTCAGAATTCCCAAACTCCTTATTATGAAAAAGCACTTATGGATAACCGTTGTTGTCCTTTCCTGGGTGTTTTCCGGCTGTGGGGCCTACCTCAACCAGCCCATGAAAACCACCCGGGCCAGGCTGGGAGAGGAAACGCCTTTTAACTTTCACCTGCGTAACCTTCCCAAACCGGAAGAGCCCATCATCGTAGCGGTTTATAAACTGCGCGATCAAACGGGCCAGTATAAACCGACTGAAGTCGGTACCAGCTGGTCAACAGCGGTCACGCAGGGCGCAACCAATATTTTGATCAAAACCCTGATGGATTCGGGGTGGTTTACCGTCATAGAAAGAGAAAATGTAGGGAACCTCCTCAACGAACGCAAGATCATCCGTTCTACGCGGATGGAGTTCAACCGGGAAAACCCCAGCCAGGCGCTGATCTCTCCACTCTTGTTCGCCGGTATGATCATCGAGGGAGGAATAGTCTCATACGAGTCCAATATAATGACCGGTGGAGTAGGGGTCCGCTACTTCGGCGCCGGCGGCTCGGGGAAATACCGGCAGGACCGTGTTACGGTGTATCTCCGCGCCATTGCCACCAAGTCCGGCCGCGTCCTGAAAAATGTCTACACCTCAAAGACATTGCTCTCGCAGGCCATGGATGGCGGCCTTTTCCGTTTTGTCAAATTCAGCCGTTTGCTGGAAGTGGAAACCGGCTTCACTTACAATGAGCCTGCCGACATGGCCGTTACGGAGGCTATTGAAAAGGCGGTTTACAGCCTCATCCTGGAAGGCGCCCAGGAAGGGCTCTGGCGGGCAGACAGCTCCCAGCAGGCTATGATGAAGGGCGCGCTGGTGGCTTACGAACAGGAGAAAAAAGAAATGGAACAGGTAGACCTGCTCGGCAGAGAACGCGTCGGCCATGAGCATTATTCTTCCTTTTCGCTGAGCGGTACCAGCTTGTTGTACCAGGGAGATTACCCTAACCCCATCTTGCGCCTGGGGGCAGAAGCCGGGATAACCGCCGTTTTTTCCCCGGGCTTTGCTTTCCACCTTGGCTTTGGAAAAAGCAGCCTGGCGACAGAACAGGTTTTCGACCGGAAGGTTACTTACTTCGACGGTTCCGTCCGGGTGCGGTTATTACCTACCGACCGCATTTCCCCTTTTCTGTTCGCAGGAGGAGGGTTGATGATGCCGGACGGAGAAATGCCGCCCAATGACGTTGCTTCCAACGCCCTTCTCAAACTCAATGCGGGAGTGGGCATGGAGTATTTTATAACCGATTATCTGGGGCTCGAATTGGCTTTTGACAACAACTACCTCATGAGCGACGGGCTCGATGGAGTGGTCAATGGAAAGTACAATGATTTCTTCTATCGTTCCCGCGTGGGGGTCAAGTACTACCTGAGCCGCAACAAAAAGTAACAATCCCATGAAAAAACTGATTTATTTATTCGCCTTTGTAGCCTTCCTGGGCGGTTGCCGGGAAGATACCATAGACCTCCAAACCTATGGGCGGCTGGTAGGAGAGGTGTTGGATGCCGAGACACTCGTCCCCATTGCCGGTGTAAGCATAACGACCAACCCAGAGTCCGACCTGGTCATAACTGACGAATTCGGGGAGTTTGTCATCGATTCCCTCCTCGAAGGCTCCTACAGTGTACGGGGAAGGGCAACCGGATATGACGACGGCGCACTCAGCATCCAGGTGGAAGGAGACCGCACCAACTCTATTAAGCTGCTGCTGTCCAAAAGCACAGAAGACAATAGCCCTCCATCTCTTCCCAGCGTGATACAGCCGGCGGCCGGAGCCCAGGGGCTTAGCCCCAACCTCACGCTCTCCTGGTCCAGCGCCGATTCGGATGGGGACCCCCTGTTGTACGACGTGTATCTTTTTACCTCCGACACCAGCTCGGCTATCCCCCTGGCCATGGAAACGCCCGACACCTTTCTGCAGGTGGAGAACCTGGGGTTCGGCCGCCAGTATTTCTGGCAGGTAGTTGTCGATGATGGCGTAAAACCGGCCGTATTTGGGGAAGTATGGAGTTTCTCTATCCAGGAATACCCTAAAGATGAATACCGCTATGCCTTCGTAAGGCCGGCCGGCAGTAACCTGGCCCTCTTCGGCGGAAGAGAACCCATAAGCGAGAACGATGAAGAATTGTCATTCCAGCTAACCAATGCCAACCGGTCCTACTGGAGGCCAAGGCTCCGCCCGGTCCTGAGAGACCAGATGGCAGCCCTCCGCCTGGTAGATAATGAACCCCATATTTTCGTCATGGAACGGGATGGGTCCCAAGCTCAGCGAGTGACCAACGCTGTCCCCGTACGGTCAAAAGACGAAAATATTGCTTCCTATTGCTGGTCTCCAACCGGAGACCAGTTGCTCTACATGAATTTCGGGCAACTGTATCGGATCAACAAGGATGGCAGCGGCCTGCGCCTGGTGGCCGAAGCGGAGGACGGGTACTTTTTTACCGGCGTGGATTGGACGCCGCTCGACAACAATACCATCGTCGCCACTGCCGAACGCCCCGGCAGTTACCACAGCAAATTATACATTTTCCAGATGGACTCCGTACCGGCCACCCGGCCGGAAACGGAACTCAATGGTATGATCAGGAGCCCCGTTTTTGACCCCACCGGAAGAAGGATTGCTTTCTCCTTCAATTCCGCCAACGACCTGTCTGCCGATGGGCGGCCACTGAATAGCCAGATCTGGATCTTTAACCGGCAGACCGGTGGCATCACCAATTATTCCTTCGGGAAAGCGCCCGGAACCAACGACTCTCAGCCCCGTTTTACGAATGACGGCGCCAAAATATTGTTCGTCAATAAACCATCGGACAATATCGGTACATCCAGGGTTATGCTGATGGACGTACAGACCAACTCGCAAAACCAAACCCGGGTCTTGTTGTTCAATGATGCAGATATGCCGGACTGGAATTGACCTGGCGAAGTGAGATGACATCCCGAAAAAATCGGGACAGGCTCTTTTTGCCCCTCAATCCGCCGAAACAGGCTTAATTGCCAGGATCTGGGGGCAAAAAGATGTCACCTCACAACAGAAGAGGTCACGGTTTCATAACTTTAAGGGTTGCCTGCTCATCCTGGTTCTGGAAATGGAGTAGATATAATCCGGGGGTTAAATCCACTGTACTCAGTTCGGCCGTGGTGCTGTTGCCGTCCAGGGTAACTTCCCGGCGCAAAACTACCTGCCCGGAATGGCCCAGGAGGCGCAGTATGCCTTCCTGGCCGGAACTGCCGCCATCGATCCTAACCGTGAGCAAGCCGTCTACCGGAACCGGCCAGGCGCTCAGCCGCAGGCTTGATATCTGTTCTTCCTGCCGGTGCAAACCGGCCGGCCGCAACTGTTCGGAGGCCGGATCTCGGTTGACGGTTATTAAGTTGGAGGACAAGCTGTAGCAGTCTGTACTCAGGCTGTCCAACACCGCAATCGTATCTCCCTCTGCAAAGGTGAGCGCCCCCGTGTAGGCAAGCCCCCGGACGAAGCATGTTCCGGCGCCGGAATTTTCAAAATTGACTCTATCACCGCCCGGAATTGCCAGGACAACATCATTGTCGTCCGTTATAATATACGTATACAGGCTGTTGCTGGTATTTGTGCTGTCGAAGCGAACCCAGTCGTTCAGCCCGTCGCCCACCGTAACGGTAACCACGGTATCGCCGGTTTCCGTGCTTACCGTCCCGCCGTCGGGTACATCGTTGAAGGCCGTCACGAAATTATCCGAAAGGCTGAAACAACCGTCGCTCAGGCCGCCGAGAAGGATCGAATCGCCTATGGAGGCCGTAAAGGCGCCGGAATAAGCCACCCCCCATACGTGGTAGATCCCGCTTTCCAAACCGTCAAAGTTGAAGGGGCCGGTTCCATCGAAGCCCAGAAGCACATCACTGGTATCTGTATAAAGGTAACCGTAGGATTCACTGAACTCCCCGTAGTTTTCAAAGTTGACGATGTCGGGCACGCCATCGCCGGGACAGGTATAAACGGTGAGGCGGCCTCCGGTAGCCTGAATTATTCCGCCCTCAACTTTCTCCTGGTTTACGGTGATGAAGTTGTCCGTCAGGTCGTAGCACTCGTCCGTCAGGATAGCGGCAGGCAGGGTGTCTCCACCCACTGCGGTAATGTTGCCGGTATACGCCATTCCCCAAACCCGAATGGTTCCCGGGCCGTCGCCGCTGAACCCGGACAGGCTCGGGGCCGGCTCGAAAAGGATCACATCATTTGTATCTGTAATGATGTAGGCGAACCGGCTGTTCACCACATCCATACTGTCGAACCGTATGGCGCCGGCAAGGCTGCCGCCTGCGCAGGCCGTGATGACTTCCGAGCCGTCGGCTGTGCTGAGCGTGCCGCCGTCGGGCACATCCCGGTAAATGGTGATGAAGTTGGAAGACAGGGCGTAGCATCCGGTGGCCAGGGTAGCCGCCGAAGCGGTATCTCCGGCCATGGCGGTAAGGCTATCGCTGTACGCCAGGCCCCAGACGCGGGATATGCCAATACCGTCGGTTTCGAAATCTTTAAAGTCCGCATCGGGAAAGGAGAGGATCACGTTGTTGGTGTCGGTCACCAGGTAGGTGAAGGCGCCCCCAAAAGCTCCCAGGCTATCGAAGCGGACTGTATCCGCCAGGCCATCACCCGGGCACAGGAATACTTCTCCGGCGCCATCTTCGGTGCTCACCGTACCGCCACTGGCCTCTTCCTTGATGATGGTTACAAAATTGTCGGACAGGTCAAAACAGGCATCGGAGAGAGGAGCGGCGGAAGCGGTATCGCCGGGCACAGCCGTGATATTGCCGGTATAGGCCAGCCCCCAAACGTAACAAACACCGCCCCCTGTGCCTTCAAAATCGATGCCGTCATTTGTGCTGATGTGGATGATAACCGCATTGGTGTCCGTGACTACATAAGCATAGGCGCTATTGCTGGTTCCGGCGCTATCGAAGCGGATCAGGCTGCCGAGCCCGTCGCTGGTGCAGGTATTCACGGCCGCCTGTCCGGCTTCGGTGGCAACGCTGCCTCCGTTGGGGGCCTGCCGGTATACGGTAATGTAATTGCCGGAAAGGCCGAAACAGTCATCGCTCAAGGCGCCTGCCGACGCTGTGTCGCCCGCCATAACGGTGAGGTTGCCGGTATAGGCGATACCCCAGACGCGGGATACGCCGGCGCCGTAGCTTTCAAAATCGGCCGAACCGGCGGCCACTTCCTGTACGACGTTATTGGTGTCGGTGACGATAAAGGTGTAATTCGGGCCCCGGGCGCCGTCCCGGGCAAATTGTACAATATCCGCCACTCCGTCGCCCGGGCAGGTGAAGGCTACCGTGCCGCCGGTGTTCGCCATCACCATGCCTCCGTCCGGCTGCTGCCGGATAACGGTGATGTAATTGTCGGAAAGGGCGTAACAACCAACGGCCAGGATGGTGTTGGATGCCGTGTCTCCAACCGTGGCGAGCAGGCTGTCGGCGTATACCAGGCCCCAGACGCGGCTGATCCCCGCCCCGGCGCTTTCGAAGTCCTCAAAATCACCGGAAGGGAGGCTGAGGATGACGTTGTTGGTGTCGGTAATAAGGTAGGCAAACTCGCCGCCGCCCACTCCGGTGCTGTCAAACCGGATGGTATCGGCAATGCCATTGCCCGGGCAGGTGAAAACCTCGGTTTCCCCATTTTCGGTGCTGACCGTACCCCCTGGGGGCAGGGAAAAATAGATCGTAAGGAAATTGTTGGAAAGCGCAAAGCAGCCATCCGATAGGGTAGAGGAGGAGGCCGTGTCGCCCGGCATGGCCGTAAGCGTATCGTTGTAAGCCAGGCCCCACAACCGGTAAATGCCCTCATTCAGGCTGCTCAGGAGGAGGTAGTTCGTATCTGGCAAAGACAGAATGACGTTGCTGGTATCTGTCAGCAAAAAAGTAAAGTTGTCTCCAGCTGTTCCATCGCTCACAAACCGGATCGTGTCCTGCTCAAGGCTGCCGGGACAGGCGAATGCCTCGGTTTCGCCGGTATCGGTAGCGATAGAACCGCCATCGGCGCCCTGTTTGTCAACGGTTACAAAATTATCGGATAGGGAAAAACAACCATCGCTGAGGCTGACAACAGAGGCGGTATCCCCCGGAGCCGCAATCAACATACCGGTATAGGCCAGCCCCCAGGCCCGGTATACGCCGGTAGCAAGGGTATCGAGATCTATTTCATCGGAACCGGAAAGAAAGAGGATCACGTTGTTGGTATCTGTTACCACATACGTAAAAGAACTGTTCCCGACGCCCATGCTGTCAAGCCGGATGGCGGTGGAGGAACCACCCGCGGCGCATAGCTCCACCGTGGCGGCCCCACCTTCCGTGCTCACTGTGCCTCCGGCCGGTTCTTCCCGAAAAATGGCAATGAAATTGGAAGACAGGGAATAGCAGCCGTCGGCCAGGCTGGCGGAAGCGGCGTTATCGCCGGGCGCGGCCGTCAGGTTTCCGTTGTAGGCCACTCCCCAGACTCTGGAGACGCCAATGCTGTCATTTTCGAAATCATCTGTATCGTTACTCAGCACCCGGGTAATAATGTTGTTCTCATCCGTAACGAGGTAAGCGAATGACGCCCCGGCGTCCACTCCGGAACTATCGAAGCGGACAATGTCGGCAAGCCCGTCTCCCGGGCAGGTATACGCCTCGGCCTCTCCGGCCTCGGTACTTACCATTCCCGCCGAAGGGGCGTCGCCGGTAACAGAAATGGAGTTGGTTGTCAGCGCATAACAGCCGCTCGTCAACGGAGTGCTCAGCGGGTCGCCAACTTCCGCCCGGATGGAGCCGATGAAATTGAAGGCATAAACCGTGAAGTTGTCGCCGGGCAGGGCAGAAAAATCAATGGTCCCACGGGTGCCGATGTAGACGATCACATTACTGTCATCCACCACCAGGTAACCAACCGGCAAAGCGCTGATGTTGGCGGCAAAGTTGAGGGTGGAAGAAAAACCATCCTGGCAGAGGTCAATGCCGTCCTGGCCGTTTGGCCCGTTAACGGACATCCCGCTGAGGCAGGGAAACTGGGCATGAAGCAATGCCGGAGTGAACAATAAAAGCATCAGGGAGAATAGAAGGTGTTTACAATTCATTGGATCGATTTTTGGTTATAGAAGCGTTTGAGAATGCCGCAGAAGTACAGGCCGGGGCCAATGCCTGCTGCAAAGGAAACGGAACTCCAGGGCTGGCGAACCAGTTTATTCAAAAACCGGGCGCCGCACTGGGCATAAGGAAAACCGGGGCTGGTTCAGTTGTGAATTTCATGAGATGGCGCGTC
>JAGFJE010000508.1 GCA_024103175.1 Phaeodactylibacter sp.
TTCATATTTCTTCTAACTTTGTGGAGCAAAACTGGGATGCAGCATTGAATAAACCGGTAATTGACGTCATCATTCCTGCTTTCAATGAAGAGCGATCCATAGGCTTAGTCCTGGCAGATATCCCTTCAGGGTTGGTGCGGGAAGTGATCGTCTGCAATAACGCCAGTACGGACAATACCGCCGGGGTGGCGCGCCGGCACGGGGCCACGGTGGTGGAACAACCCCGGAAAGGATACGGCAGCGCCTGCCTCAAAGGCATTGAATATTTATTGAGCAAACCGGTAAACGAACAGCCCGACATAATCGTTTTCCTGGATGGCGACTATTCTGACCACCCTGATCAAATGCCGGAAATTGCCCGCCCGGTCATCGAAGGGGGCGCCGACCTGTGCATCGGGTCCCGTACCCTTGGCCAAATGGACAAAGGCGCCATGATGCCTCAGCAGATCTTCGGCAACTGGCTGGCCACTAACCTCATAAAACGTTTTTACGGATACCATTTTACAGACCTGGGGCCTTTCCGGGCCATCCGGTTCGATAAATTATTGGAACTGGACATGCAGGACAAAGATTTTGGATGGACGGTGGAGATGCAGGTCAAAGCAGCAAAAAATAAATTTAAATGTACCGAGGTTCCGGCCCGTTACCGAAAGAGGGTTGGCCTGTCTAAAGTCTCAGGCACGATCCGGGGTACCATATTAGCTGGATATAAGATCTTATGGACGATTTTCAAGTTGTTATAGATCGTTTAACAATTGATATCTTCCAACTCTTTTAAACTAAAACTTTTGCAATGACATCTGTGATTGCCTACACGGTCCTGGCCGTTTACACACTGGCCCTTTTGTATATCACCGTGTACTGTTTAATGCAGTTCAATTTATTGTATCACTACAAAAAGTATCAGCGCGACGAAGAAGAACTTTCCGCTGAACGCAAGAAACAAAGCCGGCAATACACCCGGCAGTTGGCCATGGCCGCCTCTCATAACCATAAGCACGCGAACGCGCGCCGACAGGACGCCGGGGTAGGGCTGCTCGTGGAAGAGGAAGAGGGAAACCAGAACCTGGCCTATCCTTTCGTTACCGTACAGCTCCCCATTTACAATGAAATGTACGTGATAGAGCGCCTGATCGACAATATTGCCTGTTTCGATTATCCCCAGGACCGGTTCGAGATCCACATCCTGGATGACTCTACAGACGAAACCGTGGACATCGTCCGCCGGAAGGTCCAGGAATACAAGGCCAAAGGGCTGAATATCGAGCAGATCCGCCGGGAGAAACGCCAGGGCTTCAAAGCCGGCGCCCTGCGCGATGGCATGAAATACGCCAATGGCGAGTTTCTTGCGATCTTCGATGCGGACTTCCTGCCGCGCCCCGACTTTCTGAAAAGAACCATCCCCTTCTTCGAGGATGATAACGTCGGCGTGGTGCAGACCCGCTGGGAACACATCAACCAGGACTATTCGCTGATCACCAAACTGCAGGCCCTGCAGCTCAACGTTCACTTCACCGTCGAACAGGTCGGCCGCATGTCGGGCGACTATATGCTGCAGTTCAACGGCACCGCCGGCGTCTGGCGCCGCGAAACCATCGACGATGCCGGCGGCTGGGAAGCCGACACCCTGACGGAAGACTTCGACCTCAGCATCCGCGCCCAGCTCAAAGGCTGGAAGATCAAGTACCTGGAAGAGGTGGCCTCTCCGGCCGAGCTGCCGGCAGAGATGAACGCCTTCAAATCCCAGCAGTTCCGATGGATGAAAGGCGGGGCCGAGACGGCCAAAAAAATGCTGCCGACGGTTTGGCGCTCCCCCGGGCTGAGCCTGCGCCAGAAGATCCACGCCACGTCGCACCTGCTGGCCAGCACGGTGTTCGTCTTCGTGTTCATCACCGGCCTGTTCAGCGTGCCGCTGCTGTTCTCCCTGGGCGAACTGATCGAACAGGGGTTTAGCAAGAACTTCTTTGCCTACTTCCTGGCCGGCCTGCTGTCCATCATCGCCGTGTACTACGCCGCCAACGTGCAGGCGCCGACCCACAACCAGCCGTTCGGGAAGGCCCTGCTGCGCTTCCTGGTCCTCTTCCCCTTGTTCCTGGCCCTGTCCATGGGGCTTTCGCTCCACAATACGGTGGCGGTGGTTCAGGGGTATATGGGGAAGAAGTCGCCCTTTGTGCGCACGCCGAAGTTCAACATACAGAGTATCAAGGACAATTTCGTCAAACGCAACTACCTGAGCAAGAAGATGTCCTGGACCACTATCTTCGAAGGCGTGCTGGCCCTGTACTTCCTGGGCGCCGTCATCGGAGGCTTCGTGATCCAGAATACGACCTTCGTGGCCTTCCACCTGATGCTGGCCCTGGGCTTTGGCGCGATCTTCTACTATACGGTCAAGCATTTGAGCCTGAGATAGAAAGGAATGAGGGAATGAAGGAATGAGGGAATGAAGGAATGAAGGAATGAAGGAATGAAGGAATGAATGATGGAACGAAGGAATTTCACCCGGCTGAGCTATAGCAAAGACGGGGAAGGAATGAATGGGTCCAATAATCAACCTCTCGATCCTTCATTCCTTCATTCCTTTTCCTCCTGGGGCCTGGCCCTGCTGTTCATCGCCCTGATCGCCGGCCTGGGTTACGGCCCGGCGCAGAGCGGCTTTGGCCGGATCGCCGGGTTGCATATTTCGGCCTTCCTTTGTTTCCTGGCCATTTATCGAGAGGCCGATGGCCGTACTGCCCTTTATTTCTTTCTTGGGGTGGCCGTTCTTGCCCGCCTAATACTGCTCGGCGCTTTTCCGCAGTTGTCCGACGATGTGTACCGCTTCATCTGGGACGGCCGCCTGATCACTCATGGCATCAACCCCTTTGCTCACGTGCCGGCCTATTACATGGAGGAAGGCAACCGCTTGCCCGGCCTGAGTTCTGAACTATTCGCCCTGCTCAATTCTCAGAAAACCGCCACGGTATACCCGCCGGTGGCGCAGGCTACCTTTGCTCTGGGCAGCTGGCTTTTTCCCGACAATATATACGGCGCCTCGGTGGTGATGAAGCTGCCGCTGTTCTTCTTGGAAGTGGGCAACCTGATCCTGATGGTGAAGCTGCTGAGGCGGTGGGGGCTGCCGGAAAAAAACGCCCTGCTCTACGCCCTCAACCCCATGATCATCGTGGAGATGACGGGCAACCTCCACTTTGAAGGCGCGATGATCTTTTTTCTTTTGCTCAGCCTGTGGTGGCTGGTGAACGGGCGCTACTGGCCTTCCGCCGTGGCCTTCGCCTTTTCGGTGGCCTCCAAACTGCTGCCCTTGCTGTTCGGCTTTTTTCTGATCCGGCGCCTGGGGGGGCGGCGCAGCATCGGGTATTTTGCCCTGTCGGGCCTGGTACTGCTGCTCTTGTTTTCCCCCCTGCTGAGCGGCGCCCTGTTTTCCGGGATGGGCAGCGGCCTGCGGCTGTATTTCCGGAATTTCGAGTTCAACGCCGGTATTTACTACCTGCTGAAGTGGGCGGGGTATCATTTCTGGGGATACCACACCATGAAGTACCTGGGCATGGCCCTGGCGGCCTGTACTTTCCTGGGCGTTACCCTCGTGGCCTTAAGGGATCGCGGGCAGGACTGGCGCAGCCTGCCGCCCCTCATGCTGTTCGCCATCTGCCT
>JAGFJE010000554.1 GCA_024103175.1 Phaeodactylibacter sp.
AAGCGGCGGGCGTCTTCCTCTTCGATATTCTGCAGGTTGAAGTCGGGGTCGACAGGCGCCCAGCCGACGCCTTCGAAGTAGAGTTCGGACCAGTCGTGCAGGTTGAGGTTGTCGGGGTAAAGGAACCAGCCGCTCTGCCACTTGGCGGGGATGCCGTTGTAGCGGCAGAGAGTAATGAAGAGGAGGGCTTTCATGCCACAATCCCCTCTGCGGTTGCGGAGGCAATAGGCGGGGATATTGGGCATGGTGGAGTACTCCAGGGCGCTGGCCCAGGGTATGTTTTCCCCGATCCAACGGTAGATGAGCCATGCCTTTTGCACAGGGTCCTGTTCTTTGTCCACGATCTCTTCCGACAAGGCCTTCAACTCCGGAGTAAACCGGATGTGCTGCTGCCGCTCGCCGGTGAAATGGAGGAACAGTTCACTGGAAGTATCGTAGGGCTCAACGGGCAATTCCAGCAGGGGATACCACTCGTCATAGGCAGTGTAGGTGGCCTGGTAGCGGAATTCCGTCCACATGCCGCTTCTGGCGGGTTGCTCCATATATATAGAGGTGTGCGGATAGGCAAGAGGCGAGATGATATAAAAAGGATCGCTGGCGCTCTCCATTTGAACGGCGGACAGGCGGTTGCGGCTGGCCCGGGGGAAGGGCAGCCAGGCGCGGACCATCTCGCCGGCGGGCACGGCGTCGGGTTTTACTTTCAGGGTGTAAGTGATGCGGATCTGCCGGGGGCGGGCGGTGGTTCCTTCGGCGGCTTTGATGGCAGCCACCGCTTCCGGCAGGTAGCCCTGGAGGAACTGATCCAGTTCGCTTTCGCGGGGGCCGTCTACTGCTTCCCGGCGTTGTCTTGCCGCAGCATTGACGCGGAAGAGGTTCCAGACAGCGTTGCGGAAGTAGCGTTTTTCCCCTTCTATGATGCGCATTTCCAGATCTCCGGAAGCCTCCCATTCCGCCAGTTGTTCGGCTGACAATTCCGGGTAGTAAGGCTTAAGGGTTTCGCGGACGTAGGCTTCGTCCCGGTTGAAGTCCAGCCGGATGCGGCCCAGCAGGGCGGACTGCAGTTGGAGGTTATACACTTCGGTGGGGGAAAGGCCGCCCTGGGCAATGCGTTCATCGATGAGTTTCTGCGCCTTGCCGAACGCCCCTTTCTCAATAGCGGTATTAATGGAGGGGTAGGGAGTCTGGGCGGTTAAGAGGGGGAGATTCAGCAGGAGAAAAAGAGGAACAAAGAGAAACAGGTGGGAATATCCTGTTTTCGAAGGTATTCTCCTGTTTATTCTCCCGGGTTTTCCTTTTCGCTCTTCCCGTAAGATAGCGGTGGTGCTCTTCATAGGTTGTCACATTTCATTGTACAATGGAACTTCTTTCAACGGCGGCACGCCATTATCTTCCGGTTTTTGCAGCATTCGCCGGGCGCGGACTAAGGAGTTCAGCCGGTGTTCTGTAAAATCCGGGTCGGTGCGCCGCAGGCTTTCCACCTTGACGATACCGGAGGAGTGGATGATCTTTCCCGCTCCGAGGTATATGGCCACGTGGGTGATCCTCTCAGGTTTTTCTTCGGTGGCTTTGCGGCCGAAGAAGAGCAGGTCGCCGGGTTGCAGGCCGGCCAGGGTGGTGTCTGTTTCTACCGGCACGCCGACATGCACCTGCTGGGAGGCGTCGCGGGGCAGGAGCAGGCCGTTGAGGTAGAAAACGGTCTTGGTGAAACCGCTGCAGTCCACCCCCTTTCCGGAAGTGCCGCCCCAGAGGTAGGGCCGGCCCATGAAGCGGAAGGCGGTTTCGATGATGTTGTCGGTGTCGGGGTTGCGGGAGGCCAGCCACAATTCATAGTTCATCACCTCTCCGTCGGGCACGTAAGCCACCCTGCCGTCCGGGTATTGCAATTGGCTGAAACCTCCTTCGGAGCCCAGGTAGGCCAGGATATTACCGGCGAGGAGGTCGGAGACGCGCTGTTGCCCGGAGGTGGGTTCAGCCGTGGAGAAGCCGTAATCGGGCAGGTACACCACTTTTTCGGCCTGCTGCCATTCCTGGTACTCGGCCTCCGTCATGGAGACGAATCCTCCGGGGTCGAGCCAGCCGAGGTAATCGTCGGGCGTTTGCACCAGGTACCAGCCTTCACTTTCCTTGTAAAGCCGTAGCGGCGTGCCCAGGGTGGCCTGGGTCGACAACTCCGCCGAATGGCGGGGTTCGGAGCGGATATTGCAGGCCGAGAGGTT
>JAGFJE010000573.1 GCA_024103175.1 Phaeodactylibacter sp.
GATTATCAGAAGGCGCTGGAGCAGGCGACAAAAGATGCCCGCGTGGAAAGCAACCCCCTCGAATATGTCCAAGTCGAGGGAATGGATCCGGAAAAGAATAACCTGCTCGACAAGGCCAGCGACATCCTGGACAACCCGGAGGCAGGCGAGGCTGCCAAGGCCCAGGCCAGAATGCTGATCGCGCTCCTGGCTGGCCCATCTTCGGCGGAAGATGCCCTGGCCAATGCCCGCCCCATCTCCGCCCTGGAGTATATCGCCGATCGGGCAGAGAACTACCACTTTACTTTGATCAACGAAGCCCATTACAATTCCCAGCACCGGAATTTCACCCAAAGGCTACTGCAGCCGCTCTGGGAAAAAGGGTACCGCTACCTGGCCCTCGAAACCCTTTCTCATCAGGACACCCTGCTTCAGAAACGGGGCTACCCCACCCTTTCTACCGGCTATTACACCAAAGACGCCCACTTCGGCAACCTGATCAGGGAAGCCCTCAGGATCGGCTACACAATGATCCCCTACGAAACGCAGAACGATAACCGGGGCGCCGCCAGAGACCAGGACCAGGCCCGGAACATCTACCGGCAAACGCTGCAGGGCGATAAAGAAGGCAAGGTGCTCGTACATGCCGGCTACGGCCACATCAGCGAAACGGGAGACAGCAATTATCAGCCGATGGGTATGCAACTCCGGCAGATCTCAGGGCAGGATGTGTTGTCGGTCGACCAGGAAAGTATGTCCGGGCTGAATGACCCCGGGAAGATGCATCATTATTACCGGTACGCCGACAGCGCCTTCCACCTTACCCACCCGACGGTATTCCTCAACGAAAAAGAGGAGCTGGTAATTGACCCGATCAACACCGGCGGTATCGACATCCAGGTTTATCACCCCAGCACCCGATTCATCAACGGCCGGCCGGATTGGATGATGGATGGCGGCAAGGTAAAGGTTCCACTCCCTGAATCGATCAATAGCTACCAGGGCCACCTCATCCGCGCCATTCGGGAAGGGGAGCAGCCGGATGCCGTCCCGGTTGACCAGTTCGTCACCGATGGGGAAAAACCGCTGATCCTGCCGGAGGGCAATTATCTATTACAGATCGTGGACTGTGAAGGCGCCCTGGTCAAGGCTTTTCGGATGGCGGTGGAGTAAAGAGGCTATCCGAACAAAATGGCGCCCCTGAGCTTTGAATAATACTAATTGTAACGTTTTGCGTAGCTGCCCTGAAGACGTGAACCCGGATCCCCAAATTTATTCGTTACCCCAGTCAATTTGAGGGAACGCGGGTTTATCGTCTTCGACGCCAAAAGATTTTGGCGAACCGAGTTAGCGTTTGCTGAGCGCCGCCCCGATCGCCTGTGCTGCCAGCCTTCCGCTGCGCATGGCGCCGTTGATGGAGCCGTTCAGCAGGTGGTCGCCGCAGTGAAAGAGGCGCTCGCCCAGGCGAAGTTCTGACGGATCGATATCGTTGCGGACGTGCTGCTGGGCGGGCAGGGCGTATTCCACCACCCGCTCATCCAGCAGTTGCCAGGCCGTTTCGGCATCCGGGAACCAGCGCTTCAGTTCCGCCTTCACCTGTTCTGCCAGCGCTTCGCCTTTCGCTTCCGGTTTGCCGACGATGGAAACGGAGATCAGGTGCTGGCCCCGGGGGGCATAGCCCGGAGCTACCTGGCTCATCACCACCACGCTGTTGGCCAGCCCGTCCGGCAGGGTATTCAGGGCGATGAGGGCTCCTTCAAATGGAGGGGCGGACGCAGTAAAGTGCAGATGGGTAGTGCTGACGTGATCCTCCTTCACATTGGGGGCATAGTCGTGCACCAGGCCGGTGGCCTCGGTGGCCAGCAGAACAGCCTTCCCTTCGAAGGCGGCGCCGTCAGTGGTGAAGGCCTTGTTCTGTTCAATGCGCTCCACCCGGCAATTTGTCCTTACAGCATCGCCCGGCAGGTTGGCGGCCAGCTGCCGGGGGATGGCCTCCATACCGGCGTTGGGCGCCGCCACGTCGCCTTCCGCAAACATCTTGAACACAAAATCGAACATGCGCCGGCTGGTTGTCAGCTCCTTCTCCAGAAAAATACCGCTGTAGAAGGGCTGAAAGAAGCGGCTGAACAGCTCCTGTCCAAAGCCATACTCCTGGCGCAGCACCTCCAGGGTTGGCCTTTCTTTAGCAGAAAAAATTTCAAGAAGGCTCTTCCGTTTCAGGCGGTTGCTCAACCCCAGGATCTTCATTTTATTTCCTAAGCCCCCTGCATTGGCCGTCAGCGTGGGGATCAGGCTGCTCCAGTCGCGCAGGGGGTCGCCGATGCGGTCGCGGCGGCCGTCGGCCTGAAGCAGGATAGCGCCGGGGCGGAAGGGGCGAAGATCGAGTTTTCCATAATCGAGCAGCGCTTTGGCCTCCGGGTAAGCGGTGGCAAATACCTGGAAGCCCCGGTCGAGGAGGAAACCATTCTTGTTTTCGGTCTTAACGCGGCCGCCAACGCGATCGCTCGCTTCCAGTAATTGTATGGACAAGCCCTGCCGGTGCAAATAGTTGGCGGCCGTCAGGCCCGACAGGCCGCCGCCGATGATGATTACGTCTTTCATAGGCCGATAAAGTTACACATTCAGAATTTTTTCCCCGTAAATAACTTGCATCATTCCCGGAAAATATTTTATTTGCATTTAAAATAATTGCAAGTGCAAGGAAATAAAGTTCAAGAACAACGGCTGGAGCAATTACCAGTATTTTATATGGAGCAGATCGTAAGGAGGTACCGGCAGCTGGCGACCCAAAGTTTGAAAAGCCATCATGCCGGCGTATCGGTAGACCAGTGGGTGGTATTGAAGCAGATCAGTGAGAACAACGGCAGCAGCCAGGTGGAGATCGGCAGTTCTACCGTGAAAGACGCCCCGACCACTACCCGCATCATCGACCAGTTGGTCAGCAAAAACCTGGCCAGTAAGCAGCTGGATCCGGAAGACCGCCGCCGGTATATGGTCTTTGTCACTGAAAAGGGGAGGCAACTGATCGACCGCCTGCTTCCGGTCGTACAGGAGTATCGCCAGATCCCGGTGCTGGGCTTTTCGGCAACGGAACAAAAGCAACTCATCAGCCTGCTGCAGCGCATGCTGAAGAACCTGGAGTAAAAAATTTAACCCGATACTTGTAATTGCAATTTTTGCAAATTAAACATTTAAAGTAGAAATTATCCGACTGTATTTACCATTCAATCACCCAACTGTTTTTTTATGCGTAAACTGATCTTTTTATTCAGCACTTTCCTTTTCCTGGGCATCTTCCGGCCTGCCGCCACTGCGCAGGAAGCCCTGACGGCAGAGGATCAATCCGTTACCATTGACAGCCTCATTCGCAGCCTGGAGGATAATTACGTCTTTCCTCAACTGGCGAAAGAGGTAGGGCAACACCTGCGCAAGAAGCAAAAGGCAGGCGCTTTTAAAAACCTTACCGAGCCGGTCGCCTTTGCCGACCGGTTGACGGAGGAAGTGCAGTTCGTCACCAAGGACAAACACCTGCGGGTGCGCTTCGACCCCGACGGCGCTACCCGGATGAGAGCCGCTTCCGAAAACGAGGAGGAGGACAACGCCCCCAGCCCGGAATGGCTTAAGAGTATGGAACGCAGCAATTACGGCTTTCAGGAAATTAAGATCCTGGAAGGCAACATCGGCTACCTCGACCTGCGGGGCTTTTTCCCGGCCGCCCACGGCGGGGAGGCCGCGGCGGCAGCGATGAATATGCTGTCCAATACCGATGGCATCATCTTCGACCTGCGCCATAACGGCGGCGGCGACCCAGGCATGATACAACTGCTGACCTCCTACCTCTATCCAACGGGCAGGAGGGTGCACCTGAACAATTTCTACAACCGCCATACCAACGACACCTCCCAGACCTGGACCCTGCCCTACGTACCCGGCAAGCGCA
>JAGFJE010000599.1 GCA_024103175.1 Phaeodactylibacter sp.
TCCTCTCATTACTCCCCCATTCTCTACCTCGCCTCTTGCCGTTCAACGAAATCCTCCAGATACTGGAAATATCGCCCCAGCCTGCCACCTTCCGCCACGGTGGCCCGCTCGATCATGGCGCTGTCCGTTTTGAGCAGTTCTGGCAGGACGTGGGTGATAAACTGCCGGCCGAAGGCCCTGGAGGCGTCGCGCGGTAGCTCATTGGGAAGGTTGTCGATAGCCATGACGTCAATAGACCGGGGCTGATAGGGCTCCGTTTCTTCACCCGTCGCCGGGTTGTAGCCATAGACGGGATCGGCAATGGTGGAGGGGCGCAGGGTAGAAGGGATGGAAGAGTCCGGCGCAATGTCGCAGGTGACGTCGGCGATCACCTCGATCCTGAAATCCGGGCGCCGCATTTCCTCTTTGGTGAAGAAAACGGGGGCCCGCCTGTCCCAGTAGATGCCGTTGACCATCACATCGGCGGTACGGTAGTAGGGTTCAAAAATGCTCTTGTAGAGTTCCGGGCGCTGGTAAAACTCCTCTTTGCTGAAGGGGCTCCCATCTTTCCGGGCGGCATAATCCGCCGGGTCAAGCTGGGTGAAGACGGCTTCGGCGAATTCCCGGTTGAGGAAGTCTGCCGGGCTTACTCTGCGCAGGCCCATATCCTGAAGGACAGCGGCGGCGCCATCCCCTACCCTTCCGGTGCCGGTGAGCACCACCTTCATGGGGGGCAGAGAAAGCTGCTGATAGATCATCTTGGCTTCGGCGTAGTCCAGGCAGTCTTTCATACGTTTGAGGGCGAATTTTCCCGTGCGCCTGCCGTAGGCGAGCATGCCGTTATGAGCGCCGACCATGCCGGCAAACCTGCCAAAAGCGATCAGGCGCCTGCCCTGTTCGTCGGTCAGCACTTCGTAGTCCACCAACCTGATATTCTTATCCAGGATGGCGCGCAACAGATCGCGGTTGTGAGCCTGTTCTTTGATGGTATGGGAAAAAAAGAAGTAGGTTTTGCCGGGAATGAGCTGGCCCACCGGCACTTCTTTGACCCCCATGAGCACATCGCAATCAGAAAGGTTGTCCGACAGCAGCACCCCCAGGTGTTGATACAGTTCATCCGGGTAACACCGCCCCGGGAAGGGCTCTACCACAATATCTACGGGATAGTTTTGCGTGATCTCAGCACATTGTTCGGGGATGAGGGGAACGCGTGAATCAGGAGGGATCTTACCTTCGCGGATGACACCGATCTTCATGGGTATGTTTTTTATTTGCTTAGAGCTTGTTTTTTAGGCCGTCAGGCTCTGCAAAAATAGACAAGATTGGGAGGATTTAAAGGAGAGAGGGAGGGATTTTATGTAAAAGTGTAATTGCGTAAAAGTGTAAATGAGGGGGGCGAACGTTTACACATTTACCCTTTCAGGAAAAAACCCAGTACACCAGCCGCCACACCCCCCAAACCAGCAACGCCATGACGGCAAACAGCAACAACAGAATGGCAATAACCACCGGCCAGGCACTGCCCTGGTGCCTGCCTTCGGCATAGTGCTCCCGCAGCAGGCGCAGGTTGCGCAGGTTGGCCTTGTAACCCAGGTCGAACAGGTCGCCCAGCAGGGGAACGGCGCCTACGATGGTATCGATCAGCACATTGCCCACCATCTTCACCAGGGCCATGCCACTGGCGCCCTTGCGCGCCATGACGGCCACCAGCAGGCCGGAGATGGAAAAGCTCACCACATCGCCAACATAGGGCGCCAGGCCGATCAGAAAATCAAGCCCGAACCGGATATTGGTGCCGGGAATGCGGTAGCGGCTGTCGAGCACCCGGGCGGCGGTGTCGATCCAGGCGAGTTCTTGTTGAAAATTTTGCGGAACGGATTGATCTTCCATCGATGGAAACGGATAGGATAAATTTATTTTCAGTTGTTCGTTTTTTGTCCGGAGCCAACTAACAACAATTACCAGACAACAATCAACACCATCAATGGTTCGCCACCCCGTTTAGATAATGCACCGCATTCATCATCACCCCGTTTTCCCAGGTGATCTCCCGCAGGCCGATGCGGTAATGGTCGACCTGGAACTCTTCGGACTCCTGCCCGATCTGGAAGAAGCAGGAAGGGGTAATATGGACCACGATGTTCTTTTTGCGGATGGCCTTTTCCACATGGTAATGGCCGGTAAAGATATTGACGTTGTAGGGGTGGGCCAGGAAGATGGACTGCACCTCTCCCCGGTTGCGCAGGGCGTGGCGGCTGTCCATAAAGGGGACGCCGGCCTCGAGGGGCGGGTGGTGCATGAACACCAGGGCCTCCTGTTTGATGGCCTGCAACTGCCCGCGCAGCCATTCCTGCTGCGGCTCCGAAACGACGCCGGTGGTAGTGTCCAGAAACAGGACCGGGCGCCCTCCGAATTCCTTTACATAATACAACTCTTTATCTTTAAGCAAGTGGCTGCGCCCGAAAGCCTCGGCCAGCATGACCGGGTCGTCGTGGTTGCCGGAAATAATATCATAGGGAATGGAGAGGCTTTCCATCTGTTCACAGATCCACTCGTAGATGCGGGGGTCGCCGTCCCGGTAGCACAGGTCGCCGGAAAGGACCAGGTAATGGGGTTGCTTTTGCCGGACGGCATTCAGAACTTTCAGGAAGTTGGCTCTTACGTCTACGCCGTAGGTATCTTCACCTTCACGGCCGACGTGCAGGTCTGTGATCTGAACAATTCTCATAGTAATCCAAGGTCGTCGTTGGTATGTGATAGCTTATGGCAATGAATTTTGAAGGGGCGCCCAAGCGGGGCTGCTCCTTCAAAATTCATTGCGCGCCTGTCGCGAATGCCATCGCCAGGCTGCGATTCCTAACAAGTCCTTAAAGATAAGCAACGATCGGGAGAGTGAAAAAATTTCACTGCACTTTGTGAAATCCGCTGGTACCGGAAACCCGGCAACAATCAAACCATCAAACAATTTATCCATCCGGCCATTATCACCCCTCCTCCGGCTTCTTGCCCGACGAGCGCATATTCACCAGCTTGCGCAGCAGGTCGAACCAGAAAGGCGCCCCGAGGGATACGGCCAGGGCCGTGACGATCCATCCCAGCACTTTGGTCACCACATCGTACCAGCCCACTTCCTCCCAGACTACGTTTTTCCAGCCCAGCCCGAGCGGGGAGCGCACGCTCTCGATCTGGTTGTCGACCAGGCCTTTGAGCTTGTCCAGAGAGGCCTCGAATTTCGGGTCGGCGACAGTCGTAACGTCCAGGGTGTCCCGGCTGTCCACGAAATCTTCCGCCAGGTTGACCACCTTTTGCAGGGTATCCGGGTCGGACTCCAGGCGCTCGTAGATGGCCAGGGTGTCGGCATTGAAAATGATGGCGATGAGGAAACCCACGCCGACGAGGATCTTCTGCGTGTAGCGCTTATACCAGCCCGAGGCGCGGTCCATCACGCTGTTGTACCACCCCCTCACCTTTCCTTTGAACTCGTCGACGTTGTTATCCGCTTCCCGCAGGAATTGTTTAAGGACGTTCTTCAGGTCTTCGTCCGGCAGTTCGTCGATCTTGGCTTCCAGCTTTTCCACCCCTTCCCCCTTGAGGATGATGTCCATCAGGATGGACTGGAAGGTCTCGTCCTCGATGTAGGAAGGCGAACGGCGGCGGCTGCCGAATTTACTGCCCAACTGCTTGTACAGCGAGTTCTCCTTAAATGCCGCCAGCAGTTTTTCATCCTTATCGGTGTAGGCCAGCATATTGCGCAGGGCCTTTTCCAGATTCTTCCCGCGCAGGGACATGAATGAGGCCAGCAGTTCCATAACGGTGGTGGCCAGCAGGCTGAGCAGGAGCAGCACGAAAACGAGGCCGATGACAACTTGAAGCATTCCCATGGTGGTAGTGTTTATGGGCGTAAATTAACGGAATTATTTTTATCTGCAAAGAAGGGACTAGTGCCTGGCCAGAAGAAACCCGGAGGAAGGCTTTCAAACGCTCCTACTGTTAGCCACAGGGACGCGAAACACCTAAATCCATTCCGGCCTTTCACCCGGCCGGGGCAAGAGGACGGGCCGACTTCCGACTTTTTACCCGGCTGAGGAACGAAGACGGGCCGACATTGAGCCCCCGGCCTGCACCCAAAAGCCCTCCGCCTTGCCATTCACTTCAGTTCTTCCTCAAACAGCTTAAAGATCCGCTTGTACTCATCGGCCCAGCTGCTGGGCTCCACGAAGCCATGCCTTTCCACCGGGAATACGGCGAACTCCCAGCCATCTTTGCCCAGCTCGATGAGGCGCTGGGCGAGGCGGACCACATCCTGAAACTGCACGTTGTCGTCCACCATGCCGTGCAGGATGAGGAGCCTGTCCTGCAACCCTTCGGCGAAATAAATGGGCGAGCTGCGGCGGTAGGCCAGGCTGTCCTCCACCGGCGTGTTGAGGATGTCGGAGGTGTAGCCGTGGTTGTAATGCGCCCAGTCGGTGACCGACCGCAGGGCGGCGCCGGCCTGGAAGGTGCCGGGCGAAGTGAACAGGGCCATCAGCGTGATGAAGCCGCCGTAGGAGCCGCCGTAGATGCCGATGCGCTGCGGATCGACGCCCAGTTCTTCGGCCAGGTAGCGGGCGCCGTCCACGTGATCGTCCAGGTCTTTGCCACCCATGTGGCGGTAGATACCGGTGCGCCAGTTGCGGCCGTAGCCGGCGCTGCCGCGGTAGTCGATGTCGAGCACGGTATAGCCGTTGTCCACCAGCAGGTTGTGGAACATATACTCGCGGTAATAGCTGCTCCACCAGCGGTGGACGTTCTGCAGGTAGCCGGCGCCGTGCACAAAGATGACTGCCGGGCCGCCGGGCTGTGCGTTCTCCGGGCGGTAGAGGCGGGCGGGCACGCGGGCGCCGTCGCGGGCGGTGAAGTTGATGATCTGTGGTTCACGCCAGGAGTAAGCATTGAAGGATTCAGTAGTGCTCTCGGTCAGGCGCTTCATCCTGGCGCCGGCTTTGTTTTCCATCAGGTACAGCTCCCAGGGCTGGTTGCTGTAGGAATAGCGGATGGCCAGGTGGCGCTCGTCCGGCGAGAGGCTCACCTCGTGGTTGCCGGGGCGGGAGGTGATCTTTTCCAGCTTGCCGCCGGTAGCGGGCAGGCGGTAGAAATGCATCTCGTGCGGCCCTTCGGCATTGGCGGTGAGGTAGAAATGGCGCTTATCACGGGAAAGCTGAACATCGTGCACCTCCCAGGCGCCATTGGTCAACGCCCGCTTCTCGCCGGTGCGTACATTCACCGTGTAGAGATGCGAAAAGCCGGTGGCTTCCGACTGATAGTAGAGCAGCTCTTCGCTCAGCCAGCCGAGGGTGCCGGTGGAGAAATCCCAGCGGACGATGCCGGGGCCGCCGATCCAGGCCTCGTCGTGCTGCCAGTCGAGCTGGTTCAGGGTTCCCTGTTCGAGGTCCAGGGCGGCGATCCAGCGGTCTTTGTTGTCCAGGGAACGTACCACCACGGCCGCCTGGCCGCCTTCGGAAAATACCGGCCCCAGAATGATGGTGGGTTTGGGCTTGTTGTACTCCGGATTGAAGGGAACGGTATCGGTATGGTATTCGTACAGGAAGGCCGGTTTGGCCTTGATGCCCTCCAGGTTTTGGGCGTCCACCATGTAGAAAGTATCGCGCTGCCGGTCGTAGACGCCCATCTCGTGAGTGTCCTGCGGGCTGCCCACCTTGGGGCGGGCGCGCTGCTCGTCGATGTAGCCGGATTCGGTGACGAAAGTGGGGACCGTGGTATTCTGGGCATCCCTGTCATTCGTCAGCCGGAAGGTAACAAAACGCAGATCGGGGCTCGCCTGCAGGCCGGACAAGCGCTTGTTGCCGTAGTAGATCTCCAGGGGGCGTTCCGGTTTTAAGGCTTCCCGCCGGGCGGTTCTTTTCTCCTCTTCCGCTTTCCGCTCGCGCAGCACCTCGAAGAGGCCCAACTGATCTTCCTTCAGCCATTGCTGATATTCGGGCAAAGCAGGTTCTTCCTTCTTGCTGCCCTTGCGGAAGTCGGTCAGCTGTTCGGTGGCGCCGCCGGCCCTGTCCCAGGCATAGAGGTTGTCATCGAAAGTGTAGACAATTTTAGAGCCGTCGCCGGAGAAACGGGGCCCCCGCTCCTGCCCTACTGTGTTGGTGACCTGCTTAACCTTGCCGGTAGCCAGTTCCAGCAGGAAGAGGTCGCCGTTCTTTTCGTACACTTTCAGGGTGCGATCGACGTTGTAATCGCCATCTTCCGGCAGGGCTTTCTGCTCTTCCAGGGTTAGGGGCAGGAGCATTTCATCATCGGCTATCTCCACCTTGTAGGGGCTGCGCAGGCTGTCCTGCCCCCGTTGCCAGCTGAAGTAGACGGTGCGGCCGTCCTCGCTCCAGCGGATATCTTCGGGCAGGTGGCCGACGAAGGCGTCGCCCTTCATGATCTGTTCGATGGTGAGGGGGGAGCGGATATTGACAGGCTGAGCGAATATAGAAATAGAAGATATTAGCAATAAGATGATCAGGAAAGGCCGTTGCATGCGGTTGGTTTTGGTAATGCAGGCAAAGATAGTGCAGCGCCTGTATTCGCGGCCAACGATCAGGAAAATTTTCCCTACATTTGGCAAAAACCCCAACCAGAGATGCAGAAATACTTCAACATAGCCGGGCCATGTAATCCTACCGACCATTATATGGTGCCCATTCTTGAGCGCAATAAGAGCATATTGCCTTTAATTGAGCAAAAACAGTATTTCGTCATCTACGCCGCCCGCCAATCGGGGAAGACGACGCTGGTGAAAACGCTCGTCAACCAGTTGAATACGGAAGGTAAATACTACGCCTTGTATTGTTCGTTGGAGGAGGCGCATATTTTCACGGAAGCACACGAGGGCATTCCGGAAGTATTTAATACCATCCGATGGGCTGTCAAATTCTCCACCTTGCCAGGAAAAGAAGCCTTTGGGGAAAAAGCAGACACCAGGGAGGTTTCCATTGCAATAGGAACAGCCTTAAGGAATTTCTGCGCCGAACTGGACAAGCCTCTCGTCATCTTTTTCGATGAAATAGACGGCCTGCAGAACGGAACCCTGATCAGCTTTCTGCGGCAGTTGAGAAAAGGGTATGTCAACCGCCCCGAGATCCCTTTCCCGCATAGCATCGCCCTGGTCGGCATGCGGAATATCCGGGATTACAAGTCAAAACTAAGGACGGATAGAGAAACGCTCGGTTCCGCCAGCCCTTTTAATATCATCACTAAAGCCCTTACGCTGCGCAATTTTTCCCCTGAAGAAATAGAAGGGCTTTACCACCAACACACCCAAGCCACCGGCCAGGTTTTCGAAAAAGCGGCGGTTGAAAGCGTTCATGATTACACCGACGGGCAACCCTGGCTGGTCAACGCCATCGCCCGGGAGATCGTCGTAGAGATCCTGGAGAACGACTACACACAAAACGTCACGGCTTCCCTCGTCGAGCAGGCCGTGAAAAACATCCTGTTGCGCAGAGACACGCACATCGACAGCCTCCTGGAACGCCTCAAAGAGGAGCGGGTGCGCAAAGTAATGGAGCCGGTGATCACCGGCGAAAAATACGCCATCAGTATCACCGACGACGACACCCAGTACTGCCTGGACCTGGGCCTGCTCAAAAGCGAGAACAAGGTACTTAAACCTGCCAATAAAATGTACGCGGAGGTTATCATCCGGGCGCTGAGCTACGACACGCAGTTCCATCTGGAATCACAGGTTGAAAACCACTGGATAAAACCCGACAAAAGCCTGGACATGGACGGCCTGCTGAAAGCCTTCCAGCAATTCTGGCGGGAAAACAGCGGGATCTGGCAGGAGAAATACCAGTACAAGGAAGCCGCTCCCCACCTTATCCTGCAGGCTTTCCTGCAACGCGTCATCAACGCCGGGGGCGAAATATCGCGGGAATACGCCGCCAACCGGGGGCGGCTGGATCTGTGCGTGCACTTCGGCTCTAACAAATATCCTATAGAGATCAAGCTGCACTACGGCCCCAAAACCATCCCCGAGGGGCTGGAGCAGCTCGGCGTGTATATGGATCAGGTGGGGGAAAACGAGGGCTGGCTGGTGGTGTTTGACCGGAGAGAGGAGGCCAACTGGGAGGA
>JAGFJE010000248.1 GCA_024103175.1 Phaeodactylibacter sp.
TATTAGAAAAAAATATTCCTGTTGTTAATGATACGCTTGCTTATGGACGGGTCGTTGCTACTCGCCATGCCAATGGAAGAGATTGGTGGATAATTGTACCCCAGTTTGATAGCAACCAATATTATACGATCTTATTTACATCAAATTGAATAGGGGATATCCAAACGATGGAAATGGGTGAACCAGTACTTACCGGCAGTTTTCAATCCAGTTTCTCTCCAGATGGTACCAAATATGCCAGGATTGATATCAAATATGCAGGCGAGTCTGAGCATCGCGTAACAATTTACGATTTCGACCGTTGTACCGGAGAATTTACCAGTTTTACCTCTTTCACTTTCATTGATTTGGCCTTTGGGGGCGGCGGGCTGGCTTTTTCTGAAAACAGCCGTTTTCTTTATGTCACCTCCTGGTTCAATGTGTATCAATTTGACCTGAATGTTTCAAATGTTGAAGCTACAAAGATAAAGATTGCCGAGTATGACGGTTTTGAAGACCCTATTTATGATCTCAATACCGATTTCAAATTAGCTCAATTAGGTCCCAACGGCAAAATATATATCGCCTGTGGTACCAATGCAAACTACCTTCATGTCATCCATACGCCCAACAATCAAGGCCTGGCCTGCAATGTCGAACAACATGCCTTAGAGTTGGCCGCCTTAAACGACCGCAGCATCCCCAACTTCCCCTACTACGGCCTGGGCCCTTTAGATGGTAGTGCTTGCGATACCTTAGGCATCGATAATCCCCCGCCGCAGGCCGCCTTCAGCTATGTCATTGAAGACAGTACTGCTTTCCAGGTGGCTTTTTACGATGGCACGCTTTTCAGCCCCGAAAGCTGGTACTGGGAGTTTGGGGACGGGCAGAGTAGTACGGAGCGGTTTCCCGTGCATGAGTATGCGGAGGCGGGGGTATATGAGGTGTGTTTGACGGCGAGTAACCAGACGGGGAGCGATACGGTGTGCGATACGGTGCGGTTTGTGGTTTCTGGTTCGTTGCCGGTTGTTGGTTCGGGGGCGGAAGTTCGGGTGTTTCCCAACCCGGCATCCAGTGTGGTTACGTTGTCTGCTCATGGGCTGCCAGGAGGAGTGCGGGCGGCGGAGGTGGTGTTGTATGATGCGCTGGGGCGGGCGGTGTTGCGGCAGAGGGTAGTGGTAAGAAACGGTGAAGCGTTGCAGCGAATTAGCCTGGCAGGTTTGCCGTCCGGAGTGTATTTTTGGGCGTTGCGGGCCGGCTCTGGCGAGGGGGTGGGTATGGGTAGGGTGGTGAAGCGGTAAAATTTCGTATCAATTGAGCTGACAACTCCGGAGTTCTCCTGTGCTCGTGTCCGGCAGGCCGCCTGATGAAGGCAAGCTGATATAAATTTCACCGTAAAACACGCATTCCCCGCCCGCTTTTCTTAACTTCATCCCGAAAGCTAAATACCCATTGTCCATACTATGAAAACCTTCAAAGGATACCTGCTGATCATCGGCGTTCTACTGCTTCATTCCTGCGCCGACTACCAACTGCATTATTCCCGCCAGGCTCAGGGCTGGGAGTCCAGTACCCCCGATCCGGAACTGAAAGTGGAACATTCCGTCTTCCTCGTCGGCGACGCCGGCGGGCTGGTCTATGATACGACGTCCCCCGCCCTCATCCTGCTGGGCGAAAAACTCCGGCAGGCCGGCAAGAATAGCGCTGTCGTTTACCTCGGCGACAACATCTATCCCAACGGCATGGCCCCCAAAGACGGCCCGGACCGCGCCGCCGACGAAATCCGCCTGAAGGCCCAGCTCGATATCCTTAGGGGTTACAAAGGGAAGGTATTCTTCATCGCCGGCAACCACGACTGGTACGAGTATGGCATTGACGGGCTCGATCGCGAAAAAAAGTTTATCGAAAAGTACCTGGACAGGGAGGACGTCTTCCTGCCCGAACCCGGCTGCGGAGACCCGGAAGAGGTAGAACTGACCGACAACCTGACGCTGGTCCTGATCGATTCTCAATGGTATCTCGAGAACTGGGACGGCCACAGCGAGATCAACGACGGCTGCGAAGTGAAGAGCCGCGATGTGTTCCAGACATACGTCGAGGAGGCCATCAAGGGCAACCGCCATAAGAACATGATCATCGCCATCCACCATCCACCCTATACCAACGGGCCTCACGGCGGTGATTTCACCCTCAAACAGCACCTCTTCCCCCTGACGGATGTTGACGACAACCTCTGGATACCCCTGCCGGTGCTGGGCTCCGTAGTGCAGTTCCTGCGCGGAACGGTCGGCCATCCTCAGGACGCCAGCCACCCCAAATACCGGGAGGTGGCCAATATCGTCATTAACGCCGCCCGCAAGAACGGCAGCTTTTTCATCGCCTCCGGCCATGAGCACAACCTGCAGTATATCGAGAAGGATGAGCAATTCTTCATCGTCAGCGGCGCCGGAAGCAAAAAAAGCCCCTCCCGGCTGGGAGACGGCACGGAATTCGCCTATGGCCACCGCGGCTTTGCCCAACTGGACTTTTTCGAAGACGGCTCGGCCTGGATACAGTACTGGATACCGGAGGGGGATGGCAGCCGCGGCCGGGTGGTGTACCGCAAGAAAGTGAAGGGCCCCTTGCCCGATATTGTAGACGAGGCTCCCCGGGATTTTCCTCCCATCCCCGATAGTGTGGAAGTACCCCTCAGCCGGGAAGATTTTAACCGGGGTAAACTGTGGGATTTTTTCTGGGGCGAACACTACCGGGATGTTTACAATGCGGTGGTAAAGGCGCCCACCCTTAAACTCGATGAGTTTAAAGGAGGCGTGAAACCTGTAAAGCGGGGCGGCGGTTACCAGACCAATTCTCTGCGCCTGGAAACGGAAGACGGCAAGCAGTATGTCGTCCGTTCCATCGACAAAGACCCGTCCCGCACCCTGGGCTACCCCTTCAACGAGTCTTTTGTTACAGAGGTGGTCAAAGACAACTTCAGCGCCTCCCACCCCTTGTCCGCCATTCCCGCCGCCCGGCTGGCCGATGCGGTGGGGATTTATTATACCGATCCCAAGCTGGTGTACCTGCCTCCCCAGGAAGCCCTGGGTATTTACAACGACGAATTCGCCGGCGCCCTCTATCTGCTCGAAGAGCGCCCCGATGATGATGTATGGGAAGATACTCCTCAGTTCGGCAACTCCAGGGAGATCCTCTCCACTTCCGATATGCTGGAGGAGGTGCTGGGTGAGCACGACCGCCTGGTCGACTACCGCTGGGTGGTGCGCTCGCGCCTCTTCGACGTGCTGATCGGCGACTGGGACCGCCACGACGACCAGTGGCGCTGGGCCGAGATCGACGAAGGAAAAAATGAGTTCTACCGCCCCATTCCCCGCGACCGCGACCAGGCCTTCTGCAAGTACGACGGCCTGCTGCTCAGCATCGCCCGGGGCACCGCTCCGGACGTCAAGAAACTGATGGTCTTCAAAGAAGACACAAAGCGCATTCAGTGGCTGGTCTATAATGCACGCCATTTTGACCGCAGCTTTCTCCCCGGCGCCGACTGGAGCACCTGGGAAGAGGAAGTCCGCCGTATTCAGGGCGCCGTGACCGATGAACGCATCGAGGCCGCTGTAAAGGAAAGCTGGCCTCCTGCCGTTTATGCCCTCAACGGCCAGGAGGTGATCCGAAAATTAAAAGCCCGCCGGGACAACCTCATGGAGATGGCTCGCGAATATTACCTTTATATCTCCAAAGAAGTGGAAGTGGTGGGCACTTCCAAAAAGGACCTATTCACCATTGAGCGCCTGCCCGGCGGGCAAACCCGCATCCGGGTATATGATACCAACAGCAAGGGGGAGAAGGAGGCTCTCTTTTTCGGCCGTACTTTTGATTACGACGAAACCAAACAGATCCTGATCTACGGCCTGGATGATGATGACATCTTCGAAGTCACCGGCCGGGCCGAAAAGGCCATCCTGATCCGCATCATCGGCGGCCTGGGAGAGGATACCTTCACCGACGAGTCGGTGATCGGGCAAGGCGGAAAACGGATCATCTTTTACGATACGAAAAAAGAAGAAAATACAATAAAGCCAGGGGCGCAGTCGATGGTGAAATACAAGAAAGACCCCCGGTACAACACCTACAACCGCCGCACCATCGACCACAGCTTTAATTACTCCAGCATTCTGCCTTCGGCCGGTTTCAACCCCGACGACGGGCCGCTGCTGGGGCTGTTCGGGCAGTATACCGCCTATGGGTTCAAGAAATCTCCCTATGCTTCTCAGCACAACCTGAGGGTGAATTATGCACTGGCCACCGGAGGTTTTGTGGCCGATTATACCGGTGAGTTCATCGACCTGTTCGGCAAGTGGGAGTTTGGCCTGACGGGGACGGTGCAGACTTCCTTGTATTCCATAAACTACTACGGGCTGGGCAATGAGACCATCAATCCGGAAGCCGAGGTCGATGACGGAGGACTGGACTTTAACCGGGTTCGCCAGCGCCTTTACCGGGCCTCCCCTCTGCTGATGCGCCGCCTCAACAGCCAGTCGCGTTTCTCCATAGGGCCCACCTATGAGTCCATTCGGATAGAGCGTACAGAAGGGCGCTTTATCGATGAAGTCGGCGATGATTTTTATGAAGGCTTTTTCGATGGGCAGAAATTTCTGGGCGCACAGATGGTGCTCGACTACCGCAATGTCGACAACCCGGCTCTGCCTTCCCGTGGTATCGGCCTGTTCCTGGACGCCGGGTACAAGCATCAGATGGGAGGGGAAGACAAGAGCTTCCCCTACATTAACGCTTCCCTGACGGCCTACCAGAACCTGGACCGCGCCCGCAACCTGGTCTTCGCCACCCGGGTGGGGGTGCAACACCGCTTCAATGAACAGTACGAATTTTACCAGGGCGCTATGCTCAGCGGCCCGGGGCCGGACGCCAACTTCCGCGGTTTTCGCCGCAACCGCTTCATCGGCACTACCGCCTTCTATCAGAACATCGACCTGCGCCTGAAGCTGCTCAGTTCCTCCAATTCCACCATCCCCTTCTCTCTGGGCATTACCGCCGGGTTCGACCACGGCAGGGTGTGGGTGGAAGAGGAAGAATCCGATACCTGGCATTACGCCTACGGCGGGGGGCTGTGGTTCAGCCCCTTCGACATGTTCGTACTCAATGCCAGTTTGTTCGCAGGTGACGGCAAGTCGAAGCGCGTCAACGTCACCGGCGCCTTCTTCTTTTGATCTTTTGAGTGCTTTTTTTGGCCGGCTGCCAGGAGCAGAACCGGCCAAAAAAAACACTCCCACCTGCCGTCCACCGCCCCTCAGAGCATTCCGTACTGAACAGGCTGCCTTTCCAATCAAAACAGCCGTACTATTAAAAAAAAGTCTATGCTTCACTGCCAGAAACATCTCTTTTCCCTCCCCGAAGATGTCGCCTACCTCAACTGCGCCTACATGTCGCCCCAGCTGAAAAGCGTAGAGCAGGCCGGATATGAGGGCGTACGGATGAAAAGCCGGCCTCATGAGATTGGAATACCTCAGTTTTTCGAGCCGGTACGGCAACTCAGGGCGGCCTTCGCCCGGTTGGTGAACGCCGCAGAGCCGGAGCGCATCGCGGTGATCCCGTCTGCTTCCTACGGGCTGGCTACTGCCGCCCGCAACCTGAAACTGAAGCCAGGCGGCAACATCGTATTGGTGGAGGAGCAGTTTCCCAGCAACTATTACCCCTGGCGGCGGCTGGCGGAAGAACGGGGCGGGGAGCTGCGCATCGTTTCTGCCCCGCAGGGACAGCCCCCCAGCCGGTTGTGGAACGAACGCATTTTGGAGGCTATCAACGAGCGCACGGCTTTGGTTGCCCTGGGCAACGTCCACTGGGCCGATGGCGCCCTGTTCAACCTGAAGGCCATCCGGCAGCGGGCCGCCGAGGCCGGCGCCTGGCTGGTGGTGGACGGCACCCAATCGGTGGGCGCCCTGCCGTTCGACGTGCAGGAGGTGCAGCCCGACGCCCTCATCTGTGCCGGGTATAAATGGCTGTTGGGGCCTTACAGCATCGGCCTGGCTTATTTCGGGCCTGTTTTCGATAACGGCATCCCCATCGAAGAGAACTGGATCAACCGCCTGCACAGTGAAGATTTCAAGGGGCTGGTGGACTACCAGCCGCAATACCGCCCCCTGGCAGGCCGCTACTCGGTAGGCGAACAGAGCAATTTCATCCTGGCGCCCATGCAGCTGCGCGCCATGCAACAACTTTTGGAATGGGGCGTACCCGAGATCCAGGCCTACTGCCGGGAGCTGATGCGGGCGCCGCTTCAGCGGCTGGCTGAACTGGGCTGCCGGGTAGAGGCGGAGACGGAGCGGGCGCACCATCTCGTAGGAGTCCGCCTGCCGGAAGGAATAGATCTGGAAAAGATGAAAGGAGCTTTTCAGAAGCGGAAGGTTTATGTCTCTTTAAGGGGCAGCGCGGTGCGCATCGCCTGCCATGTGTTCAACGACGAGAGAGATGTGGGCAGGTTGGTGGAGGCCTTCGAAGCGGTTTTGTAAGTTGGTTATTCCTCTGTTGTGGTTTTTTACAAATATAAGCATTTAAACCATCGCCCGCACATCCTCCCATCGCACCATCACCACGCCCCACAGCAGCAGGATGAAGATGAAACGGGCCTCCGCCAGCGACAGGGAAAGGTAGCGCATGAAGCTGGCCCAGAAGCCGGGCAACTGATAGTGGCTGAAGACGGTGGTGTCGAGGTGCATCTGATAGAGGAACTTGGCGTACAGCAGAATAAAGGACAGCGGGATGAACAGCAGCAGGGCGATGAGCAGCGACTTCAGCCGGTAGCGCCAGGAGGCCGGGTAGGCGAGTATTAACGATATGAGGAAAAGCAGGGGAAAGAACTCAATGCGCATGAAGTTGTACGACCAGCCGAAGACGTCCAGTTGCACATTGGCCTGGCCGGTGCGGCGGGCCTGTTCTGTCAGGCGCTCCAGCTCCGCTTTGTCGATAAGGCGGTATTCTACCTCGGCATCGTAAGTGTCCTTTCCGGCTTTCTGGCCCACGCAGTTGATCTGCGCCACCACGGAGGCATCGCCCCATAGCGCCTCGGCGCAGCCACAATGCCAATTAAGAAACAGGACGGCAAAACCCGTCGCCAGCGTCAGGATCATCAGGCCGATGTAGTAGAGGAAAAGCTTACCCCCGAAGCTGAGCAGCAGTTTTAACTTATGATCCATACTGCGCGGTTGTCTTTTTTGTCGCCCGGCTCAGCCAGTACACCCAGGCCAGGAAGCAGGCGGCGATGAAAACGGCCTGCCAGATCTCGATGTGGGCCAGTTCGAAAAAGGAAGGCGCATAGATGCCGATGAGGAAAAGGCTGATGATGCGCAGAAAATTGAGCAGTGCGATGCCCAAAGGCGCCAGCAGCAGGGCAGGCCATTTGGCCCGGAAACCGATGGGAAAGATCAGCACTGCCGCCAGGAAGAGGACGGTGGGTGTCAGGGCGTCGCAGCCCTTGCCGATGTTGATGGAAAATTCGGAATTAGAGATAAGGGGCCCTGTGTTGGTGGCGCCCTGCCCCAGCAGGGCCAGCAGGCGGCTGCCCCAGTCGGCGTAGAAGTGCACTACCGGCAGGTAGATGTAAGTATTGAAAAAATCCTGATGGTAGAACCAGAAGTACACGGCCATGATGAGGGCCAGGCCCAGGCAGAATAGCAGAATGGGCGAACGGTTGGCCAGCCGGCCTTTGAGCCGGGAAAAAAGGCCTTCTGGTTTTGCCTGCTTTTTCTTTCTGCGCGCCATGGTTTCGGTCTTTAGGCAAAGATGAAAAAAAGGAGCGGGAAAGAAGGCCGGCGGCCTGTTTTTTTCCGATGTTCCCCACCCGGAAGTTTCAAAATATAATTTGCGCCCTGTTGGCGGCGGTTTATTCCTCCCTGAATTATGATCTGCCGGCCGGGAGAATTATTTTTAAGCAGATTTGTGGAAAATGCTCTGCTCACATGAATGCTGCAACCTTACGAAAAGCAATATCGGCTTCTTACCTGATCTTCTTATTTTTGAATGCCGCCATTCCGGGTGTGGCTGCTCCTGATGGGGAAGCCAGGATGATGATGGACAAAATCACCTTTCGGGTAGACATGAGCGGCGTCGGCGTCAATCCCTCCGGCGTATACCTGGCCGCCAGCTTTTTTTCCACCATCGGGTTGCCGAACTGGACGCCCCTGCCGATGTGCGACATCGGCGGCGGCCTGTGGGAGATATCCTTCTGCAATGTCCCCCCCGGCGCCTACCAATACAAATTCCTTAACGGCCCCGGCGGTTGGGAATTCGACGGATTCGGCGCTCCCTGCACCAACCCCGCCGACAATCAGAACCGTTTCATCACCGTCACCGGCGGGATGCAACTGGCCGGGCCGTTCGGGTTCAACAGTTGCTCCACTACGGGAAATACCGGCGGGGCGGATGTCACGCCTCCCGTCATCACCGGCCCTGTTCCCGCCAATACTACCGTAACCTGCGGCGATCCCCTGCCTGCCGGAGCGCCTCTGGCCGCCGATGACGGCTGTGACGTCAACTGCACCCAGTTCACCGGCGCGCCCGCAGATAACAACAGCGGGCTGAATGCCTGCGGCCTGGGCGCCGTTGTACGTACCTGGACGGCAACCGACGGCGCCGGCAATACGGCCACCGCCACCCAAACCATAACGTTGATCGATAATACGCCTCCCTCCATCAGCGGCGTGCCGGGGCCCATTACCGTCGGCTGTGACGCCCTCCCTCCCGGGGCGCCCCTGCCCGCCTCTGATGCCTGCGACGCCGCCGTTGCCTCCACCGGCCCGCCGGCAGACGATGCCAGCGGCCTGAACGCCTGCGGCGTGGGCGTACTGCTCCGCACCTGGACGGCAGCCGACTGCTCCGGCAACACCACCACCGCCACCCAGTCCATCACCCTGCAGGATAATGCCCCCCCCGTGATCACCGGAGCCCCGCCGGCCAATATCACGGTGGGCTGCGGCGCCATCCCTCCGCCTTCCCCGCTGCCCGCCACCGATGACTGCGACGCCGCCGTAACCACTACCGGCCTGCCGGTGGATGATGCCAGCGGGCTCAATGCCTGCGGCGTAGGCGTCATTATCCGTACCTGGACGGTAGCCGACTGCTCCGGCAACACCACCGCCGTTACCCAGGCGATCACCGTTCAGGATGTGGCGCCGCCGGTGATCAATGGCCCGGCGCCGGGGGGCATTACGGTAGGCTGCGGCGCTATTCCCGCCGGAGCACCGCTTGCCGCTTCCGATGGCTGTGACGCCGGCGTAGTGTCTACCGGCCCCCCGGTGGACGACCTGAGCGGCCTGGGCCCCTGCGGCACAGGAGTCGTCTTGCGCACCTGGACGGTGAGTGATTGTTCCGGCAATACCGCCACCACCGCCCAAACCATAAACGTGGCAGACAACCAGCCGCCTGCCATCAGCAACCCGCCGGCCAATGTGAGCCTCAGTTGCGGGAGCCCTCTTCCGCCGGCCCAGCCTTTGTCGGCTTCCGACAATTGCGATCCCAATGTCACCACCACCGGCCTGCCGGTGGATGATGCCAGCGGGCTGAACGCCTGTGGGCTGGGCGCCATCATTCGTACCTGGACGGCAACGGACTGTTCGGGTAATGACGCAACCGTCTCGCAAACCATTACCTTAACCGATGCCGTGCCGCCGGTGATCACCCAGGCAGTTCCTCCCGATATTGTTGTCGACTGCAGCGGCGCAGTTCCGCCGGCCGCTCCTTTGTCGGCTTTCGATGATTGCGATCCCAACGTCGTCCTGACAGACATGCCCCAGGACGGCCTCAGCGGGCTGGACGCCTGTGGGACGGGGAGCATACTGCGCAGCTGGACGGTGACGGACTGCTCCGGCAATACCGCCGTAGCTACTCAAACCATTACCATCGTCGACCTGGAAGCGCCGTCCATCCTGGATCCGATACCGCCTGATGTGCAGGTAAGCTGCAACGACATGCCGCCTCCCGCCCCCCTGGCCGCCTTTGACCTCTGCGATGGCACGGTTTTCTCCACCGGCATGCCGTCAGACGACTTCAGTGGCCTGGGCGCCTGCGGGACAGGGGAGGTGGTCCGCACCTGGGCCGTCACGGATTGCTCCGGAAATACCACTACCGCCTCCCAGGTGATCACGCTGATAGACGCCGCCCCACCCACCATCGATGGGCCAGTTCCGGCAGACGTGACGGTGAATTGTAACAACCTGCCGCCCCCAATGCCCCTTGCCGCCTTTGATGATTGTGACGGCAATGTTGTTTCCACCGGCATGCCGGCGGACGGCCTCAGCGGCCTGAATGCCTGCGGGGCAGGGGAGATGATCCGCACCTGGACGGTGACGGATTGCTCCGGCAACACCACCACCGCCACTCAGGTTATCACGATTACGGATGACAGCCCTCCGGTATTAATGATCCCTCCGGATGGTACTTTCGATTGCAATAGCATTCCGCCTGCCTCTGCCGCCGATGCTACGGCCAGTGATGATTGTTCTACTCCCACTTTAGTATATGAAGGAGAAACCATCGTTGGCAGCGGCTGCCCTTATCAGATCCACCGCACCTGGTCCGCTATGGACGCCTGCGGCAATTCGGTGAGCCTGACCCAGGTGATTACCGTACAGGATACCACACCCCCCGTGTTGGCAGATCCTCCCGAAGACATTACCGTTTGTGAGGGGGAGCTGCCGCCCATGGAGGCGCTTACCTGGACGGATAATTGCGACGGCACAGGCAGTGTAATGGGAACGGAAACCTCCGGCGGTATGAGCGATCCGGAAACCATAACCCGCACCTGGGCCTATATCGATGGCTGTGGCAATCAGGCGGAATATACCCAAACCATTACGATAGTGGCCGCCCCTTCCGCCGATGCCGGTGAAAGGCTGGTCCTTTGTGAAGGGGAGCGGGCCAACCTGTCCGCCACCATTTCAGGAGGCATAGATTCTACCTTCTGGGCGAGCACTGGCGATGGCGCCTTTGACGACCCCTCCAATCCCGATGCAGTATATACCCCTGGCAGTAATGACCTGTCTTCAGGCCAGGCCATGCTCGTATTTTCCGCTCTGCCCGCTGCTGCTGGTTGCCCTTCGGCTACCGACACCATTGTGCTGGCTTTTACCCCCCTTCCTCCTGCCGATGCCGGCCCTGATCAGGAGATAACCTGTGATGAGCCCATGGTAATGATCGGCAACAATACGGGCGACAGCCTGCTGTATGTGTGGAGCGGGCCCGGGATAGACAGCGCCAACCGCAACAGCCCCACGCCTGAGGTCGGTATTTCCGGGCTGTACATACTGGCCGTTTCTACGGCTGGCAGCACCTGTGTTGTTTCCGATACGGTGATGGTATTCACCGACAACAGTTTACCGGTGGCCGAGGCGGGAAATAGCCGGACGATCAACTGCCGGCAGGATGCCGTGAGGCTCGATGGCACTGGGTCTTCTGCCGGCCCGGGTTTTACTTTCTCCTGGGCGGGCCCAGGTATTGACACTTCCAACCGCAGCGAACTGAACCCCCTGGTTTCCCTGCCCGGAGCATATACCATCGGGGTAGTCAATACCGCCAATGGCTGTACGGCGACGGATGTGGTGGAAGTGTTCCTCGACATTCTTTCCCCTGAGGCAGACGCCGGGCCTATGCCAACGATTGACTGCAATACCCCAATGGCGATGATGGATGGAAGCGGCTCATCGGCCGGGTCCGGTATTATTTACCAGTGGCTGGCGCCCGGCGGTTCGCCCCTGGGGACAGCCAGCCAGCAGGCAGCAACGGAGGGAGGCGTATATACCCTCCTCGTCACCGACACCACGAATGGTTGCTCGGCCAGTGATGCGGTGGAGGTACTCGTCGATACGCTTTCCCCCATTGCCGAAATCGGGCCGGGCCGGGCGCTGACTTGCACCAACCCCGGCCTTATCCTTACTAACGCGCCGGGCAATGCCGGCGCACCGCTGGGCTATACCTGGGCCAGAGAAGGGGCAACCGTGAGCAATGACTCCACCCTGGCCGTTTCTACACCCGGCCGCTACCGCCTGGCGGTAACCAATACCCTCAACGGATGCACTGCCGCTGATGAGGTGGAAATAACAGAAAATACCACCCGCCCTGTCGCCGACGCCGGCCCGGGAGGCCTGCTCACCTGCACCGACAACTGCCTGGCCCTGGGCGGCCCCGGCACTTCTGCCGGCCCCACTTTCACCTATCAATGGACGGGCGCCGCTGGCGCCGTGCCGGAGGCCAGTACTGCCGCCCCGGAGACCTGCGCCCCGGATACCTACACCCTCCTGGTTACCGATACGATCAATGGATGTACTGCTGTTGACACTGCTATCGTCACGGAAGACGCCAGCCTACCTGCTGTATCTGCCCGGGCCAGCGACACGCTGGACTGTGTAGTGTCGGAGATAACCCTATCCGGAGCGGGGTCCAGTACGGGCGCGGAATTCGGCTATGAATGGCGGGGCGGCAACGGGCAGCTGATTTCCACCGGCCTGGAGGCTACGGTAGCGCAGCCCGGCCAGTATACTTTTACCGTGATAAACAGCCAGACCCAATGCCGCTCTACTGTTACCCTCAATGTCCCTCTTGATACCCTGCCTCCGGCTGCCGGCGCCGGCGCGGATCTGGCGCTGGACTGCGCCACCCCGGTTGTCGAATTGGCGGGAGGGCAGGAGCCCGTGGCGGGTATCCAATACGAATGGCGGGATGAGAACGGTAATTTACTGGGGACGGCGCCTAGCCAGGCGGTAAGTGAGCCGGGTACATATGTCCTGGCCGCCACCAGTGAAAGCAATGGTTGTCAAACGGTTGATGCAACCACGGTAGTCAATAATATCGTTTATCCGGCTGCGGATGCGGGCCCACCGGGTATCCTGGATTGTACCAACACCAGCGTTACGCTCGACGGCGGCAGCAGCAGCGCCGGCCCGAATTTTACTTATTCCTGGACGGGCCCTGGCTTCACTTCCGATCTGATCAGCCCGCAGGCCGGCGTTCCCGGCAGTTATATCCTGGCCGTCACTGACACCTCCAATTCCTGTACGGCTATGGATACGGTGATGATATCCATTGACACCATTCCTCCCGCCGCTGATGCCGGCCCCGACGTAATACTTTCCTGTTCCGGGCCGGAGGCGCAGCTCGATGGCAGCGGTTCGGCACAGGGGAGTAGCTTGTCCTATACCTGGATTGACGCCGGCGGTTCAGCTCTGGGCGCCGGGCAGTTACTCCTGGTGGACAGCCCCGGGGTTTACAGGCTTCATATTACCGATACCCGCAACGGGTGTACGGCGGCCGATGAAGTGGCCGTTTCCATTGATACCGTCCCTCCCGTTGCCCGCGCTGCGGCGGCGGAGGCGCTGACCTGCCTTCAGCTGTCGGCCGCCCTCGATGGGGCCGGTTCGGAGGAGGGCGATAATATTATGTATCAGTGGTCCGGGCCCGGGTTGGCCGGCGACGGCACGCTTCTCCTGGAAGAGGCTACCGAACCCGGCTTGTACACTTTAACGGTTCTCAATACGGAAAACGGATGTACCGCTTCTGCTACCGTAGAAGTCCGGCAAAATACAGATCAGCCGACAGCTTTCGCCGGGCCAGGCGGTGCACTAACCTGCCGGGAGCCGTCCGTTATGCTTCAGGGCAGTTCCTCCTCTTCGGAGGCCTCCTTCCTGTGGAGCGGACCGGGTATTGATACGGCCAATGAAAACCTGCCCGGCCCAACTGTCCGCCTGCCCGGCCTGTATAGCCTGGTGGTTACCGATGTTGGCAACGGCTGTACTTCCGAGCCGGCAGCAGTGAATGTAACCGACAACCGGGGCCTCCCCTCTGCGGAGGCAGTGGCAACCGATAGCCTGGATTGCCTGGCCTCCGCTGTACTGCTGGATGGAAGTAATTCAGCCCGGGGAGACACCATTACGTATCAGTGGTATTACGGCGGACAGGCAATAGGCGGCGCCACAACAGCCGGCTGGATGGCGGATGCCGCCGGTGAATATGTGCTGGAAGTGCGCAATATCAATACGGAATGCATCAATACAGATACGGTTCTGGTGGTGGAAAACAGAGAATTGCCGCCTGTGCAGATCGAAGGGGAAACCACCCTGAATTGCTATCAGCCGGCTTTGCAGTTGCAGGAGACGGCCTCTGCCGGCCTCGCCGGCTATTCCCTGGAATGGAGTACGGCCGGAGGAAATATTGTATCTGTCAGTTCAGGCGGCGCCGTGGCAGAAGTCGACGCCGGCGGCTGGTACGTAGTTACCGTCCGCAACCTGCTCAACGGCTGTGAACGGCCGGACAGCATCAGGGTGGAAGAAGACCTTGAGCAGCCGGCTGTTGTGCTGGAAGACCGCTACCGCCTGGATTGCCGGGAGGAGCAGGTTGAAATCGAGCCCGTTTTTTCCACCAGCCCCGGCCAGCTGTCCATAGAATGGAGTGGCCCCGGTTTTTCTGCCGATTCGCCGTCAATAGTGGTGGCTGAGCCGGGCGGTTATACCCTGGATGCTCTCCTTTTGCGAACCGGCTGTGCTGTTTCGCTGCTCACTGAGGTGTTGCCAGGGGAAGGAATAAGGAAATTGGATGTAGGAGTAGCCCCTCCCGCCTGTTTTGGAGATGCCGATGGTTTTCTTCAGATATCCGCTGTGGACGGCGGCAGCCCTCCCTATCTGTTTGCTCTGGATGGCGGGCCCTTTGCCGCAGGCCAGGAATGGGGCCCGTTGCCCCCCGGAAACTACCGGCTGGCCGCGCAGGACAGTGAAGGCTGTGAAATTGAACGGGAAATTACCATCCCGGAAGGAGAAGTTTTTGAAATAAATTTGGGAGAGGATATCGAGATCACGGCCGGCGACAGCCTGCGGCTTTCCGTTCATGCCGGCCCGGCGGCGGCGGTTTATTCCTGGCAGGGGCCGGCCGACAGCTATCTGAGCTGCCGGGACTGCCCGGCGCCAGTGGCCAGGCCGTTGACGACGTCAGTATTTTCTCTGTTGGCCACCTCCGTTAATGGCTGCCGGTCGGAGGATGCCATTACTGTCTTTGTCGCCCGCCGGGATCTTGTTTATACCCCCAATGTATTCTCTCCCAACGGCGATGGCCAGAACGACTATTTTACCGTCTATCCTGCCCGGGCGGGGGCACAGGTTCGGAAACTTCAGGTATTCGGCCGCTGGGGAACACTGTTGTTCCAGGCAGAAAACATTCCCGGTGGAGTGCCTGAACTCGGCTGGGGAGGGCTGGCCCGGGGCAATGAAGCAGCTCCCGGCGTATACGTCTTTCATGCCGAAGTCGTGATGCCGGACGGGCGGGTGGAAATCATAAGCGGAGAAGTTATGCTTATGCGGTGAGAAAAACTGGGCGCTTTCCTGCTGAATATTGTGGTTTTAGCACCTAATAACCTAAAAATTAGTACTTTCGCAATACGACCTATGCTTAATAACAAATCATTCCTGAATCATGAAAAGAAACGGCTTACTCTATCTGCTCTTCTTTCTGGGCCTTTCCATGGCCGCCAATGCGCAAACTTTCTATCTGAGAAGCAGCACTTCGCCTTGTGATTTCTTTAACTCCAGCGCCTCCTGCCAGCTCACCGACCCGGATATGGACGGCGTGTATGAACTGTCCTTCGATTTTGGCGCCGCCCCCCTGGGCCGGCAGATCTTCAAGATCTACGACAGCTCGGCCGATGCGTGGTATCCACCGTTCGCCGACGCCTGGTTCATCCATTCCGGCGGTTCGGTGACTTTCCGGATCAACACCGCCAACTACCAGGTAGAGGCCGTAGACGGCCTTTCCTCCGCCCTCTGTGCACCGGGTGAATTCTCCGGATGGAATCCTTCTACGCCCATGGTGAATACGGGAGGGACGACATGGTGCTACACGGTCCCCACCGCCGGCACTTACCCCTGGAAGCCGACGGTTTGCGGCGGCTTTGACTCCTGGCAGCCGGTCAACGGCGAGCGCAGCGTCAACTCCGGAGAATGGTCCGTTACCACGACTACCGACAATGAACAGTTCTGCGTTACCTACGACCCCGCCACCGGCCGGGTAACCTACGCCACCCCGCCCACGGGGATCTACCTGCGCGCCAGCCAGGGCCTGCCCTGCGATTTCGGCAATACCAACCCCACCTGCGAACTGGAAGACCCGGACATGGATGGAGTATATGAGCTAACCTATGATTTTGGCCCCACGGCCATCGGGAGGCAGGAGTTCAAGGTATACAATGCCGCTACCGATACCTGGTACCCGGGCGGCTCGAATGCCTGGTACAACCATCAGGGAGGAGAAGTCATCTTTCGGTTTAATTCCAACACCGGGGAAGTTGAGGCAGTGGAAGCAGGCTTCAACCCCACCATTTGCGCACCGGGCCAGTTTAACGGTTTTGACCCCAACGTGCCCATGTCGCCCATGGGCAATGGCATCTGGTGTTTCAATGTAGACGTGGCCGGCGCCTACGAATGGAAGCCGGTCGTTTGCGGCGGCTTTGACTCCTGGCAACCGAGCAATGGGGAGCGCAGCGTCAACTCCGCCAACTGGCAGGCCACTACTTCGGCCGATAACGAGCAGGTCTGCGTAGTTTACGACTTCGCCACCGGGCGGGTCAGCCCCACGGCGCCGCCTTCCAACATCCCCACCATGTCGGAATGGGGCGTGATGATCCTGGCCCTGCTGATGCTCATCTTCGGAGGCCTTGCCGTCCGTCAGAGGAAACTTGCCCTGGCCGGCACGCAGAGCAGCGCCTTCTCCTGGCGGAGCCTGCCGTTCGATAAAGCCTTCTTCCCGAAGGTGTTGTTTTTCACAGGCCTGGCTGTGGTTTTTGTTTTCTCCATTGCTATCGCCTTCTTCGGTTATGAAATGACAACCGCCGATGTGCCGGGCAGCCTCGTGGCCGTGCCATTGCTGGCGTATCTGTTTACCTTACTGCGGGAAGAACAGCAACCGTAAGGCCTGCTACACCGAAATACAGGCAAAAAAGTGGCTGGTAACTAAAAAGTTCCAGCCACTTTTTTGTTTTTTTACTGTACACTACAGGAATGTGGTGCATCTAAAATTTATCCTGATGGAAGGTAAAGAGCGTCGGCTGGCCGCCATTATGTTTACGGATATTGTGGGTTATTCCTCCATGATGCAAAAGAACGAAGAACTCGCCAACCGTTTGCGGGTACGGCATCGTGAAGTATTTCAGCGGTTGCATGACCGTTTCGGCGGAAAGATACTGCAATACTACGGGGATGGTACGCTCAGCATTTTTCCCAGCGCCGCCGCCGCGGTGGAATGCGGCGTCGCTCTGCAGCAGGCCCTGAAGAAGGAACCAAAAGTGCCGATCCGGGTCGGCATTCATACCGGCGACATCACCTTCAGTGAAGAGGAAGCATATGGAGACGGGGTGAATGTGGCCGCCCGCATTGAGTCGCTCTGCGTGCCGGGCGGTGTTTTTATTTCCGGGAAAGCCTACGATGACGTCAAGAACCACCCCAGGCTGAAAGCCAAGCCTCTGGGCGGGTTTCAGCTGAAAAACATACAGGGGGAAGTATCGGTCTATGCTATAACGAACGAAGGCATTACAGCGCCGGAATACGAGTGGCGGCCTCCGGAAAAGAAGCGGCCGGCTTCCAGCCCGCCTAGGGGCGGAAGAAAGAAAAAGTGGGTGGCCGCTTTGCTGGCCCTGCTTTTCGGCATTTTCGGGGCTCACCGCTTTTACCTGGAACAGCGCAACCTGGGCATCCTCCACCTGGCCTTTTTCTTTCTGGCCGTCTTCATTATTCCGGGAATGGAGGAATTGGCGGGCATACCGGCTATCATCGGTTTTATCGACTTCATCGCCTTCACGGTGATGCCACGCGCTACTTTTGACGAGAAATACAACAGTGCCGCTGTCGAAGAAGAGCGGGCCATCATCAAGAAGCAGGAAGCGGAGGCCCGCGATCCCAAGCGCATCCTGAAGGGGCAGCATGAACAATACCTGGAGAAAGCCAGGAGCGCCTACAATAACTACGACTACGACGTTGCTATTGAGAACCTGCTGAAGGCCATCGAGATCAAATATGACGACCCGGAGGCCCACTTCCTGCTGGCCTGTTGTTATTCTATCAATGAAGAAGCGGACAGGGCCCTGTCCCACCTCGATGTGGCGGTGGCTTTCGGCCTGAAGGACCCCGAGCGGATCAGGCTGCATGGCGACCTTTCCTACCTTCGCATCCAACCGGCCTTTGAACGATTTGTGCAGAACGGATACCGCCTTACCCGGGAATTACCCCCCGCCAGTACCGACTGGATGGATCCTGACGAAACTGAAACTTCCGATCTCCTGGAGCAGCTCAACCGCCTGCAAAAGCAATGGCAGTCCGGCAAGCTGTCCGATGAGGAATATGAGCAGCAGCAGAAAGAGTTGAGGAAGGGAAAGCCCTGAACCAGTAATCACTCCTTCACTCAATCACTCCTTCACTCAATCACTCCTTCACTCCTTCAAACAACACCGGGTTCAGCGGCGTATCGATCACCTCCCCGATGTTTGCGCCGGGGCACCAGGCGTCCCGGTCTGCCTGCTGGTTGTCGTTTTCCGGCGCTTTCAGGCGCATGTCTTTGTCCATGTAGATCACGGTCATTACCTGCCGCATGTTGGCGGTAGTATTGGCGCCGGCGCGGTGGAACAGCCAACCGGAGTGAAAGCTCACCTCACCCAGTTCGAAGGGTTCGACGACGTGCCGGAAGCCTCCGTCCTGAAGCAGCCGGGCGATCTGCCGTTCGCTCTCATCGCTGATCTTCAGGCCCCGGCCGTTGTTCAGGCGGTGGCTTTGGGCGCTGAATTCCAGCGGCCCCATGTCCAGCGGGGTTTCCTGCAGGGGTATCCAGGCGGTGACGGTATTGTTATTCGATAGGGGCCAGTAGTACTGGTCGGCATGCCAGGGCGTGAAGCCGCCGCCCGGCTCCTTGAACAGGGCCTGGTCGTGGTACAGCCGCACCCCGCTCACTTCCATAAGCCCGGCGGCAATGCCCGCCAGGCGGCGGCTGAATACCAGGCGTTTTATCTCCTCGCTTTTCAGCCAGAGGTTCATCACCTGCAGGAATGCCTTGCTGTAGGTATCGCGTTCCTCCATGGGCAGGTGCATGGTGTTCAGTTCCCTGACCTTATCGTGGATCACCTTGGCATAGTGGGCCAATATTTCCGGCGGAAACACCTGCTTCAATTTGATGTAGCGGTTTTCCCGGTAAAAAGCGATCTGTTCCGGAGTGAGGGCAAAGGGTTCTTTTAATATCCCCAGGTTAATGGTTGGTTCTTTCACCGCATTATGTTTTTATTGGCTCAAAGATAGGATACCTGATCCGTAAAGTTTTATCCTTTGTTGGCCCGACAAACATATCGGGCGGCCACCCGTTCAAAAGTAAAAGGATAATCATGGCAGAACAACACCAAAAAGCACTGATACTTGTGGATATTCAGAAAGATTTTGTGCCCGGAGGCGCTCTGCCTGCGGAAAACGGGCGGGAAGTGGTCCCCGTGGCCAACCGCCTGATGGATGCCTTTGAGCTGGTAGTGGCCACTCAGGACTGGCACCCGGCGGGCCACCTCAGCTTTGCCTCCAACCACGAGGGCCAGGAGGTGGGGGATAAGATCAACCTGAAAGGCCTGGAGCAGGCCCTGTGGCCCGATCATTGCGTGCAGGGGACCGAAGGCGCCGAATTTGTCGATGGCCTGCGCAAGGGGCCCATCGAGAAGGTATTCAGGAAGGGCGTCGACAAGGAAATAGACAGTTATAGTGGTTTCTACGATAACGGCCACCGGCGGCCTACAGGGCTGAGCGATTACCTCAGGGAAAAAGGCGTGGAAGAAGTCTATATCGCCGGCCTGGCGACCGATGTCTGCGTCAAATACACTACCCTGGACGCCCTTAAGGAAGGGTTTGACACCTATGTGGCCATCGACGGCTGCCGCGGTGTGAATATGGAACCGGGAGATGTGGCGGCGGCGGTCGAGGAGATGAAAGAGGCCGGCGCCGAGATCGTACAGTCTGACGAAGTAGTCAACTTCGTGAGCTGAAACGATATTGCCTTCAGGAATCGCCCCGAAAACACCGAAAAATTCGAACGGCTGTCTTCTTCTACCTGTTCACAGCAAGATCCGGGCATCTACTACTACTGCTCCGTCTTTCCGGGCGAATACCGGGTTGAGGTCGATCTCTCTGATCTCGGGGAAATCGGTGACCAGTTGGGACAGGCGCAGCAGGCAATTTTCCAGAGCCTCCTGGTCGGCGGCCGGGATGTCGCGGAAGCCCGTGATCATTTCATAGGCTTTCACCTCCCGGATCATTTCTTTGGCGTCTTCCCTGGTGATCGGGGCGAGGCGGAAAGAGACGTCTTTGAGGATCTCTACATATTTGCCACCCAGGCCGAACATGAGCAGGTGCCCCATGTGTTCGCTATACTGCACGCCGAAGATCAGCTCAGCTCCTTCGGTTATCATTTCCTGGAGGAAAACGCCTTCGATCTCTGCATCCGGTTTTTTGTCCGCCACCTGTTTCAAGATCCTGTCATAAGCTTTTGCCAATTCTTCATCATCGTCGATATCGAGGGCTACGCCGCCGGTTTCTGACTTGTGGATGATATCGGGTGAGACTACGCTGGCGGCCAACGGGTAGCCGATCTGCCGGCCTGCTACCAGGGCTTCTTCTTTGTCTTTGACAAAGCGATGGCAGGCGGTTTCGAAGCCATAGCTTTCCAGAATGCGGTAGCTTTCCGGCCCTTTGAGGAAGGAATCCTTCGCCTTGCCGAGTTCTTCTTCCACCGTTTTCTTGTCTACCGAAAAGGTAGAAAGTTCCCCTTTGGGCCTTCGGCTCAGCCGGGTGAAGCGAATGGCGGTAGTGCAGGCCTGAACGGCGTTTTCCACGAAGGGGTAGTTGGGGACTTTCTTCGCCCGCAGGATGCGTTCCATTTTTTCCATAACCACCTCTTCGAATGAAGCAAAAGAAGTAGCCAGGGTGATTCCTTTTTCCTGGGCCGTATCGGCAAGGCGGGCCACCGTTTCGGCGATCTCTTCCATATTTGTCATCATCTGGGGTGTGCAGATGACGAGGAGGACGTCGGCTTCTCCGGACTGTATGATGGTTTGCAGGGCATGTTCATAGCGGCCGACGCCGGCATCGCCCACCAGGTCGACCGGGTTATGGGTGCTGACCGTTTCCGGTAACTTTTCCATCAGTTTTTCTTTCAGCTCATCCGACAGCTCGGGGATCTCCGCTCCCAGGCGCTCCGCTTCGTCGGCAGCGATGATGGCCGGGCCGCCCGCATTGCTGACGATCACCATGCGGCTGCCGGAAGGGATGGGCTGTTCGGAGAGGCAGAGCGCCTGGCTGAACAATTCCTCGATACTGCTCACCCGGATGACGCCACCCTGCCGGAAGAGGAAGTTGAGCACGTCGTCGCGCTGGGAGAGCGCCCCCGTATGGGAGGCCACTGCGCGCTTTCCGCTTTCACTCCTTCCGGATTTGATGGCCAGTATGGGTTTGGCCTTTTTGCCTCTCGTGATTTCGGAAGCCGTATCGATAAAAGCCCGCGGTTCTTCCAGGTTTTCCAGGTAGGCGAGTATCACCTTGGTCGCCTCGTCCCGGGCGAGCAATTTCAGCATATGGTTTTCGTTGAGCATGGCCTTATTGCCCAGGGAGACGAATTTCGAGAAGCCAATTCCATTCTCAGCAGCGTATTCCAGGCCATAAACGCCAACGGCCCCGCTTTGAGACAAGAAGGATACATTGCCCCGCTCCGCTTTGCGGCGGGCAAAGGTGGCGTTCATCTGTACATCGGGAGCAGCATTGATGATGCCCAGGCAATTGGGGCCGAGGAAAGTAATGCCATGGCTTTTGGCTATCCCGATGATCTTTTCCTCCAACTCCTTACCCTTTTCTCCGATCTCCTTGAAACCGGCGGTAATGATGATGGCGGCTCTGATGCCTTTCTCCCCGCATTCCTCCAGGATCTCCGGTACTACTTCCCGAGGCACGGCGATCAAGGCGAGCTCGACTTCTTCTTCAATATCCAGTACAGACCCATATACTTTTAGCCCCAGGATGCTGTCCGCTTTGGGGTTGACGGGGTAGAGCCGCCCCTTAAAATTGCCCAGGAGCAGGTTTTTGAGCATGCCGAAACTTATGCTGGTTTCATCGCGTGAAGCACCGATGACGGCAATGCTTTTGGGATTGAACAGAACGGGAAGCAAGGCGGTAGTTTCGGTTTGCTGGTCGGTGAGTAAGTTGGCCATTTTCAGCGTTTTTTGAAAGAAGAGATATACAATTATGAACACCTGGTGAGAAGGGCCGGTTTTGTGTTTCCGGCCAAACATATGGCGGGAGGCATGCCTTCCGCATCTTCAGGCTTCCAGCTGCGCATATGCTTCATGTTTGCCCAGGAAACTTTTCACAAACGGGCAGGTAGCTTTCACTTTCAGGCCTCTGTCGCGGGCATATTCCATGCCAGTCGTTACAATTCGTGTGGCAATGCCCTGGTTGCGCAGGGGCTTTGGTACAAAAGTGTGCCTGAAATCAAGGATGGTGTGCTGGTTATCTTTGCGCTCCTCATACTCCAGCACGGCATTCTGGTATTCCTCAAAAGAGATATAAAACCGCTCCTCGCGGCGGTCGTGGCGTACCTTTAATTCTCCGAGTTGGATTTTCATGGCCGTTCATTTGTGGTTTCATACTGGTACAGGCAGGAAGTGATCCACTTGTTAAAAGGCGGAAAAACCCTTCATGTTCGAGCCAGGCCGGCCAATTCGCGTATCTAATCGAACATCCCGGCTGTCGTTTCCTTGGAATAAGTAGATATGAAAGCGATAAAAGATCAAAATAAGGGCCCGGCGCTTTATACCCGCCTGCCGGAAGACAACGTTTCGCAGTTGGAAAAGCCTCTGCTGATATGGGACGGGCAATGCGGGTTCTGCCACTACTGGGTGATCCGCTGGAAGATCATGACGGGGGAGTTCGTGAACTATGAGCCGTACCAGGAAGCAGCCGGCCGATTCCCGGCAATACCGGAGGAGGAGTTCCGCCGGGCAGCCTTTCTGATCGAACCCAACGGAAATGTCTACCGGGGTATGGGGGCGGCCTATCGCACCTTCACTTACGGCCGCCGCTGGGGTTTTCTGTTCCGCCTCTACCAAAGCAGTGGGTTGTTCAGAAAAACCTCAGACAGCCTTTACCGCTGGATCGCCCGCCACCGCCCGCTAATGTTCCGGCTGACGAAACTGTTGTGGGGCAAAAATCCGGCCAACCCCAAACTGTACTGGCTGGTTTATCTGCTGGCACTGGCCCTGGGAGGCTTTATGATCGTTAATTTATGCTGAGAGCAACCCGGGATGCCGGAAGGGCTACCTCAGGCCAACAGGTCGTTATTAATATAATCGTTATTATAAATCATTATTACTTTTGTAATCATTATTTATTGGTTTTCAAAAAATAAACAAGTGATAGCAAAAATTTTTTATAAGAGAAAAGTCTCTTATGTTAGAAGTTGAAATACGGGAAGGACAAGAACTCAGGATGCTGAACGAGATAGTCAAGCGGCACC
>JAGFJE010000249.1 GCA_024103175.1 Phaeodactylibacter sp.
TTTTTTACGGACAAGCATTGGCAATGGCGACACCACGCACAGTTGCATTCTATACATTGGGCTGTAAGCTGAATTATTCGGAGACCTCCTCCATCGGCCGCCTCTTTGAGGACGCCGGCTATACGGAGGTAGGGTTTCGGGACGGCGCCGACATCTATGTCGTCAACACCTGTTCGGTGACGGACTTTGCCGACCGCAAGTGCCGGCAGGCCGTCCGCCGGGCGCTGAAGTATGCTCCGCAAGCCAAGGTGGTCGTCGTCGGGTGTTACGCCCAGTTGAAACCTAAAGAAATTGCCGAAATAGAGGGGGTAGACCTGGTGCTGGGCGCCGCCGAAAAGTTCCGCATTCTGGACTTTGTGGACGAGCTGAGCAAAGCGCCGGGCAAGGGGATGGTGCGGGCCGGAGAGGTATCGGAAGCCCGCGACTTCGTCAATGCTTTTTCCTTTGGCGACCGCACCCGCTCCTTCCTGAAAGTGCAGGATGGCTGCGATTACAAGTGCACATTCTGCACCATTCCGCTGGCCCGGGGGCGCAGCCGCAGCGACACCATCGAGAGCGTCGTGGCCAATGCCCGCAGCATAGCCGAAAGAGGGGTTAAAGAGATCGTGCTCACCGGTGTAAATATCGGAGATTTCGGCAACGGTACCGAAGTCATCGAAGGAGCTAGGCCCAAAAAAGAAGCCCTCTTCATCGACCTCATCCGCGAACTGGATAAGGTGGACGGCATCAGCCGCTTCCGCATTTCTTCTATAGAGCCGAACCTGTGTACGGACGAGATCATCGAGTTTGTGGCGCAGTCGGATCGTTTCGTGCCTCACTTCCACATGCCGCTGCAGTCGGGCAACAACAAGCAACTGCGGCAGATGCGCCGCCGTTACCAGCGGGAGTTATACGCCGAACGAGTAGCGAAAATAAAGGGCCTGATGCCCCACGCCTGTATCGGAGTGGATGTGATCGTCGGCTTCCCCGGCGAAACCGAGGAGGATTTCCTGGAAACGTACCGCTTCATCAATGAGCTGGACATCAGCTACCTGCACGTATTTACCTATTCCGAGCGGCCCAATACGCCGGCCCTGGAGATGGGCGGAGAAGTGGATATGGAAGAACGCCGCCGCCGCAACCAGATGCTCACCATTCTGAGCGAGAAGAAACGCCGCCATTTCTACGAACAATACCTGGGACAGCCCCGGGAGGTGCTCTTCGAACAGAGCAAGGAAAAGGGGCGCATGTCGGGCTTTACGGAAAACTATATCCGCATCGATACTCCGCTGCAGGAAGAATTGCTGAATACGGTTGCGCCGGTGAACCTGCGGCGAATCAACGATAAAGGGCTGGTGGAAGCGGAGTTGGTGGAAGTGATCGTATAATATTTTTGATGTTTGATTTGCGATTTGAGAATTTTTGATTTGCCTTTCGGGGATCTCGCGGATGGCAGAGCCGTACGCGATAACATCGCACATCGCACATCGCACATCAAAAATCAAAAATCAAAAATCAAAAATCGCACATCAAAACATGTACCCCGACCTTTCCTATCTTTTCCACGACCTCGTTGGCACGCCCATCGACAACTGGCTTTCGATCTTCAAGACGTTCGGCCTGCTGCTGGTGCTGGCGATTCTATCGGCGGCCATGATCCTGTACCGGGAACTGAAGGTCCGCGCGAAGAAGGGTGTTTTTCAACCCGCCAAGGTAAAGTTTGAGTACGGAAAGCCGGCGGGCAGGGGGGAACTGATCTCCAACGCCGTCTGGGGGTTTGTGCTGGGGTATAAGGGCTTTTACGCTATACAGGAACTGGAGCGCCTCAAGCAGGACGCCGCCGAGGTACTGTTGTCTGCGGAAGGTTCCTGGTGGGCGGGCCTGGCCCTTGCCGCCCTGTTTGCCGGGGGGCGTTACTGGGAAGCCAGGCGGAAGGCGCTACCCCAACCCAAGGTGGTAATAAAGGACGTATACCCGCACGACCGCATCGGCGATATTACCATGATCGCCGCCATTTCCGGAATAGTGGGGGCAAAGTTTTTTGCCATCATCGAAGACATTCCCGCCCTGCTGCGCGACCCGATGGGGACGATTTTTTCCGGCGGCGGCCTGGCTATTTACGGCGGCCTCATCTTCGGCTTTCTGGCCGTCACCTGGTACCTGCGCCGTAAAAATATCGCCGTGCTGCCGGTGCTCGACGCTGTGGCGCCGGCCCTTATCATTGCCTATGGCGTGGGCCGCCTGGGCTGCCACCTGGCCGGCGACGGCGATTGGGGTATCGTCAATACCCTCCCGCAGCCGGAGTGGTGGTTCCTGCCCGACTGGCTGTGGGCCTATGATTACCCCCACAACGTGCTCAATGAGGGGGCGCCCATCGAAGGTTTTGACGGGCGTTACAACCACCGCCTGTCCCCGCCGGTCTTTCCCACCCCCGTCTACGAAACGATAGCGGCTTTCCTGATCGGCGGCATCCTGCTCGGCATCCGCAACAAGGTGGCGGCCTGGCCGGGTATGCTTTTCTTCATCTATCTCATCTTCAATGGCCTGGAACGCTTCTGGATCGAAAAGATCCGGGTGAACCCGGAGTACACCCACCTGGGCATCACGTATACGCAGGCGGAGCTGATCGCGGTGGTGTTGTTTTTGATCGGGGTGGCGGGGGTTGTGGTGATGTGGCGGAGAAGAGATAAGGGTGCAGATTGAGAGCCGGAAATAAGAAATGCGTGGAAATACATTGAGCCCAAGGCCGTTTTTGATGGCGCTGTTCGCAATTTTTACCCGGCCGAGGTGCGAGGACGGGCGCTATTTGCCCGGCCTCTGGAAATAGAGGTTTTTTCTTTTAAAGACACATATTTCTAAACAATCCCGATTAAGCTTTCATAAACCACCTCCGCCGTCCTGTCCCAGCTGAACTTCTTTTTTTGCTCCCTTCCCGCGACAATTAGGCTTTGCCGCAGGCCTTCTTGCTCATGCAACCGCCGCAGCGCCTCCGCCAGCTGCCCCGTATCCATGGGGTCTACCAGCAGGGCGGCCTCGCCCGCCACTTCCGGCAGGGAGGAACTCCGGGAGCTGATAATGGGCACATCACAGTGCATGGCCTCCAGCAGGGGCAGGCCGAAGCCCTCGAAGAGGGAGGGGTAGACGAAGCCGAATGCCGCGCCCATCAGCCGCGGCAGCTCTTCATCGGGGACAAAGCCCAGGAAGCGAATGTCCTGCTGATGGGAAGACCCCTCGAAAGCCTCCTTTACCGGCCCGGCCTGCCAGGCGAAGCGGCCGGCGATGAGCAATTTGGTTGGCGCGCCTGTTTGCCGTTTGAACCAGCTGAAGGCTTCGATCAGCCGGTGGACGTTCTTGCGGGGGTGTACGGCGCCAACGTAGAGGAAGTAGGGCCGGCCATCCGAATATTGTTGTTGAATCTGCCGTTGTTCCCATTCCGGTAAAGGCGTAAACCCTTCCCGGCAGCCATTGCCGCAGACGGATATCCGGGAGCCTTCGATACCATACTGCTTTTGGACATCTTCTTTGGTGTAGTTGGAAACGGCCAACAGGTGATCCGCCCGCCGGCAGTAGCGGGGGCCGAAGTATTGGTAGTACCGCCGCACCAGAAAAGGAACGGCCTCCGGGAAGTGCTCATAGGCCAGGTCGTGCACTACCATCACCGTCGGCGTTTGGGCGCGCAGGGAGAGATACCCGTCGGGAGAGAAGAGGACATCGGGGCGGTATTTCTTCAACGCCCGGCTCACCGAGTATTCGAACCATAGGTGCCAGAGTACCGGGTGGCGGGCGGGCGGGGGAAGCACAACCGGCTGCACATTTCTGCCGAACAAAAAACGCTCGTCGCAGGGGCGGTCGAAAAAAAAGAGGAACTCGTGCTCCGGGTGGCCTTCCACCAGGCGGCGCGCCACCTCATAGGTGTACCTTCCCAGCCCCTCGAGCCGGCCCGGTAAAAGAAAGCGGGTGTTAATGGCGATCTTCATGGTTGTACCGTCTTTTCAAGCCGGTTAAATTGTTGTCCGGATCTGGCAATATACCTGAAACAGGCCGATTTAGGCAAAAGTTAACGGGCTTTAGTTAGTTTAATAATCAAACTATCTCTATCTTTGAGTGGAACCATAGTAGCGCCCTGGGGCTTTTTCTTGCCACAAAAGCACAAAAGCACGAAATGCTCACGAAAATTTAGCGAGGCTTTATTGGCCAGTGGCCGTTTCTCTGAGTTGGATAAATTTTCGGGGCGATGAAATACTGCTACTCAATTAATTGAACTTCATGAAAACGGATATTCTAATCATCGGTTCGGGCATCGGAGGGCTGGCCACCGCCATTCACATTGCTGAAGAGCGGCCCGATCTGAAGATCACGGCCCTGAGCAAGACCATTGAGGAAGAGAGTAATACCCGTTATGCACAGGGGGGCGTGGCGGCGGTATGGAATAAAGAGATCGACTCTTTTTCCAAGCACATTGCCGATACCCTGGATGCCGGCGACGGCCTGTGTGATGAGCGCATTGTGGAGATCGTTGTGGAGGAAGGGCCGG
>JAGFJE010000621.1 GCA_024103175.1 Phaeodactylibacter sp.
ATCAAACATCAAAAATGCTCCTTCCTCCCCTTGACACATCCTGGTCCTTATTCCTCGACCGCGACGGAGTGATCAACCGCCGCCTCCCGGGCGCTTACGTGCGGGAGTGGCCGGAATTTCAGTGGCTGCCGGGTGCGCTGGAAGCCATAGCCGGCCTCACTCAGCGGGCCGGGCGGTCATTTGTGGTCACCAACCAGCAGGGCATAGGGAAGGGCCTTATGTCCGAAGAAAACCTGGCGCGTATCCATACCCGGATGCTGGCGGCGGTGGAGGCGGCCGGCGGCAGGATAGACGCCATCTACCACTGCCCGGGCCTGGCCGCCGCCGAGCCCAATTGCCGTAAGCCCAACCCGGCGATGGCCCTGCAGGCCCGGGAAGAATTTCCGGAAGTAGACTTCCGGCGCTCGGTAATGATCGGCGATTCTCTTTCTGATATGCAATTCGGGCAGGCCCTCGGCATGTACAACGTGCTGGTGGCCACCAAGGCGGAAGAAAGGGAGGCCATCAGAAAGGCACAGGGCCAGGGCCTCAGAATAGACGCCCGGGCTGCGAGTTTATACGAATTCTACGTTAACTTGCGGATATAAACCAAATTATTGTCTTATATTTATTAAATAGACTAAAAATTCCAAAACCGATGAAAGAACTCGCCATCATATTTATTGCTTTGTTTTTCCTGCCCGTGGCCGGCCCGGCGCAAGCTGCCGGTTCCAACAACTGGTTGTCCTTCATCCTGCAGGCCGAAGCCCGGCCCGGAGGCAATAGCGCCTGGGACAGGGTGCAGCGCCTGGAGGTGAGTAAACGGGCCGGGGCGCCTGCCGGGCAGGAGAATACCGCCGGTGCGATACGCCTCGACCCGGAAGACAAGGAGGTGCGGTTCACCTTCTCCAATTTCACCCTGAACGGCGCCTGGTTCTCCCCCGGTGAGGTCGTCGTGGAATACGAAGAAGAGGGCAGGAAGATCGGCCCCATCAGAGCTTTGCCCGGCCCGGGAAACAGCGGCTACTACCAGATGACGCTGCGCTTTCGGGAAAAGACCAGCCGTTCCCTGTTTTCCGTCCGGCTTTCCGGCAGGGCTTCCTCCGGCCAGTTTGTCAAAGATACCATCAATACGCTTCTGCTGTGGGGCGGCGGCCCTGTACAGGCAGCTGATGTGCAGGTGTCTTACCTGGATGAAACCAGCAGGGATCTGGCGGTTAGGTCTCCTTATGCAGGGGCGCCGGCATCCTATGGCGCCACCCAGGGTAGGGTGGACGACGGGAGTGAAAACTATGCCATACAGCTGGGAGCTTATGATATACTGCCCGACAGCCGGCAGTTTTCCATGGCTGCCACGTTCGGTACCGTTTATTCCCGGCGAATAGGAAACCGCTACTATGTGAGAGTCGGGCCGTACAATAATCCGGTGTCGGCAAAACAATATCTCGAACGCATCCGCGCCTCCTTTCCCGAAGCCTATATCGTAATGGAAGACAATACCGTCCCCTTGTCGGGCAATCCGCCCACCGGAGCTTCTCCTTACGGGCAGCCGGCACAGTACGGGGCTTTGGCTACGCCCCGCCTCCCGGTGGAAAGCTCACAAGCGGCCATAGGTGCAGCCTCCTATGCATTGCCGGCAGGAATTACCGGATATGCCATACAGCTGGCCTCCCTCACTAATGAAGAAAATGCCATTTCCTTTGTGAACCGCCTCCGCCAGCGTGGGATTTCCGATGTCTATATCTGGAAAAAAGACGGGAATAACCGCGTGGTCATCGCTCCGTTCCCCAACAAAGGGGACGCTGAGCGCTATCTGGAAACCCTGAAGCAGCAATATGCACAGCAGGGTATTGTGGCCTATATAAAGTAATGATCAGGTTCGGTAAGGGGCGGGCACGGGCAGAATATTCGGAAGCACAAGGCGGCAAACGCAAAAAAATCTGATATGCGAAATATCCTCGTTCCCGGCTTATTGTCTGGCTTTGTTCTATTAGGGCTGAGTTACCTTATCCTTTACGTAACCATCAATTTCATGCCGGGCCTGGTAGAGGAGTACTACAACCCCATCTTCTGGCCAGGTAACGACCGCGCCCTGCTTTTCTTTCTTCACCCCTTCATCCTCAGTTTTGCCCTGGCGTGGTTCTGGAACCGCTTTAAAGAACAGTTCAAAGGAGGGAAGATCCTTCGCGGGCTGGAGCTGGGCATAGTCTATGCCCTGGTGGCCACGCTGCCTTCCATGTGGATTACCTTTAGCGCTATTACCGTTTCTCTGGAAATGATACTGACCTGGTTTGGCTATGGCTTCCTGCAGGCGGTAGTGGCAGGATGGATACTGGCCGTGGCCAACCCTTAGGGCCCTAGACTTTGGACGTGCAGCCATTTTAAGTCGGAAGTGGGACCGTCTGGTCAGCCGGTTAAAAAGTGGGAAGTCGGAATTTGGGCCAGAATGGGCGCTCAACGCCTTCTTTTACTCCGTCAGTCGCTTCGCTCGTGTCCGCCTTCCGCCTTCCGCCTTCGACGTCGGCACGTCCAAAGTCCAGTTAGGGTCCTGTTGGCCCCCCTCCGGCTATCGGACAGGCAAGGCGGCCTTCATCATATCGCCGTATTCCTGTAAGAAGGAAGTGATTTTGGGCATTTGAAAAATACAGAGGACAAAGATGCCGATCATAACGGCATAGGCAAGTGCTGTTTGTATGGTAAGCACCTTTTCAGCAGTGGTTTTCTTTTTCATACTGTCCTGATTTATACAGTTGAATTTATGAAAAATTCCAGGTTTAATTCAATTTCCGCCCTTTTATTTTAGAATAAATTCAATGTGCCATCTTTTTTAAAGTAAAGCCGGTTTTCCGGAGAATACAATTCGCTTCGAACAAAACGGGCGCCTGTCTGTGTTTTACTGTTGGCATCTGGCATAATTTCCACGGCAACCCTTTG
>JAGFJE010000622.1 GCA_024103175.1 Phaeodactylibacter sp.
TTCGCTGTTCGGTGTTCGCGCTTGCGGGGGCCCTCCTCGGGCAAGCGAACGCCGCCCGTCTTCGCTAAACTCTTCCGGGTAAAAACCGCCGAATTTTAACCGGCTCGCAGAGACGGTACCGAACTGCCGAAGTTGGGGTCTACCGGTCGAACTTGGGTTAGGAGGATAAAAAATGAATTAGCGTTTAACCACTTTCAGGTGCGCAACGCTCTGGCCGGAACGTGCTTCCAGTATATAAACCCCTGGAGGATAATGGCTGATATCCAGGCTTTCCCGGAATGTTGCACCTGCCGCCTTGTTTTGCAGGCTTTGTACCACTTGCCCCTGGCTGTTGTAGAGCACCACCTGTACAGCTCCGTATTCCGCCCTGCCTTCCAGGTACAATAGCCCGCCGGTTGGGTTGGGATAGGCCCTGAGCGCCAGTGGGCGTTCGTCTTCTACGCCCGTGGCCACGCATCCGGGAAAAGCCGGGTTGTAAGTGGCCTGCAATTCGTAGCTGCTACGGCAGCCCGTCAGCAGGTCGGTAACTTCGAGCCGGTAGGCGCCGCTCACTTCCATGCAATGATCCGCTTCATTGGCGCCTTCTATGAGGAGGCCGTTGCGGTACCATTGCAGCGCATATGCGTCTGGCAGGGCTTCCGGGGCGTAAAGGGTGAGCAGGTTATTGAAGTTCTGGAATATGGGCGGATCAGGCAGAGGGTTGAAGGTAAGGCGCTGTACAGCGGAGGTAGCGCTGCAGCCATCCGGGTTGGTATACGCCACCCAGTAATCGCCGCTTTCCGAGGCGCTCAATTCCGGCCCTTCCACCTCGATGAGGGGCAGGCTGTCCTGATACCATTGCAGGCCGGAATCATAACCGTTGGTTACCGACAGCAGATAGGCGTCTCCCTGGCAAAGAGTGGCCGGCCCATCTCCTTCCAGTTGGGGGAGAGCCGGTTGTTCATAAACCCGGACCGTATCTACGGACCGTATGGTGTCGACGGGGTGAAAGATATTGAGGCGGGCCTGCAGGCCGCCATTGGTAAATGCTCCGTTGGAAAGGCGGTTGAAATTGATGGCGCCGCATTCGTCATCGCCGCCCTGTATGCCGCTGTCTTCGTCCATTACCCGAAGCGTATAGTTCCCTTCGCCGATAAAGAGGTTGACGATAAAATTGACGGGCGTTTGGGCATTCTCCACTTCCAGGGTTTCGAAAATGCGTTCTCCGTCGGGGCCCCAGATCTCTATGCGCAGGTCGGGCGCGTTATTGAACAGGTCATTGCACTCCACACTTTCCACCACTACCTCCGTCAGTAAGAACCCGAATGTATCGATCACCGCCTGATAATTGACAGCATAAACGCCTGCTTCATCATATACCTGAGAGACAGGGTTTTCACTGGTCGACATGTTGCCGTTGCCAAAATCCCAGAAGTAGGAGTAGCCCTCATTACCGCCGGAGGGCACATTATTGACAAAACTGGCCTCCACGCTTCCGCAGCCGCTGTTGTTGGCCAGTATAAAACCTTCGGTGACGCTTGTTCCCGGCAGGATCATAATGGGAAAAGAGAAGGAAGAAACCTGGGAGACGAAAAAGACCTCTGCACTGACCACCACTTCCACATTGTAAAAGCCGGGAATCAGCGGGACGCCGCAGAACTTAACGCAGCCGTCCGTCTCTTCCGATACATCAAATGCAGTCTGGCTGGCCTCCCAGCTCAGGCCGGGGGGAAGGTTGGAGACAGAAGTAATGGTGATCTGGTTGATGGCCAACCCCGGTGGGGTGCCCGGGTCGCTGGCGTTTACGGGAGTAGTGGTCTTTGGCATGCGGAAGCTGAGGTCTGAATCGTAATAAACGCCAACCTGCCCATCGGCCGCACTGCTGAGGTAGATGGTGTCTTCCGGCAAAGTGCCGGGCAATTCTACTACGCAGCCCGGGCAGCCGGATTGTGCGGAAACGGAGAGATTGAATGCAATGGCGACAATCAACGAAAAAAGGAAGTAGGATTTTGACATAGGCATAATTTATGCGTTCGGGAGGGTTAACCGAAAGCGAGTAACCATTCACCAATAACCACAATTGGCCGCTCCCCGCAGTTCAACATTCGAGAACATCCGGGGCAATACTCCGGATGCACCACATCCTAATCAGGGTGTAGGAGCGAAGCCTTAATGTTGCAGGGTGGTACAACGGCCTCGCTCCAAAAATCAGAAGGGATTAGAAGTTTGGAGATAGTTACAAAAAGGCCAGCCTGTGGGTGTAGTAAACAGGCCGGCCTTTTTCTGCATTAACGGCGGTTGATGGCCATTTTTCGGGAAACCATTTCCCGGCCGTTGCTGAGGCTGTACAGATAGACGCCGTTGGGCAGGTGGCTGCCGTTGTAGTCGATGGTATTTTCACCCGGCAGGATGGCCACCCGTTCGCGGTGTAGTTTCTGCCCAAGCATATCGCTGACCACAAAGTCAAAGGTTCCGCCGGTTTGGGCATTGACCGTCACCTGGGTCCATCCGCTGCTGGGGTTGGGCTGGTTGCTGATGCTGAACTGGGAGGCGAAGCTTTCGCGCGTATCCAGCATGAGGCAATTTGCCGAACCGGCAGGCTTGACAACCAGGTAATAATGGCTCTCCGCCTCCAGGTCATCGGGAAGGGTCAGTTCCAGCGGCAATGGTATGCCGGTAATGGCTACATTGGCGACCACTTTGAGGTCGTGGGCCATTACTTCCGCATCGGTGGCCGTGCCGAAGAGCACTACACACCCCTTGGTTTCCGCTTCGAAGACGCAGTTCGGAGGGTTGCAGACGTAGTCGAAGGAGGCGGGCAGGTTTGTTACTGCTCCATCGGGCGTAATGCTCACATTCGTGATCGGCGCCGGGCCGAGCGGCGTATCATAAGTCGCCGGAATATTGAAAGTAAAGACAAACTTGTAGTATTCATCAGCGCAGGCCGTGTCCGTGATTCCTCCATCCGGGCGGTCTGGCGACTGGGGTAGGGGCGCCACCACTACAGAATCCGGAACAGACTGGTCGGGGTCACAGGTGGTTTCCTGAGCATTGGTGAAACTCCAGGCTGTCAACCCCAAAACGAAGAGTAGGACTTTCTTCATAGTTGAATAATTTGATGATGTTGTCATGAAAGTTAAAGCAATATAGAATATTTGTGATCCATTTTTCCCAAAGGAAAAAATAAGGATTCAAGCCAGCTTATCGGGCAGGGTGTCGTGATAGTGGAGACAAAATGAATTGAGGGCAAAGGCAAAAGTAAAAAATTGTCCTAATATATCCAGCCCGGATATTACAAATTCTGTTAATTTTATCGGTTAACCCATATTTTGTTCTATTTTCGCCCCTCTGAAATTGCTCTATGGGCCGTGTGAAGTAAAATGTATTCTCAAACGCAAAACGCTACACATGAGCAGACCTCTTACATTTCTCTGCCTTTTGGCCCTGTGTTTTCAAACTGCCCTTGCACAAAAAGCCACCGTATACGGTAAGGTCGTTGATGCGAGTACGGGCGAGCCGCTGATCGCCGCCACCGTCCGTTCCGGCGAAATTGGCGTCATTACCGATTTCGACGGCGCCTACAGCCTGGAACTGGAGCCCGGGCAACACGGCCTGGCCATCCGCTATGTGGGGTATCAGCCGCTGAACAAAACCGTCCGGTTGGATGCCGGGCAATCCCTAGAATGGAATGCCTTCCTGGAGGTGGAAGCCGCCGTCCTGCAAACGGCAACGGTAACCAGCGGCAAATTCGAGAAACCCCTGAGTGAGGTCACTGTTTCCCTTGAAGTGCTGCGGCCGGACCTGGTCAAGAGTACGGGTAAAGTGACCATTGACGAAGCTCTGGAAAAGATTCCCGGGGTGACCATTATCGACGGCCAGGCCAACATCCGGGGAGGGTCCGGCTATGCTCAGGGGGCCGGCAGCCGCGTGCTGCTTATGGTTGACGACATGCCGATCCTCACCGCCGACGCCGGCTTTCCCAACTGGGACGACGTGCCCATCGAGAATATCGCTCAAGTGGAAGTTGTGAAAGGGGCGGCCTCGGCTCTGTATGGCTCTTCGGCCCTCAATGGCATTATCAACGTGCGCACCGCTTACCCCAAGGCCAAACCGGAAACGGAGGTGGCCGCCTGGTATACCTCCTATATGTCTCCCAAAGACGAACGCCTCAAGTGGTGGGACAGCGCGCCCTATACCTATGGCGCCAGCCTGGCCCACCGGCGAAAGATCGGCAAACTCGACCTGGTTCTGGGGGGATACCTGTTGCGGGAAAATGACTATAATGGATACCAGGACCCCGACGATCCTGCGGGGGGTATAAAGAATGCCTATCGCCGCTTCGGCCGTACCAATATCAGTACCCGCTACCGGCTGACCGACCGCTTGACGATCGGCCTGAATGGCAACTTCAACGTCGGTGAAACCGGCGCCTTCCTGTACTGGAAGTCGGACACCGCCGCTTACCTTGCCGCGCCCAATACCTTTTCCAACCGCGAGCGCATTCGTTTCAATATCGACCCCTTCATCAATTATTACGACAAGGGCGGCAACCGGCACCGCCTGCAGGGGCGCTTCTACAATGTGGATAACAACAACGACATGGACCAATCCAACTCTTCGGATATGTATTACGGAGAGTATCAGTTCCAACGCCAGATTCAGCCGGCTGAACTGGTGGTGACGGCAGGGGCGGTAGTGTCCGGCACGGCCATCTCTGCCGAATTGTACGGAGACACTACTTACACCTCCCGCAACATCGCTACCTACATTCAGGTAGAGAAAAAGCTGCTGGATCGGCTCAACCTGAGCGGCGGTTTCCGCTATGAGAATAACCTGCTCATCAGCCCGGCTTATTATAACGAGTTAAAACAGGATACCATTACCAAAGAACGGGAATCACGGCCGGTGTTCCGAATTGGCGCGAACTACCGGGTCGGGGAAGCTACCTTTTTCCGCGCCTCCTGGGGCCAGGGTTACCGGTTTCCTACAGTGGCCGAGAAATTCATCAGGACTAATGCCGGTTTTATCCGGGTATTGCCGAATCCCAGCCTGGGGTCCGAAACCGGCTGGAGCGCTGAGTTGGGGGTCAAGCAGGGTTTTCGCATCAACGGTTTCGAAGGCTTTGTCGACCTGGCCGGCTTTATTTCGCAGTACCAGGATATGATCGAATTCAACTTCATCGGCCAGGGCTTTAAGTCCGTCAATATCGGAGGGACGAATATCCGGGGTTTCGAAGCTACCATCGCCGGGCGAGGGGAGGTCCTGGGGGTTCCGCTCAGCCTGCTTACCGGATATACCTACGTCGACCCAAAATTCGATGAGTTCGGCCTGGATGCGCCGGAAGGGTCACAGGCGCTGTTCAATGCCCAGAGCTCTTCGGAGATGACTACCAACGTTCTCAAATACCGCTCCCGGCACTTGTTTAAATTCGACCTGGAGGGTAGCTACAAAGGCTTCTTCCTGGGTACAGAGGTCTTTTACAACAGCCAGCTCGTCGCTATCGACAACCTCTTCGAGGTATTGCTCGCCGGCGTGAAGCGTTTCCGGGATGATAACCCCAATGGCTATACCCTGCTCAACCTGAGAACCGGCTACAATTTCACGGAAGATATTCGCCTAACCTTGCTGTTGAATAACACTGCCAATGTCGAATACACCACCCGCCCGGCCCTCATGGAAGCGCCCCGCAACCTGACGGCCCGAGTGGATTATAAGTTTTAAATCAGGGGGTAAAAGTGTAAGTGCCTGGACAGAAACAATTTAACCATATAACAATCTGCTCCGAGCCCAGTGAATAAAGACACTGACGCTTTGCTACCGAAGCAGGCCATGTTAAACTAAAATTGTCCAGGTACTTAAAGGAATTGGCTGCCCAGCCATTCGCACCTTTACACTTCTACACTTTTACCCATCATTATGCGCCGGGGTTAATAAAAATCACCGTTTCCCCTGACTTTCATCACTTTGCAAGGGCCTGGGATTTAATACTTTGTTTTCATATTGAAAACTAAAAATCCTGAAGCCATGACTCCCGATTCTGCCTCACTATTGATCTTTTTTGCCGTCGTCCTGTTCTTCATCCCGCTGGTCATGGGGTTTGCCGGGAAGAACAAGATGGGATGAGCAGGATAGGGGCGCCTGTTGCTTGTTGCCTGTTGTTGGTTTAGGCGGCCTCAGGTTGCCGCCAACGATCAACGGACAACAAGCAACAGATGACTAACACCCCTTACTTCCGCCTCCTTCGCCGGCGCAGAAACCAAACTATCAACAAGGCCAGGATCAATACGATCGGCCAGATAGTAACCACGCCCACGGCCAGGTCTTTCAGCAGTGCCCAGCCATCAGTGAAACCTTCCCCGATGCGCCCCCAGAAGGAACGGCCGGTGGCCAGTGGGCTTCCCTTTTCGTAGATAGTGAGGTTGATGGTACTGTGATCCACCTGTCGGCTGAGGTACTTCAGCTGCCCTTCAATGGATTCGATCTCTTCCACCACCTTGCGCAGGTTTTCTTCTACTGCCAGCACCTCTTCCACATTTTTTGTCTGTTTCAGCAACTCCCGGTAGCGTTCCACCACGGCCCGCTTGGAAGCCAGGCGGGTTTCCAGGTCGATATACTGCCGGGTAACATCTTCGGCATTGACGGATTTGAAATCCACCTGCACGGCCAGTTGTTCAAATTCGAGCAGCAGGGAATCGAACCGTTGCGGAAATACCCGGATTACCAGGGTGTTTTCCAGGCGCCCGCTGTATTGCTGTTCGTTTTCGCTGGTAAGTTCCCCCTCGTATTCTGCAATCAGGTTTTTAACGGCCGCCAGGGCTTCCTGGTAATCCTTCACTTCCATCCGCATATTGGCTGTCCGGATGACCTTTTTTTCCGGGGTGAGGCCTTCCGGCTGGCCTTCATCCTGTGCATAGGTTTCTTTTGCCATTTGAGCCTCATTGCGGGAGCTGTAATCATAGGCGCCATCCGGGCTGCTTTCGTGGCTTCCCCGGCAGGCAAGGCTCAGTGCGGCCAGGAGGGAGAGTATGATCCAGAACTTCGTTTTCATCATTTATTTTTTTGAAGTTTTCAATAAATATAAAAAGGGACTGCCAAAATGTCACCGGGGGCTTTAAAATCCTTATCTTTGCTGCCCGGTTTAATGAACCATCAACCGAGACACCCCCTTTTTAGACAGGATGCATTTTTTTGCTCCGATGCACAAGGGAAACAGAAAAAATTTCAGAGTACAATGTACGACAACAACCCTACACTCGTAGGTATACAAAAAAAGATAGACGAAAGCCGCCAGGGAGAGGCTTTTTACCGGGAGCAGGCGGAAGGCGCCGGGCAGAGCAGCAAGCGCTTCTACATCGAAAGCTACGGCTGCCAGATGAATTTCAGCGACAGTGAGATCGTTGCGTCGATACTGGCGGATTCGGGCTATCAGCCCACCCGCTTTCTGGAAGAGGCCGACCTGATCCTGATCAATACCTGTTCCATCCGGGAGAAAGCGGAAGAAACCGTGCGCAAACGGCTGCGCATCTTCGATAAAGTGAAGGGGCAACGGCCGGGCACACTCGTCGGAGTATTGGGTTGTATGGCTGAGCGCCTGAAGAGCAAATTTCTGGAAGAGGAAAAGCTCGTCGACCTGGTTGTCGGGCCAGACGCCTACCGGGACCTGCCCAGCCTGATCGGCACTGCTGAGGATGGGGACAAAGGAATCAATGTGTTCCTCTCCCGGGAGGAAACCTACGCCGATATAAGCCCCCTTCGGCTGGACTCCAATGGGGTGGCCGCCTTCATTTCCATCATGCGGGGCTGTGATAATATGTGTTCTTTCTGTGTGGTGCCTTTTACCCGGGGGCGCGAACGCAGCCGCAACGCCTTTAGTATCGTGGCGGAAGCGGCCGGTCTTTTCGAAAAAGGCTACCGGGAGGTGACCTTGCTGGGCCAGAACGTCGATTCCTATAAATGGGAAAACCCGGAGGACGGAGAGCGGGTTACTTTTGCCCGGCTGCTGGAGATGGTGGCTAAAGTCAGCCCGGAGCTGCGCGTCCGCTTTTCCACTTCCCACCCTAAAGACATTACCGACGAGGTCCTGTTTACCATTGCCAGGTATGAGAACATCTGCAGCTACATCCACCTGCCGGTGCAATCGGGCAACAGCCGCATCCTGGAACTGATGAACCGCACCTACGGCCGGGAATGGTACATGAACAAGGTGCGCCGCATCTACGAGGTCATTCCGGACTGCGCCATCTCTTCCGACATCATTACCGGTTTTTGCACGGAAACAGAGGAGGAACACCAGGATACGCTCAGCATGATCGAGTTCGCCCGATACAGCATGTCCTATATGTTTTACTACTCCGAACGCCCGGGAACCCTGGCTGCCCGGAAATACGAGGATGATGTTCCGATGAAGGTTAAAAAGCGGCGCCTTCAGGAGGTTATCCGCCTGCAAACCCAGGTTTCCTTCCAGCACAACCTGAAGGATATCGGCAAGGCATTCAAAGTGCTGATCGAAGGGGATTCCAAACGTTCCGACAAGGATTTTAAAGGGCGTAACTCCCAGAACAAGATGGTCGTTTTCCCCAAAGTGGAAGGGCTCAAGCCTGGGGACTATTGTTATGTTAAAATTAATAAGGCGACCAGCGCCACCCTGAAGGGAGAGATCGTGGAGGGGCCGGAGGGGTAAATGGCCAGATGGTTATACTGCTGGATTGTTTTTTGACAACCACCCCGGGGCTTTCCGGCTATGAGTCGAACATCAAAAACAATTTAACCATCCAACCATACTGCAATTTTTCCTTCAGGCTTTTTAAGCAGTAGGCTACTATCCTCAACCGAACAATCAGAGACTGTAATGGAAATTAACCTCCAAGCCATTAAACAACGATTTGGGATCATCGGCAGGTCCCCTCTGCTGGACCGGGCCCTGGGGACGGCTGTGCGGGTCGCCAATACCGACCTGTCGGTGCTGATCACGGGAGAGAGCGGAGTAGGAAAGGAGGTCTTTTCCAAGATCATCCACGCTTTGAGTGCCCGAAAGCATAATAATTTTATCGCGATCAACTGCGGGGCTATTCCGGAAGGCACCATCAATTCGGAATTGTTCGGCCATGAAAAGGGAGCGTTCACGGGCGCGACCAGCGAGCGCAAAGGGTATTTTGAAAGCTACGACGGAGGGACGATCTTCCTGGATGAGATCGGCGAAATGCCGCTGGACACCCAGGCGTTTCTGCTGCGGGTGCTGGAAACCGGCGAATTCATCCGGGTGGGAGCCTCCAAAGTCCAGAAAACAGATGTGCGCATTATTGCCGCTACCAATGCCGACCTCTTCGAACAGGTGAAAAAGGGCAAATTCCGCGAAGACCTCTACTATCGCCTCAATACCGTTCCGATCAATGTTCCTGCCCTTCGCGACCGCCCTGAGGATATCTATATGCTTTTTCGGAAATTCGCCGTCGACTTCGCCGAGAAGTACCGGACAACTCCCATTCAGCTGGACGAACGCGCCCAGATGGTACTGGAAAGCTACAGCTGGCCCGGCAACGTGCGCGAACTCAAGAATATAGCGGAACAGGCCTCCGTCCTGGCGGAAGACAAGCTGGTCACCGCCGAGCAACTGTCCCGTTACGTGCCGCAGATCCTCAAGCGGAACCTGCCCATGATCCCCGAGTCCGCCAACAGCAATCACGACGACGGCGTCACCATGCAGGAAAGGGAGATCTTCTACAAGCTGATGGTCGATATGAAAAACGACCTCAATGACCTGAAAGCTCTGGTGTTCGAACTCATCCGGAACAACGACCTGCGCGTTCCCAACCCCCAGGACATTCATAGCCTGCGGGCGCCTGAGAATTCCCCCCGCCAACAGAGCGCTAAAGTCCCTGTGCCCCATAAGGATGTGACGGACTTCCTCTCCGAATACCACGAAGGCCAGGAGGAAGAAGAAAGCCACCGGCCCATTATCCTCCACCGGGACGAGCCCGATGGCTTTTCTCCATCGGAAGAAGTGGAAGAAAGCCTCTCTCTGGAGGAAAATGAAAAAGAACTCATCCAGAAAGCGCTAAAAAAACACAACGGCCGGCGTAAGGAAGCCGCCCAGGACCTGGGCATCTCCGAAAGGACGCTCTACCGGAAGATCAAACAGTATGAGTTGTAGTGTTTTGGTGTTGCAGTGTATCCGTGCCCGAGCCTCAGCGTTCTCTGCTGCAATACTGATACACCACAGCACTGATACACTCCTCACTAATACACTCCTCTCACTCGTCAAACCGTTGCAACCCCAGTTCCTCGATCAGCCGAACCACCTTTTCCGCATAATCCGGGTCAGTAGCGTAGCCCGCTTCCGATAAGCCGGTTGCCCAGGCATGGTAATCGTTTTTTGGCAGGGCAAACAGCGGTTGATAGCGTTCGCTCTCTCTCAGAAAAAGGCTGTGAGCCCGGAAACTTTCCCAGGCAGATGGATAGGCCCGGAAGAAATCCTTGTGGCTGTCATCCTCAAAGTTGCGGCAGTGGCCTTTTCGGCAATTGCGGGAGAAGCATTTGATCCCGAAATGGTTGTTGTTCTCCCGGGCGATCGGGCTCTTTCCAGCGTCGCTTTCCAGTAGGCCCTGCGCCAGTTTGATGCTGGCCGGTATGCCGTACCTTCGCATTTCTGCCTGCGCCACTTTGGCGAAACGTTCGACGTAAGCTTGTTGCCGCTGTCGCTTTTCTGAGTCATCGGCGATAAAGACGGCTTTGCCATTTCCTTCCCCAGCAGTTTTCAGGGCGGCGCCCTGGGCGCCGGCAGGGCTTTCTTGCCCCAAGTCCATAAAAGGTTTGGTGGTGCTCAGGCGCAGCTCCAGGGTGAGGTTGCGCTCCAGCATCAGAAAACAGAAAAAGGCGGCTACCAGTATCTTGAGCCAGTGCCGTTCCAAAATGGCGCCGCTCTTTTGGCGGAGCTCTTCCAGCTTGCTTCGGATCAGAGTTAGTTTGATGATCATAGGCGTAAAGGTTTTCAGTGAATAAAGGTGTTATTAGCTGAACGAATAAGGGGCTGGAAAAAGATCCCGGAATGGCTGGAAGTTCCTAACCAATTGATAGTGAATATGATGTGGAAAGGTGTTGGCAAGGTGTTAACCGGCTGAACGCCAATGTTTTCGCCGTTTCCGGAATTATTCTGAAAAGCTGCCCTATGGGATAGTTCCCGGTAATGCCTAACTTAGGCGCCAAAAACGGACATGGCGAAAAAATTTCTGTTGTACGGCGCCTACGGCTATACCGGCAAGCTGATCGCGGAGCTGGCGAAGGAAAAAGGGATGCAGCCCATTCTGGCGGGCCGTTCGGAAGAGAAAACCCGCCAACTGGCGGATGAACTGGGCATGGCCTATCGGGTTTTCGGGCTGGGGAACCCCGGGGACATTGACAACGGGCTGGAAGATGTCGGGCTTGTATTACACGCTGCCGGCCCTTTCATCCATACTGCCCGCCCTATGATGGAAGCATGTCTGCGCAATGGAGTGCATTATCTGGATATCACCGGCGAAATCCCCGTGTTTGAAATGGCGGCCAGCCTGGGGCCGCGTGCCCGGGAAGCGGAAGTGATGCTGATGCCCGGCGCCGGCTTTGACGTGGTGCCCACCGATTGCACTGCCCTCTACCTTAAAGAAAAACTACCGGATGCCACTCATTTGCAATTGGCTTTCTCTTCCAGCGGGCGCCCTTCTCAGGGCACGGCCAATACCATGGCCGAAAACCTGGGAGAAGGCGGGGCGGTTAGAAAGGACGGAAAGATCCAGCGAGCGCCCATGGGGCATAAAACGATGGAAGTGCCGTTCACTGAAGAGCGGCGCCGGTTCTGTATGACAATACCCTGGGGTGACGTTTCAACCGCTTACTACAGCACCGGCATCCCAAATATCGAAACCTACACTTCGGTTCATCCGAGATCATATCGTTACATCAGGCTACAGCCTTATTTCAACTGGCTGTTGCGCACTTCTTTTGTGCGAAATATGGTCAAGCGGCGCATTGCAAAAAGGCCCGCCGGGCCTTCAGAAGAACAACGAAAAAAGGGAAAAAGCTATATCTGGGGTAAGGTATGGAATGAAGACGGCGAAAGCCGCAGCGCCCGCCTGATCACCCTGGAAGGGTATACCCTGACTGCCCATGCCAGCCTCAATATTATCGGTAAGGTAATGGCCGGAAATGCCCCGGCAGGCTTCCAGACGCCGGCCAAGGCCTACGGCCCGGGCCTGGTTATGGAAATACCGCAAACGGTAAGGGAAGACATCGTGGCGCGATCATCCTGATCGCCCGCCTTCAATAGCTTTTCATCCCCGGGTCGATCTCCCTCGCCCAGGCCAGGATGCCGCCCTCCAGGTTGTAGAGGTTGTCGTGCGGGTGCAGCTTTTGCAGCTCGCGGATGGCGTCGGCACTGCGCTTGCCGCTGCGGCAATGCAGGACCACCTTTTTTTCTTTGGCGATGCGCCCGGCCTGCGCTCTGACCTGATCGGGAGGAATGAGTTCGCCTCCCAGGTTGGCAATATCATACTCATAGGGCTCCCGAACATCGATGAGTTGAAAATCGGCCCCTTCGTCCATCATTTGTTTGAGTTCCCGGACATTGATCTCACGGACGGGAGTTTTCGGCTGAGGCGCGCAGAACTGCTCGTAATCGATAAGCTTTTCGATCACGAGATCAGGGTCTTTCCGGACCTTAAGTATTCGGGTGGTAAAGCTGGCGGCGTCGAAAAGGAAGAGTTTTCCGCTCAGGGGGTCGCCAACCCCGGTAGCCACCTTTATCACCTCATTGGCCTGCATGCTGCCGATAATGCCGGGCAAGACGCCCAGGACACCCCCTTCGGCACAATTGGGCACCAGTTCAGCCGGGGGCGGGGCGGGGAAGAGGTCCCGGTAATTGGGGCCCCGGCTGCCGTCTTCCTGCCGGTAGTTGAAAACGGAGACCTGTCCTTCAAAGCGAAATATAGAGGCGTATACATTGACTTTTCCCGCCAGCACACAGGCGTCGTTGACCAGATAGCGGGTTGGGAAATTATCGGTTCCGTCGGCTACGATGTCGTAACGGGAAATAATATCGAGGGCATTTTCGCTGGTCAGCTGTTTGTCGTAGGCCTCGACTTCAATATGCGGATTGAGGGCCAGCAGTTTCTGCCGGGCGGTAATTGCCTTGGGCTTTCCGACATCTTCCATGGTATAGAGGACCTGCCGCTGCAGGTTGGTCTCGTCTACCCGGTCAAAGTCGACGATCCCGATCCTGCCGATCCCGGCGGCGGCCAGATAGAGCAGCATCGGGCTGCCCAGCCCTCCGGCCCCAATAACCAGGACGCTTGACTGGCTGGCTTTTTCCTGGCCTTCCCGGCCAAATTCGGGCAAAGCAAGGTGGCGGGCGTATCGGCGTAATTCTTCTGAATTCAGTGTATGCATCATTTTGTTATTGTCCTAAGCTTAGTGTATAACCAATCTGAGGCTGGCCTTGTTTGCTCCGATGGAGGG